>JANQLP010000253.1 GCA_028280515.1 Hyphomicrobiales bacterium
CCGATGAAGCCCTTGCTGGTGTGTGCGGGGGTGTCCGTCATGGGGGTGTGGGGTTTCCTTTGCGGGGGGTGAAGTGCGGACTGCTCGGCGCGACTCAAAAACCCCTCACAACCGACAATACGACAGCGAGAACAAAGAGCCAGAAAATGTAACCGATCCAACCTGCCGTCGAAGTATCCAATACGACCGTCCCGTCTTTTTCCCGGCGGGCACCTAGCCAGTTGTATGAGTATTCGTCTTCAGTAACCGCCGCCGCGCGGACCTTGCCAAAAGTCACGAGCGGCAGCAGCAACCGCGTGGTCGTGTATCCCAGCAGGTCTAGGATCGAGTCCATGATCATGCTGGCGCTTTGGGGAGGGGCATGTCCCCAAAAAGCACCAATCAGTTGTTAGCGTTGAGGTGCACGAAGGACATGGCGCCTGAGTCGCTCCGCGGAACATTGCTCGCAAACCTACCTTAGGCTGGTCCAGTCGACCTTTTGCAAGAAGGCCTCGTCTGACTTTTCAAGTTCGTCTGATGCTCCGCTACCTTCGCTTGCAAAAAGCAACCGCATTATCATTCCGGACGAAGTCTTGATTAGTGTATGATGGTTTTCAATGTTTCCGTCTTGGCTTTGGCACGCCGTAAATAATCGGCGAACTGAGATTGCTCCTTTTTGATTTGCCGACTGCTTTTTTCCTGAAGCAAAATTACCTTCGCAATTCTTTGACTCAACCCCCATCACGAATGCAACCGCATCGTCGACGCTTATGTCCTTGGCGTCTTTAATGACTGTAAAAGCGCCTACCAAACCATTTGGTTGAGTCCACATCACGTCTTGGCCTGTAAGCACATGCTGCTCTGGAGTTAGAATTTTGAAGCCTGTCACGCCGGCTTCAGACAGAAGATTTGTGACAAATACGGTTGCCGCAGCACGATCGATACGATCCGCATTCTGATTTTTGGATTTTGACTGCAACGACGCAAAAGGATTTGAACCCGAAGCACGGTTTTCCGCAAGGAGTTGTCTGGTTACGCATTTCGAGAGTCGCGATATTCCCTCGAACGTACCGGTGAGGTTGAAGCTTACAGTGCCAGAATTGGTTTTGATGTCCAGAACATGTCCGCGTCGAAGGTTGCGAACTGAGTTCTTAATGCCAGTAAGTCCAATAGTAATTGCCGATTTTGATGTGACGATCCCAGTGGCTAACAGAGGGATTCTGTCATCAATATGAAGTGAAACTTCCGATCGCGCTCCTTTTCGGAGGTTCCAACTTGGGTTTATTAGTTGTATTCCCCATGTGAAATCTCGCGTAATCAGAAATTGCAACGATATGCCGCTTTTGTAGGTCGCATTCATTGCGCAGAGGCTAAATTTCCCACTTTTGTCACTATGGCTCGTGCCAAGCCAATGACCAGAAACGAAACGTTCGGCATGACCGACACCAGATGCAAACAATGTGCTTGCAAGAAAAACCATCCCCAAAATTAGACGCGATTGCACCTCTGCCTCCAACTCTCAAAAAAGCGAGGGATGACATATTTCATATTACAATTTTCTGATTTGCAAGCATCTAAGTCGGAAGCTAGCGAGTTAACAACAATTACGCGTTGTGGATTGTTGAAAATTGAATAAGAGAATAGCCCCTCTCCAATGAAATTTTATCCTTCTAAACATTCAATCTGTGACCTGTTCAGTCTGCTTCTTGTATAACCCTTTTGGTTTGGTCGTGTAGCAGCGGTGTTTTTGGGCCATCCCAATATTAACGCTTGCTCGGTGCAGTGATACCAGTCGCGACGCTTCCCACACTGTCCCGTCGCATGCGCTTTTTCACCGTCCTCACTCAATCTCCCACGCGATCGTTATCCCTTTCCCTCTGTTGTGGATGAAGCTGACGGTGTTGCCGGCGCGGGTGACGCTTTGGCAGTCGCGGGGGAAAGCGGTGCCGTCGACGGTGACGTCGCGGCAGTAATAGGTGTCCTCCCAGTTCCATTTGCCGGTGATAGGGCCGTTGGCAGGGCCCTCGCCGCGCACCGTGCCGTCGGCGGAGAGGATCACCCAGTTCCTATTCTGGACGAGTTTCTTGCCGGCGATCTGCTCGAGGAACTGCGCTTTGGTTGTGATCGGCTCCGCCATAGCCGGTTGCGTTGCGAGCACGAGGCCGGCGAGGATGGCGGCGGCAAAGGCGATGCGTTTCACGGGTGCGTCTCCTGTTGGCTCTCCCGCAACTCTGGCAAAACGGGCGTCGGCTGTCATCCGCCTTTAGGCGACCAGGTCTTCGGCGTTCTCCGCCTCGTCGGTGGGCACCGCAGGCTTGGCCAGTGACAGGGCCAGCCGTTCCAGCCTCTCATGGCGTCCCGGGTCGTATGCCCAATGACCTGACCGGCCGCGTTGCGCTTCGGCGCTCTCGGCGCGTTTGACCTTGTTCAGCAGCGCCGCGCGGCCTTTTTCGGTCTCACGGACGGCGAGCTCCCCGGGCGTGAACAGCAGGATCACGTGCGGGTGGGTGAGATCGCGATCCTCCTGGGACATCTGGGTGCGGAGCTGAAACAGCAGCATACGGTCCAGCAGGGACATGGGCTCGGTCTGCTTCCAGAGCGTGGAAGGGAAGTCGTGTTCAGAGGCGGTGTCATTCACGGACGATGGTTCCTTGTCTTTTCGTTTCGGAAGTTCCCGCCCCCCGCCTGCGCGGGGGCAGGCTCCGCGGGAATCCATATGCGCTGGATCCCGGATCACGTGACACGCCTGCGGCGTGCACGGTCCGGGAATTCGGCGTTGTTGATGGTGGTTTCGGGCAATGGCTTTTCTCCTTGGTTCGTCATTCCGGCCCCCGCCTGCGCGGGGGCAGGCTGCAGCCGGAATCCAGATGTGCCGTGCCACACGCATCGCAGCCAGATCTGGATCCCGGATCACGCGGCGGATTGAAGTCGGGGCTGACAGCCCGTTCGGGCCGCCGCTTGTCCGGGAATTCGTGTTTTTGTGAGAGACCCCGAAACTCCCGCGAAAGCGGGAGTCCATATTCGGCGCATGACGGATCACATGACATGCCTGCGGCGTGCGCGGTTCCAGAGTTCGGCGTCTTCGAGAGAGGCAGGGCACGGGTCTTTCTCCGTCCCCTCCGGTCAGGAAAGGGTGTCCCCGGCCCGGCGCCGTGGGGAGGAGCGCGAGCAGCCGGACCGGGGACGCGATGCTCGCCTGGGGGGGAGCATCCGCCATGCCGCCCGAGAGCGTGGGGGCCGTGCGCCGAACGGAGGGGGCGTTGGCGCGTCGGGCCCGGAAGGCGGCCGGCGTCCGCCTGTCAGCCCGGCGGTCCGGCAACCGCGCGCTCGACCGCATCAAGGGAGGCGCGATTCCCTTAAGCATACCGATTATTCGGTAATAATCAACCGTTAATTCGGTAACTGATGCAAATTTCTCGGCATCTGGCCCAACTGACCTTTAGGTAGGCCTAAAAAAGGTAAGTGAGATCAGGCGTTTGGCTTCAGCGCGTGTGGCTCAGAATGTTGAGCAGCTTCCCGGCAGGGTCGCGCACATAAAAGCGCCGCACGCCCCAGGGTTCGTCGGTGAGCGGATAGATGATCTTGTGGCCCAATGCTTGCGCACGGGCATGGACCGCATCCACATCGTCAACCTCAATGGAGAGGTCCGGCACGGGCGTGCCCGAACCGCCTTCGGACGCGATGCTGAGCTGCACCGGCGATGCTTCGCCGGACGTCAGCGTGACGACCTAGCCGAGATCCATGGCGACATCGAGGCCGAGCAGCTCTTTGTAGAAATCCGGCAGGGCAGGGACGTCCTCAGCCGCCAGATTGCTGACGATCCGCTTGACTGTCATCGGGTTTACTCCAGGACAAAAAGGAATGTGCAGGCCTTACGCGACCCTGGCCGCGATGACTTCGACTTCCACCTGCACGCCGGGGCGCGGGAACCCTTCGACGATCAGCAGGATTGCCGCCGGATTGTGGCCCTGAAGGAGGCGCTGGCTGATGCGACTGTAATCGTCCAGAATATCCATATCGGTGACGTATACGGTGAACCGCACCACGTCGCCGAACCCCATGTCTGAAGCCGCCAGCACGGTCTTCAGCCGCTCGAAGATGACCTCGAGCTGTTCAGCCGGATTGTCAGGCACGGTTCCATCGGGCCGGGCACCGACCTGGCCGTTGGTGAACAGCACCCGCGCGCCGGGCGGAATCTCGACGCCATGAGCGGCATTATTGAAGTGGCGGCAAATGGCGTCGTTGAGCGTGTGGACTTTCAGGTCGGGCAATTTCTTTCCTCTGTGTCCTTCACGCCCGTGCAGTGATCAGCCAGCAGGCCGCGGTGAACCGGACGTGGGCGCTGTCCACGTAGGGCTGGAACGCAGCGCTGGCGACCTCGATCACCTGCGCGCGCGTCGCCTCGTCCGCTTCATGCAGAACGCGGCCAATGGGCCCGAGCAGCGAGATATACCGGGCGAGATCGCTTTCCGGAAAAGCACATGAAAAATCCATGGGGCGGATGTCGATTCCAGACCAGCCGCTCTCTTCGAGAATGCCATGGACGTGACCGTGGTCGGCGAAGGCAAACTGTCCGGGACCGCCTGGTTGTCCGCGCGGCGGCAGATTCGGCAGCAGATGCCCGGCCGCCTGTTCCGCAGTGGTCATGAACGGGTTCTCCCTGGCGCTGCGCCAGGCGATGATGCGCAGCTCCGCGCCTTTCGCAGCGGCACGGCGCAGGTTGGTAAAGGCCCGCACGAAATCGTCAAAGAACATGACACCGAAGCGCGAGATGATGAGATCGAAACTGTCCGGTGCGAAATCGTGCGCCTGCGCGTCAGCCTGGATGAAGTCCGCCGCCGCCCCGTGCTTCTCGGCCCGCGCCCGAGCCGCGGTGACCATCGGGTCCGACACGTCGATGCCGACGCATGTTCCTCTCACGCCCAGCCGCCGCGCCACGGCGAGGGTCGTGCCTCCGGTACCGCACCCCACATCCAGGACCCGCGCCTGCGCGCCAGAAGCAAGGGTCGCGATAAGATGCTCTTCGAGGTGACCGAAAGTCTGATCGAGCAGGTCCTGCGCCTCGACCCAGTTACGTCCGCCGACGCCGCCCCAATCAAGGTTCAGATCGCGTGGTCGTGTGGGTGTGTCAGCCATAGCGCTGTCCTTTCGCGCCCCAATTGAAACAACGCAATACGCCCGTTGCCAACCGGCGACGTTAAACCGGCCTTGCCGTTTCATGTCGGCCTGAAGACATGTTATACGCGCGCCATGTACGACTTTGAAACGGCTTCGGCGATGCTGCGCGATATTGAGCGCGACCGGCGCCATTTCCGGGTGAAGGTCGCGAAGCGCGCCGAGCAAACGACAACGCGTTTCGCGCAGTTGCGAAAACGCGGCCGCGCGGTCTGGCCTGCGCTCTCCGCGATCGTCAGCCGCTTCAGTGCGCGTCTGTGACTGCGACCTAGCGCGAGGCTCTCTGGTTGAGCTGGTCGTGGCGCTCACGAATGTTCTTCGGCCAGCGCGACTTGATGTAACTGAGGATGGCAACAATCTGCTCGTCACTCAGCACGTCGGCGTAGGCCGGCATGTTCGTCTTGTAGCCGCCGCCGGCCAACTCCGCGAGACCGTACTTCGTCATCCTGAACAGCAACTCGTCGGCGTGGTGCCACGTATGACCGGTTTCATCGTGAGGCGGGGCCGGCAGATAACCGTCCGCGTCTCGTCGCTGCCAGTTCGGCTGTCCCTCCAGGTTCTCACCATGGCATTCGGCGCAATGCAGCGTATAGAGAGTGGCACCGTCGGAAACGAGCTTCTCGTTATCGGGACGCAACGCGACCCCGACGGGCACCTCGTCGGGAATATAGGCGTAGACGTAGCCAATGGCGGCAACGACGACCGCTACAAGCAAAAGTGCCACTTCCGAGCGGCTCATAACCGGGAACCTCCAGTTGTTTTCGCGTAATGCGCTGCACACCATGCAGGCCGAAGCGCCCGTGGAAACCGTCATACCGGTTCTTTCGTCTCGATTTCTGCGACAGGCTACAGGTCGCGTCAATTCGCGGAGTGTCGCGGGTTGTGCACTTGACCCAAATGCGCAACGCGGCATAACGCAGAACTCATCTTGAGCTGACAGCAAAATCGTCATCGACGCGTAGAGCACCTGAGGCCGGGTTCTCACGCGACCAAAAGGAGCGCTCCAATGCTGCAAACCGAACGGCTCATCCTCAGACAGCCCCGCGCCAGTGATCTTAAGCACTGGCAACCGTTCTTCGTGTCCGACAGGGCCCTTTTTATCGGTGGCGGTCCCGAGCAGGATGAGGGGCGGGGCTGGCGCGCATTCGCCGCGAAAATCGGACATTGGGAGTTGAACGGCTGCGGTCCGTTTGTGATGGAATTGCGCGACACCGGTCAGCCCATCGGGTCTGTTGGTCCATGGTATCCCGCCGGCTGGCCTGAAAAGGAGCTGAGCTGGTCGGTCTGGTCACCGGCCCATGAGGGATCGGGTTACGCGGTTGAGGCCGTGCGCCGTGTGCGGGCGCACGTTTTCGACGACCTCCGCTGGACCACCGCCGTCAGCTATGTCGCGCCGGAGAATAGGCGCTCCATTGCGCTTGCCGAACGTCTGGGATGCGCGCGGGACATGGACGCGGCGGTGCCCGATAACTGGACAACCTTCGTTTACCGGCACAGCAATGAAGCCGGTTAGCCGGCCTCGCGTTCGGTCCATCGGGTCACACTGTCCCTTTCGCGCGCCGCGGATCGCATGGCAGGATGGCGTTATGACCTGTCAACGGGCAGGCCGAGGGAGGGCGCGCCGGCCATGATCAAACGGCTGCTGCAAAGAACATGTTCAAATTTGCTTGCCAAAACGTGCGCGGCGGCATGTGCCGGTCTGTTGATCTGCGCGTGGCCTGGCTCACCCCTTCAGGCACAGACGCCAACGCCGCCGCAGGCCCGGCCCGGCGAGGCAGCGGTGTTGAGCCTCGGCGGTCGGCTATACGACAACCATTGGGCCGTTCTCGGCCGCCAACCACCCCCCGAGCGCCACCCGCGATTTCCAACCGAGGTAGAGATTGCGCCCGAGGCCACGTGGCGTTGCGTCGCCTGCCACGGTTGGGATTACCGCGGCGCGGAAGGGCATCTCGGAACCCGGTCGGCATCGCCAATTCTCAAGAGCCTCGCGGACGTACGGGGCATGGATCCGCAAGAGATCGTCGCACGCATGTCCGCACCGCCGCACCGCGAAATGACGACACCGATCCCCGGTGATCTGTTGCTGCTGCTCGCCAGGTTTCTCAGCGCCGGTCAACACGATATGGGCGCTCTGATGAACGCGGAGGGAAATGCGACCGGCGATCCCATGCGCGGCAAAGATATATACGAGGGTACGTGCATAAGGTGCCACCAGGCGGATGGCAAAGCCCCGCTCTATGGAGAAGCGGGCGACAAGTCCTCGCTTGGCTGGATTGCGCGCAACCGTCCGGCGCAGGCCGTGCATAAGATCCGCAATGGTGCGCCCCTCGCGGACATGCTCTCGCTTCGCTTTATCGACACGGACAGCCTGGCCGGGCTACTTGCATATCTGCAGCGGCTGGATCCTCCGCGATGACAGCTTTTGACCTGTCGCAAGGAAACGTGCGTTGTGGCAGAACAAATTCAAAATCAAATCTATGCATACCTGCCCGCAGGGTGAACAATTGCGTGTATCACCGGCTTGCAAGACGAAGAAAGGAGAGCCCAGTTGAACATCAAGATCTCGGACCTTATGGCCAAGCGCGTGATATCCGCCGAGCCGCACCACACGGTTGGACGGCTGCGCCGGATCATGGAAAAGAACCGCATTCACGCGGTCCCGATCGTTGGCGCGAAAAAGGAGGCCGTTGGTATTGTCACGTCGGCTGACCTCGCGCGGCGCGTTAAGGACGAATCGCCGGTGAGCCGGGTCATGTCGAAAGACGTGATCATCGTGCCTGCATACAACGACGCGAGTGTCGCCGCGCGCATCATGCGCAGGCGCAAAATTCATCACGTCATTGTCACTCACGAAAAAGAGGTTGTGGGCATCATCAGCTCGTTCGATCTGCTCAAATTGGTCGAGGGCCACCGGTTCGTCGCCAAGAACGCCCCGACACCGTCCAAACGCACGCGACGGACGAGGTGAGGGGAGCTGGCATGGATCGGTATCTGGAAGGAAAGACCGCGCTCGTTACAGGATCTGTGCAGGGAATTGGCCTCGCCATCGCCAAAGAACTGGCAACGCTCGGTGCGCGGATCGCGGTACACGGCCTGGCCAATGCGGAGACGCTGGCAGAAGCCGAAGCGGTGATCACGGACGCGGGTGCGCCGGAATGCCGGACCTTCGATGCCGACTTGCGCGATATCGCTGCTATCGAAGCCATGATGGGAGCGATCGCGGAGTGGCGCGGGCCCGACATCCTTGTCAACAATGCCGGAATCCAGCAGACGGTGAGCTTCGCGGAAGCCACTGTTGAGATCTGGGACGCGATCATCGCCGTCAATCTTTCCGGTGCCTTCCATACCATGCGCCAGGCGCTTCCTGGTATGGGCGGACGTGGCTATGGCCGCGTGATCAACATTGCTTCGGTGCACGGGCTGGTCGCCTCCGTCAACAAGTCACCCTATGTGGCCGCCAAGTTCGGCCTTGTCGGCATGAGCAAGGTCGCGGCGCTGGAATATGCCGCGCAAGGTTCGCGTGAAACTGGCGGCGTGACGGTGAATTGCATCTGCCCCGGCTGGACCGAAACGGCCATCATCGAGCCCCAGATCGTGGACCGCGCGGGGGAAAGTGGTGGCGACCGTGAGGCCGGTATCGCCAGCCTGCTGTCGGAAAAGCAGCCGAGCCTGCGCACGTCCGATCCGGCCGAAATCGGTATGCTGGCCGGGTGGTTGTGCCACCCGCGCGCGCACAACATCAACGGCGCAGCCATCCCCGTCGATGGGGCCTGGACGGCGCAGTAAACGGGCACGCTTGCCCGTACGATTTCGACGAGGGAGTTGGGGACGCATTCAGTCGCCGGCGAAAGCGATCAGGCGACCGCAGGCCAGCGCTCCGAGCCAACAGGCGGTCGAAAACGTTCCGTGCCAGGCGAGTTTGATGGCAGGCGCCCCCTCCAGCCTTGGTCCGTAAACACGGTGCAGGGAAAACGCGGACAGAATGGCCAGCGAGATCAAAACGAGCTTGGCCTGAAGTAAGGTGACGTTCGCATATTCCTGCGCCCGCACCGAGAACAGCATCAATCCGGTAAAAACGGCGATGAGCAAACCCGACGCCGCCATCGGCGCCAGCACTCGTACAAGTGCCGCCCGGTCCGTTTCGCGCCACAGGCCGACAAACTTCAGATTCAGGGGGAAAACGGCGCCCACGAGCAGGGCGATGCCGAAAATGTGGGTTGCACTGATTGCCGCATAACCCCAGCGCGAAACGCGCAGATACTGCGCAAATGCACTGGTCTCGAGGGCGGCAAGGAAGGCGTCCATAACCTCACTTGCATTCAGGATAATGCACGTACTCCCGGTGCCATACTGCCCGGAAGGACGAGGCTCAGCGCGAAGATGCGTGCGAGCAATAGTCGTTTCATGTGATCTCTCCACGGCGCTTTTTGCAGCACCTCACCTTGGTGGATTAAAGCACAAAATGCTCCGGTTCTCAGGCAACAAACTTCGTGCGGGTCGCACGTTCACTTCCGCGTGGCCAATTGGGCGCTACGCAGCCTGAACGCTTCTCAGTGTCGTGGAGGCCGGACCGGCGATGGGCAAGCGCACGGTGAATGTGCTGCCGGTTCCGCGCGCGCTTCTCACGTCGACACTGCCCTGGTGCATCTCGACAAGTGTCTTGACGAGGTTCAGTCCGATGCCGGTTCCGGCAATGCCGGTTGACGACTTGGCGCGGAAGAACTTCGAGAACATGTTCGGCAGATCCTCTGCATCGATTCCAAGGCCGTAGTCACGCACCAAGATCACCACGTAACCGTCTTCCGCCCGGCCGTTAACGTCAATTTGCCGGCTTTCCGGGGAATATTTTACAGCGTTGGAGAGCAGGTTGGTGAAGACCTGCTCGAGGGCGGCGGTGTCCGCCTGAATGGACGCAGGCATGTCTCTCAGATCCGGCGTGATGGTATGGCTTGCGCTGACTTCCTGCTGACGTGCGCACGTCTCCAAAACCAACAGCGCCACATCGCAGGGACCGATCTCAAAGGCCAATTTGCCTTCTTCCATTCGTGCCGCGGACAATGTGCTCTCCATCAACGTCGCCATACGCTGAACGGCCGTTCGGATCTTCTCAACGCGGGCGATAGCATCTTCCGGTTCGAGCTTGTTGTTTTGAGCCTGTTTTTTCAGCCGTTGGGCTGTGGCGTCGATGATCGCCAATGGCGTACGGAATTCGTGGCTCGCAGTCGCGATAAACTGGCGTTGCTGGTCGCGCAGTTCCATTTCTTTCTGCAGAGCACTGGACAGTTCATCCGCGCGCTGCCGCAGCTCATTGGTGGCCTCATCGACCAGCGCCTGAAGCTGGTCCCTGTGCCGGATGAGTTCGGCTTCCGCTTCCACCTTGTCCGTGCAGTCCGTTCCCGTCCCCCGGTACCCCTTGAAACTCCCGTCGGGTCCGAACACAGGACGTCCGCTGATCGACCAATAGTGAATGCGGCCTGCCTCATCCTCGGTCTTCGACATGAAGTCGCGGAACGGACGGTGCGCCACAAGATCGGCCAAATGGTCGGTCCACTCCCTATCGGTATTCGTTGCGATTTCCTGGCTCGTCTTACCGAGGAACCGTTGTTTGGGTTGGCCCGTAATCTGCGTGAAGCGGTCCGAGAGGTAACTGTAACGAAAGCTCTCGTCGCATTCCCAGATCCAATCTGACGAAACTTCGGCGATGTCCTTGAAGCGCTTTTCGCTTTCGCGCAGCGCCGCGTCCGTCCGCTTGCGCTCCGTAATGTCCTCATAGACAACGAACAACCGCGGTTCGCCGCCAATGTGCACATACACAGCGGACACCTGTATCGCGACGTCTTCTCCTGACTTGGTCTGGAACGTTGTTTCGAGTGACGTGACCCTGCCGTTCTTCTCAAGCATTTCCACAAAGTTCACACGTTCTTCGGGATGCTTCCAAATGCCGAGCTCAACGGCCGAGTTCGCAAGCGCTTCCTCACGCGTGTAACCGACCAGTTTCATCCAGCCTTCGTTAACGTCATAGTGACGGCCGTCCTCCGGCGCTGCGATCGCACAAGCCATGGGCCCGTCCTTAAAGACCCGGGAAAACAGTTCTTCGCTTTGGCGGCGCGCCTCTTCCGCGAGCTTCCGCTTCGTGACATCGACCACCGCGCACTGTGCCGCAGGGGCGCCATTCCAATCCACGATCCTGACACGATATTCCGCCCAGATGATCGAGCCGTCCTTCTTGACGCCTTTGGTGATGAAGTACTCCGGCGCATCCTCACCGTTCTGGCGGGCGGTTTTGTAGGCCCAGAGACGCTCATGTTCCTCCGGCGCCATGAGCGCGCTGACATCACCGACCTTTAAAAGCTCCTCCGGACTGTCATAACCGAAGATCTCCGCCGCCGTCCTGTTGACGAACAACAGTTTCCAGTCGCGATGGATGTAAAGTCCCTGCAGGGAGCCATCCACGAGGTTACGAAACTGCCTCTCACTTTCCGTCAGACGCCTGGATGTGACCGTTCGGGCGGTTACATCGAAGGCCGCGTTTACAAGCCGGTCCGGAGAAGTATCGCCGGGAATGGCAGGCAAAACGGGTTCGACGATCCAGCGGTAACCACCGCGCGGATCCTCGATCCGGAAGACGGTCTCGTAGGGCTCGTGACCCGTCTGAAAATCTTTACGCAGTTGCAACAGAACGTCGCGATCGTCTGGATGGCAGCGCAGAAGAAACGTCCGAAAAGCCGCGTCGTCTCCAAGGCATTCGTGGCGATGCCCATTAGGAAAGAGCAGTCGACCGGAAGCATCCCGCGTCCACAGCAGTTTTGACGCCCGTACGGATGAACGGGGAATATCGTCTTCCGGTTGCTTCATCGCTTCGATATTGCCTGCGGGATCGACAGTGCGATCTTTTTTTACCGCTCTCGGGCGATACATGCGGATCGCCCCTGCCGGATTATGGTCGTTGAAATCCTAACTTCACGATAACCGCATAACGTGTGCGTTAACCTTTAGGTACAACTCCCCACGAACGCGTTTTCGGCACCAATTGCCGGGCATCAGGCAGCAGCCGTCCGCATCACATTATGTGCCGTGTTTTTCCAAAAGAATGCCGGCAACGCCCAAAATCTGCGGTGCGGCAGACATGAGAGTAAAATCCGAGGTTTTCGCCCTCGCTCAGGCCCGGTCGAGGGTTGCCATCAGGCGCTTGTAACGTGGTGACGTCCGCAGCGGCTCCAGTGTCGGGTCGGCGCGCAGCCAGTCCGCATGGCGAAAACCCCGGTCGACAACTTGCTCCAACCGGTCAAGGGCGGCGTTGATATCTCCGAGTGCGGCGCATGCGGCAACGCCGTAATAGAGCACCGCATCTCCCGTATCTTGTTGTGCGGCAATGTTCCGGTGGGCTTCCTCGTGGCGCCCGACCAAAGCAAGAAAAAGACTGAGTGCACTTTTGGCACGGCTGCCCGCTGCACCTGAAGCAAGCTGAATACGCAAACGGGCGAGGCCTGTCACCGCTGCCGTCCGGGCCCGCTCCGTATCACCAAGCGCGGACCATGACGACGCCGCCAGAAACAGCGGCCGGTAATCGTCCGGCCTCAGATTTGCGGCGCATTCGGCCATCCGACCGGCACGGGCCAAGTCGCGAAATGAGAACAGGGACCGGGCGTAGTGATAATGTGCCTGAAAATCCTGCGGGTCGCGCAAGATCGCCTGTTGGAATGCGCCAGCCGCTTCGGCCTCACGGCCAAGTGCTGTCAGCACCACGCCTCGGGCGATATGCCCGCAGGCGAGATCGGGCCGCAATCCGGCCGCGCGGTCGGCGTTGTGGAGCGCGTCTTCCAGTTCATGCCGGTCGCCCTTGCAATAGAGCTCGCGCATCGCGGCCAAGGCCGCATGTTCTGACAGAATAGGTGCGAAGCCTGGTGCCCGGGCTGCTGCCGTTCCGCAGAGTTCGACCGCCTCGGGCAATGCGCGTTCCCCTTCGCGCTCGCACAAATGGCGCGCTTCGCAGTAATCAAGGTAGGCATCGAGATCGAACTGGGCATCGTGCTCCATGGCGGATGGCGGCTCCTCGTCCGAGGCCACACGAACCGGTCCGCGCAAACGATATCCGGCACCGTGCACTGTCTCCAGCAGCACCCGTGCGCCACTGTCGCCGAGAGCACGGCGAATTTCCGCTACCGAATGGGTCAGCGCCTCTTCACAGATGTCGGTATCGGGCCAGACGCGATCAAGCAGTTCAGCCCGAGTGACGAGATATCCGTCGGCCTCTGCAAGTGTGGTAAGCACGGCTGCAGCTTTCGGCGTCAGCCGTCTTGACCGGATACCATCACTGAGGTCGCGGGCCATCGTATCAAAACGCCAGCAACCGATTTCGAAGATGGTCGGATGGGGCGTGTCTTCGCGCATCGCGTTCTCCAAAGGACACTCTTTCACAAAGCAACGGTATGCCGGCGTGTTCGCCCGTGGACGGTCCTGGCTATACGGCGCGATACCCTATAGCGAGGCCCCCCGCCTTTAACATCAATTCTTCGAGATTTTCCGTCGATTTCCTTCAGGAATCGAAATCCAGGGCGCTGCTAGTTTCCGCGCCACGCCGTCCGCGACTGGCGTTCGCAACAGGCAAGCGGCCCGGAACGCGGCAAAGAGCGTAATTCAATCCACAGGAGAACTCGTACATGGAACACTTTCCCAAGACACTTCGCGCGATTCCATTCGCGCTCGCGCTTTTATTCGCGCTCGTGCTCGCCGTGTTTGCGCACGGTGCCGCGTTTGCGGGCGGCTATAGCAATGCCGGATTGCTGATGGACACGGAGCAGTTGGCCAAGCGGATTGACGACGAAAACCTGCGGGTCATCGATGTGCGGCCCGCAAAGGCATACGCCAAGGGCCATATTCCGGGCGCTGTTCACCTGGGTGCCGACGATGTCATCGATCCCGACAGCCATGTAAGCGGGCATCTTCTGCCGAATTCCGTGTTGGCGGAGAAACTGGGCAAGCTCGGGATCGACCGGGACACCGAGGTCGTGCTCTATGACGATAAGGGCGGTTTCCATGCCGCGCGCCTGTTCTGGATGCTCGAGTATTTCGGGCATCGCAAGGCGGCAATCCTGAACGGTGGCATTCCGAAATGGGTCAAGGAAAACCGCAGTCTGAGTACCGAGGCACCTCAGGTGAAAGCGAAGTCATTCGCACTCAATCTGACGCCGCGCCGAGCCGCCAATGCGGACTGGCTGCTCGATCATCAGGAAGATCAGTCTTCCGTGCTGATCGATGTACGCCCGGTGAAGCTGCACAAGGAAGGTCATATTCCCTGGGCGCTTTCCATTCCCTGGAAACAAAACCTCACGGCGGACGCCACGATGAAGCCGGCCAGGGAGCTGCTGGCGCACTTCGCGGCACGCGGCGTAACGCCAGACAAGAACGTTGCCGTGCACTGCCAGGACGGCAAGGCGGCCGCGCACTCCTATTTCACGCTGCGTTTGCTCGGATTCCCGCGCGTGCGCAGCTACGACCGGTCATGGGCTGAATGGGGTGCGGCCGACGATTTGCCGAAGGCCAAAGGTTAGGCGGGTTGCGCCTGCTGTTTTCTTCCACATGCAAACCCGGTCGTGGCATCTGCGGCCGGGTCATTTTTCAATCGCCCGTTGGCGGATCCATAAACAATGCTGTCATGGACGAACGCCATCTGTTCATCAGGCGGCTTCCATCGATGAAGCGGGTTTCGGCTGCTTGGGCCCGGCAATCGGCAGGGAAACGGTGAACGTCGTACCTTTGCCCTTCGTGCTCTTGACCGCCACCGAACCATCATGCATTTCGACCAGCATCTTCACCAGATTGAGGCCGATGCCTGTTCCGGCAATTCCCGCAGATGTTTTGGCGCGAAAGAAGCGGTTGAACATGTGGGGAAGGTCGTCCTCGTCGATGCCGAGGCCCTGGTCGGCAACTTCAATGAGAACGTCGTCGCCACGACGAGACACAGTCACCCGGACATCCGGCGCATCGGGCGCGTACTTGATCGCGTTCGAGAGCAGGTTGGTGAGAATTTGCTCTATCGCACTCGCATCCGCCGAAATGGTATCCGGGAGATCACACGCTTCGCATGAAATGGTATGGGTGTCCGTGATGTCCTGTTGTCTGGCACACAATTCGTGCACCAACGCGCCGATCTCACATGGTGCAATCTCCACCGCGATCTTGCCTTCCTCCATGCGCGCAACAGTGAGCGTGCTGTCCATCAGCCTGGTCATGCGGGCGACGGCCTTGCGGATCTTCTCAATCCTTTTCAGGGCCGCGTCCGTCGTCAGCTCGTCAACGCGTTTCTTCAGGCGCTGCGCTGAAGAGTCGATGATCGCCAGCGGAGTCCGGAACTCATGGCTCGCCATCGAGACGAACTGGCGCTGCTGCTCGTTCAGTTCCTTTTCTTTGGCGAGCGCGGACTCAAGCTGGTGTGCCTTGTTCCGCAAGTCGGCGGTAGCCTGCTCCACGCGCTGCTGCAGAAGGTCGCGGTGCTCGATCAGCAGCTTCTCACTCGCAACCTGCTTCTCGTAGGAAATCTCAAGCAACCCGTAAACCGAGATGAACCCGTGATACCTCAGACCGTCGGTGATAATGACGCCTTCGAACCCGCTGTCGATGCTGGTGTTGTCGAGCACAAGTTCCGTCAGCTCATCGAATTCGACAATCGGGCAGCTTCGCAGGAAGTGGGATATGGTCTTCGGGTAAGACGTGTTCTGCAGCAGCTCACGCCCGAAAGGTGAGTAATTGTATTCCTTGAAGTCGCTCTCAACGATGATGCCCGCAGGGTGGTGCAGATCGTTCACAACGGGCAGGACCGATTGATCCTTGTTCGTGCGGAAGATCTCGAACACGTTTTCCAGGCTGGCGGAAAGAGATACGACCGGAAGAGACTGGACCCTCTCAAGGGCGATCCGTTGAGCGGAATCCGGGCAACAGCGATGATCGCGACTGGTCCTGTCAGGTGACATGGCGGCCCCCAGAACGATTTTTTTTATCTCGCTACCCCTTACCCAACAGACGACAAGATTCGGTAAACGGCACGGCCCTGACATATGTCAGGATATATGCGGCCGGATGCCGCATGGTGATGCGGTGTTCAACGCAATGATCAGAGCCTTGACAGTCCCCAGCCTGCCGCGACGATGAGCGTCAGGATCAACAGGATCGGAACCAGCGGGTGGATGTTGTTGAGCAATCGCATGACATTGCAGACGTAGCCTACGATGTGCTGTAGCGGAGTCTTCGGGCTCTTGGAGTACTCCATTGCCGCCTTGACCACATAGAACACCGCCGTATTGGCGCCGAGCAATGCCTTCGTGATCCAGACCGCATTCCGGGGTGCTGCGAGATAGTTGCACTTCAGCAGGATGCGCTGCTGATCTTCCGGATTGTACTCGCCCTCGACCCAGTGCAGCTCCTTGTGGAAGTCGAGCAGGCCAAAGTCGTAGGTTTCGAACGCCTTCTCGACTCCGCTGTCGCCGAACACCACCTTGTAGGTCGCATCCGACTGCAGGTAGATCAACGACCGCACCACCGCACCGATGGGCATGAAGCGCAGATTGCCGTCATAGTGCTTGGCGAACAGGCCGTGGTCACCACCGAAATCCCGATTGTAATGCGACAGGTACAGCTCGTCCGTGTGCTTCATCGGCGTGATGACGGATCCTTCCGGAAACTGCTCGGCAATCGCCGACATGATCACATCGGCGTCACGCAGGCGGTCGATCTTGGCGGCGATGTCTTCCGGCAATTTGCGGACGTAAACGTGCATTGACGAGCGCGCCTTCAGCTCATCGCGATAGGCATCCTCCACCCATCGCGCCAATTCGTCCATGAGGGCGCGTTGGTCGCGGTTCTCAAACCGGCCGATGCGCGCTGAAAACATGCGCTTGCGCGGCCGGGATTGTCCCTGGCCGACGTCAATGGCGGCGCCCTGGGTCTGCTCGCTCATGATGGCCTCTCCTTCAGTCAGTTTTGCGCGGCTCCATCGCATAGCGGCGGTAGAGAATCGCGGCAAAAACGAATCCCATGACAACTGTGCTAAACGCGAACTGCCACACCAGTGTGAAACCCATGACAAACAGCACCGACCCGGCGATGAGTATGAAGCCGGTCCACAGGGCGCCGGCAGTAGCGCCGGAGCGAGCGCGCGCCTCCATCAACAGGACCAAAAGGTTCAGAAGCACATGCGCCGCGGCGAGGGGCCACCACTCTTCGCGGAACGTCTCATCGATCAAAGGTCCGCCATAGGCGACCATATTGCCGATGAGCATGGGATGAGACAGCACATTGAATGGAAAAGACGTCACGCGTTTCGCCGGAATGCCGCCCAGTTCGAAACCGTAATAGGTCCGGTCGGGCCCGAGAGCGCGGAACGCGGAGATGTTGAGGGCGAAACCTGCCGCCGTCACGACAAGGGACAGGGCGTTGGGCGACACGGACCAGAGCACGAACCCAAGGGCGATCAGCGACACGGTCTTGAGCACCATCGAATCGCGCTTGAAGCGTTCGAGCGGAACGCGCCGCCAAAAGAAGGCGAGGGCGTAAACGAGATAGTACCAGAAGCTCAAGGCATAGACGGAAAGGCCCCACTCTCCGGCGGCATAGGAGATCGCAAGGATCGCGGCAACGAACAGAGCGGTGGCAATGGAGAAGGCATCGGGCGCGGACGATGGTTTCGACGTTGTCGTGTCTCGTTCCATCCCTCAAGCACTCCTGCCATCCCCGTCGCGTATCGCGCGGGATGTTACAGCGTGCGTATATCGTGACGATAGTGTGCTGGGCCAAATGCTGCGCCTTGCAAATGCGATTGGGACAATGCGATTGGGACTGGGCCGCAATTAAGAGTTGCTCGTGTCTCCCTTCCCCCGTCATTCCCGCTCCCACCTGCGCGGGGGCAGGCTTCAGCCTGGCCGTTTTCTCATTCGTCATTTCGGCGAACGCCGGAATCCAGAGCAGACGTACCACATGCGACGCTCCTGAACTCTGGATCCCGGATCGCGCGGCGGATCGCGGGACCGGGCATGTCGACCCACAAGGCCGCCGCTTGTCCGGGACGACGGTTTTTGTGGTCTTGCCGCACCATCGTCATTCCGGCGAAAGCCGGAATCCAGTGCAGACGTGCCACACGCGACGTCCCTGAATTCTGGATCCCGGATCGCAGGCCGGTTCGAACGCCGCGCCACACTTGTTCCCGAGGCCCGCCGTCGTCCGGGATGACGGTTTTTGTGGTCTAACCGCACCATCGTCATTCCGGCGAAGGCCGGAATCCAGAGCGGACGTGCCACACGCAACGCCGCTTAATTCTGGATCCCGGATCGCGCGGCGCGCGTACTGTCCGGGATGACGTAGACGAGGTTTCGTCTGGCCTTAAGTCCGTCATTACCGGATACCCGCCTACGCGGGCACAGGCGTGTCCCGGTGATCCATGCCGTGACCCCACCGCACGATGAACCGCCAGCGGAATGGGCCCCCGGACTTAATCCGCGGGTGACGGAAACGAGTGCGTCTGTACGGATGCCTTCCCCCGTCATTCCGGCGAACGCCTGCGCCCGGCAGGCTTCAGCCGGAATCCAGGGCGGCTTCGCCCCTCTTTGCGCTGGATCCCGGATCACGTGGCGCGCGTTCCGCGCCCACTGTCCGGGATGACGTAAATCGTGTGACTGCCGCTCCCGGTCGGGATGACGGTTCAGCACGTCCGCGTGTCATTTACGAAGAAGCCATCGACATCGCGGTCGTCGCTGAAGCGGCCGTCATAACCGACGGAGGAACGCAAATGTAGCTTCTCAGCAGAAAACCCTACCAATAGGTGCTGCCTTTTCATTGTATTCGCGTATTTGGTGTAGTTTCTATTGGATCAAAGACGGATTTATCCACAAATTATTTGAAAGTACATTCATCAAGAATTATTGAGCATATCTGTTCTTTCCGAACGCACCACCAGGCCGCAAGGCCGCGCCCACAATTTTTACCGTTTAGACGAACCGTTCCGCCTTTTGAGGCGACGAACGACTGAACACTCACAACGCTTGAGACCGCCTTTGCCGGTCGATGGAAGGATTTGCCGTAGACCTGACTGACAACTTGATCAGAGAGGAAAAAGAGTGATCAAAACACCCATCCTCATTGTCGGGGCCGGACCGACCGGGCTCATGCTGTCGGCGCAACTGCATCGGTACAGCGCACCGCACACGATCATCGACCGCAAAGAGGGTATCACAACGCTGAGTAAGGCCCTTGCGGTGCAGGCGCGGACCCTGGAGCAGTACCGCCAACTCGGAATCGCCGATGCCGCGACACGGGAGGGGTTTGTCGCGCAGAACGTCCGGTTTCTCATAAAAGGGCGAAGCAGAGCGCTGATCCAGTTCGGAGAGATCGGCGCCGGTCTCAGCCCGTATCCTTATCTGTTCATCCTGGAGCAGGCCCGCAATGAGGCGCTCTTGCGTGATTACATCGTATCGCGGCGCGGTTCCGTCGGTTGGTCGACAGAACTGGTGGATGTGAGAAAGAACGGCACGGGGTACGCGGGCACGCTGAAGCGCAGCGACGGAAACACCGAAGAATTCGAGTGCCAATATCTGGTCGGCTGTGGCGGCGCTCACAGTCCCGTGCGCCATTTCCTGGATATGCCGTTCAAGGGCGGCACCAACGAACAGCACTTCTTCGTCGCCGATGTGACCATCGAACTGAACGTCGAGAAGCAGGGTCTGCTGCTCGCCATCAACCAGAAGGAATTTCTCGGCTTCTTCCCGATGTCCGGGGACAACCAGTATCGGGTGATCGGCATACTGCCGCCTTCCGTGAAAGATCCTGCAGATTTCCCGTTCGATGCGCTGGCGGCGCACATTCATGAAGTGCTGGACATTCCGGCGAAGATCACCGGCCACGCCTGGTACTCCGGTTATCGCGTGCACCACCGCATCACGGACAGTTTCCAGTCCGGTAATGCGTTTCTCGCCGGAGACGCCGCCCACATACACAGCCCGGCGGGCGGGCAGGGCATGAACACAGGCCTCGGAGACGCGGTCAATCTGGGCTGGAAACTCGCCGCTGTCGTCAACGGCTGGGCGGACGCGAAGATCCTGGCCTCCTACAACGAGGAACGCCGCCCGTTCGGCGTGCAACTCGTCCACACCACCGACCGGGCGTTCGGTGTGATGGTCTCCCCGTCATGGGCTGCCCGGCAGTTTCGCACGCGGGTGTTGCCGGTCTTGCTCGGCGCGGTCCTGAAGTTCAAACCGCTGCGCCGCATGATGTTCAGGACAATCTCCCAAACGCGCATCTCTTACCGGGGGAGTTCGCTCAGCGACGGGTCGGGGTCGAGCGCCTTGCGCAGCGGCGACCGGTTTCCATGGTTCGAATGGGACGGCGGGAACAGCTTCAACTGGCTGTCCGACGTCGGCTACGTCATGCTCCGCCTCGGTCAAGCGGTCGGCGTGAATATTCCGGGCTGGAGCGGGCCCGTTGTGCACGTTGCAGTCACCGGGTCGGCTGCGGACGCCGCGGTCCGCGCCGGCCTGCCGGCGAATGGTGTCGTCATTGTCCGTCCTGACATGCATGTGGCCAAAGTGATCACACATTGAGTGCCGCATTCACGGTATCGGTTTGTCCTCATGAGCCCGTTCGAACAGATGGACGGTGGCGCAAAGCGCAAAGCAGACCATGCTGGCGATCCACCCCCAGTAGCCCGTCTCATAGCCCGTGACAGGCCGGGCGAGCCCCGCTTCGTTGGAAATGACGGTCTTGGCAAAAAAGAACGAAACCGCCAGTGCGAGTGCTGCATACGCCAGCAGAGCCGGAATGATGCGCGGTACGCTGAAATACCGCCAGTCCGGGCGGATCATGCCTGCCCAACCGAGGAACAACAACGGGTTTGCGAGCCACGTCGCGTTGGCGCCGCCGGACCCGGCCAGAATCCAGCCGAACAAAAGCGTGACCCAGGCCGGCCAGTCGCTACAGCCCGTCGGCACGCAAAAGGTGTTGAACGGCAGGCAGACGATGTAGAGCACGAGGCTCAGACCAAGCAGCTTCTCGGAAAGGCTCAGGTCAGGCATGGGGTTCTCGCGCTGCACATCGGCCACACCACGGGTTTGGATCCGACTTAGATAAGAACGCGCGGCCGCGAGGGGAAGAGTGCGTCGGTCGAGACCGCAGACTATCTCCACCGCGCGCAACGCAATTCGGGCCGACGTGGCGTTGCCAGGCGGGCGTGCCCCAGCGATAGACCATGTGGTACTGGCGGGCCTGCTGTTCACGGCAGGTTAAGATTAACCGGCGATCCTCAACCTCAGGATGTGATCGGATTTTCTCACAACCCTGCACGAGTGGAGACAAAAAGGGCACCCATTCAGCGATGACGGCACAACAGCACTCCCTGAACATCGACCTGCAAGGTCGTCCGGGCGAAGCGTTCCTCGTGATGCATAACGATGTGGTCAAGACCGTTAAAAGGGCCGTATTGCCTTACCGCTTTGAAATTGTCGTCACGGCGCAAGGCGTCCAGCTCAATGGCGACGATGTCGCTGTCCTCGTTGCTTCGCGGGTGCTGGAGCGCATTCTTCGCAAGGCCGGGGGACCGGATACAGCGGATGTGGCGTCGAAGGGCGCGCTTGTCTCCGGAGTCATCGCAAACACGCTCAGAATGGACCTTGCGTTTCGTCTGGAGGGCGTGTCGTTCCCCGTGACCCCAATGTCGTTCAGCCAGGTTGCTTTCATGCGCGCGCTGCGAGATCCGAGCCAGCAACTCATTATCGGCATAGGTCCGACGGGAACCGGGAAAACTCATCTGGCGATTGCCGCAGCGCTCAATCAGCTTGCGGAAGAGAAGGTCAAGCACATTGTTATTACCCGGCCGCATGTGGTGATGGAGGGCGAGGTGCTGACGCCGGCCATGCGCCAGGAGCTGGAGAGCGACAGCCAGTTCGATTTCTTCAGCGATATCCTGCGTGATCTGATCGGCTATCAACGCTTCGCCCAACTAGTCGAGCAACGCAAGCTGGAGCTGGTTCCGCTGGGCCATATCCGTGGCAGAACATTCAACGACACATTCATCATCCTCGACGAAGCGCAGAACATGACGGTCCGCAAGATGCGGATGGCCGTGACCCGGATCGGACGGGCGTCCCGCATGGTGGTGACCGGCGATCCGACCCATGTCGACCTGCGCGGCGACGAACCATCCGGTCTCGTTCATCTCCTCAATCTGCTGGAGGGCACGGAGATCGCCCGGATTCATCGGTTCGAGAGCACCCAAATCATCCGCAACAACCTGGTTGCCCGTCTGGAAGAGCTCTACTCAGGTCAGCAGGACAGCAGCCAGGCCTTCGCCGCATAAGGTCGCATAAGGCTGTACCTCCAACCATTTGTGATTCAGATCCGGATGCCGCCGGAAGCACGCATGGCGCCCAACCTAGTTGCCTGGACGGGCCCGCAAAGGTGCATTTGATTGGGCAACCTATGCGGCATAGACTCCGGCGCGAGCGGACCCATCACCCCGGTGTGTCCGGCGACCTTCACAACACGGCAACTTCGGCCAGCCAGGAAGAACCAGGAGCGCCAATGTTACTCGATACCCCGATTTGTGAGTTTGGCTGGAAAGGCCCGGAATTCACATTGAATGACCCCGACGGAACGGCCTTCACCATGTCTGATCATCTTACGGACAAGGGGCTGTTGATCATGTTCATCTGCAATCATTGCCCCTATGTGAAAACAGTTGCCGACCGGCTCGCCAGCGACGCGAAACTGCTCATGGACGAGGGGATCGGCGTCCTCGCCGTCATGTCCAATGACTATCGGCAGAAACCGGCCGATAGCCCGGAGAACATGAAGCTGTTTGCGGCCGAGCATGGTTTTCCGTTCCCCTATCTCGTCGACGAGGACCAGAGCGTCGGCAAGGCCTATGGCGCGGTGTGCACACCGGACTTCTTCGGATTCAACAAGGATGGCGGGCTTCAGTATCGCGGGCGTCTCGACAGTGCCGGGATGAATGACCCCGAAGGGCGGACGCCTGAACTCGTGAACGCCATGCGCCAGATTGTGGAAACCGGAGATGGTCCGCGCGAACAACACCCCAGCATGGGCTGCTCGATCAAATGGAGCTAGGCGCCTCAACAGGGAGCCTGTTCAAACAACATGAGGAACGCGCTCCATGATTGGCTCTGCGCGCTCTGGTGCCCGTGTCTCTGAAACCGCTGTACGAAACCTGGTGGCGCAGTGGTTTGCGATTGCATGCATCCACGCGACGTTATGTGCGTTCTTGGTTTCGGGATTTGCGGGTATTGCGGCTGCGTCACCGGAGACTGTGCAGTTTACCAGTGCGGACGCGCAACGAACCAAGCTCAGCGGGCGCCTTCTCAAACCAAAGGGCGCGGGTCCTTTCAGTGCCGTCGTCATGCTGCACGGCTGTTCCGGCATGTGGACCAGGTCGGGCAAACTGAAGAAACGGCCGGCATTCTGGTCAAAATGGCTCGTGCGGCAGGGCTATCTGGTGTTGCTGGCCGACAGTTTTCGCCCGCGGGGTCTCGGTTCCATCTGCAAAATCAGGAACCGTCCTGTGAAACCGGACAGGGAGCGACCCTATGATGTCTATGGCGCGCTGCAGTATCTGCAGTCACGGCCGGATGTAAGACCCGACCGGATCGCCCTCATGGGCTGGTCAAATGGCGCCATGTCCATGTTGTGGGCAATACGAGACGGTGCACGGGCCAGGCCCGCCAATCTGCCGTATGACTTTCGGGTGGCCATCGGCTTTTATCCCGGGTGCGTCAAGGTCGCGAAGACTGCTTATGCGACATCGATACCCGTCCTGCTCCAACTGGGGGGCGCCGACGACTGGACGCGGCCCGGCCCCTGCCTCGAACTCGTCGCGCGCGCGAATGGAAGAGGTGCGAAGATGCGGGCGGACGTCCATCCCGGTGCCTATCACAGCTTCGACCACCCCACCTCGAAAGCCCGGGTGATCACGACCCGAAACAGCGTTTACAAGACAGGGTCCAAACGCGTTCATGTAGGCCGCAATTCGAAGGCTCGGGCGGCGGCAATCGCCAATGTGGACGCCTATCTCAGCCACATGCTCAAATCTGAGTCTTCGAGATAGCGCTGCGAGCAGTAATGTTTAAGAAGGGAGGGCAATGACCGGTTACATCGATCCGACCAGGGAGACGTTTGCCGCATTCCGCGAGAACGACCGCGACGGGCCGGTCCATATGCTGAACCTCGTGCGGTTGCGCGAAAGGGCAGCCTATCCGGACGGGCGTGAGGCAACCGGTGCGGAGGCCTATGCGGCTTACGGGCGCGAAAGCGAACCGGTCTTCGCCCGCCTCGGCGGCCGGATTGTCTGGCAGGGTCGGTTCGAGCTGACGCTGATCGGACCGGGAGAAGAACACTGGGATCATTGCTTCATCGCCGAGTATCCGTCCGTCGCCGCGTTCGTCGACATGATCCGAGACCCTGTCTATCGTGAGGCGGTGAAGCACCGGCAGGCAGCGGTGAAGGACTCGCGGTTGATCCGGACGACACCACTGGCCGCGGGCCGCGGCTTCGGACAGGTGCCCAAGTAGGGACCCACATCAGTTGTGTCATGTCCGCCGATCATGTCACTTTTTTGAACCTGTTCGACGAACAGGCAACCTGCTAACGTGTTCATGTGGCGTCATTTTTTTGAATTGTCCGCGTGACACGAAAGGGCCCCCTCATGCCTTCAAAAAAAGCTCCGGCACAGACAGCCTACCTCGCAGGTAAGTGGCTGCCATCCGATCAGGCCACTCTCGATGCCTGGTTGGAAAAGATCATGGCGAAAGCCGAGAAGGATACCGGCGACCTTCTTCCCGTCGTCCAGGATCTCAAAACACTGATTGAGACAGATGCGAAAGCCTACATGTTCTTTACGCAGATGTTCGACGACGTACCGTCGGGCCGCAAGAAGTCTCCGACCGGCAAAATGCAGGTGCGCGACTACGAGCACATGCTCAGGCTGTTCAACACAATCATGACCCATGCGCCGGAATTCAACGAGTCCGGCCTTGTCGGCTTCCCTTTCAACGCCATCCTCGACTGGTCGATGGCAAACATAGGTGGCTGGGGCGGGTTTCTGGACGAGAAAATTGATGCTCATCTGCGGGCGATGCTGAACGAGTGGGGCGTCTTCCTGCAATCCCCGGAAAGCGCGTCCGTCCTCAATGATGATCCAAAGACCGGCTGGTTCGGCGCAGATGCTCAAAAGGCCATGCCGACATTTGTCGACGACTTTATTTGCGACCCGTCGCTTCCCCATCATGGATTCAGATCATGGGATGATTTCTTCACCAGGCGCTTCCGGGAGGGGGTGCGGCCGATTGCCGAACCCGACAATGACGCCATCGTCGTAAATGCGTGTGAGTCGGCACCCTATCGCGTGGCGGAGGGCGTGAAACTGCGCGACAGGTTCTGGATCAAGGCCCAGCCCTACGCATTGCAGTTCATGCTGGATAACGACCCGTACGTGGACCACTTTGTCGGCGGGACGGTTTATCAGGCCTTTCTCAGTGCGCTGAGCTACCACCGCTGGCACGCACCGGTGTCGGGCCGCGTGGTCAAGACGCGTGTCGTCAATGGCACCTACTATTCCGAGACGCTGGCTGAAGGCCTCGACCCGTCGGGACCGAACGAGTCCCAGGGCTATATCGCAGAAGTCGCCACCCGCGGCCTGATCTTCATCGAGGCGGACAATCCGGATATCGGACTGATGTGCTTCGTGGGGATCGGCATGTCGGAGGTCTCGACATGCGACATCACCGTTTTCCAGGGCCAGCACGTCAAGAAAGGCGACCAGATCGGCATGTTCCACTTTGGCGGATCGACCCATTGCCTTGTGTTCGCACCCGATGTCTCGATCGAGTTCAATCTGCACGGGCAAACACCCGGCCTCGACAGCTCGAACATCCTGGTCAACGCGCATATCGCAACGGTCGGACCGCGAAAGCCGAAGTAAGGTCACAAGACCGCCGAACGGTCCGGACCTACGTGCGGGTTGTTCACGACTTGTAGACTTCGGGCAGGCGGCCGTCGAACAGCATCCTGATCGCCAGAACGGCAAGGCCCAAAAGCACGGCCGCCACGCCAAGTTCGATCTTGTTGAACGCCTGCTCTTTCGGGGCGCCCTCGCGGCGCGCCCAGACGAAGACCGGCAGGCCGAGGGCGTAGATCACCGCACCGGCGAGCATGAACTGCAGGCCGGCCGCAAAGACAAGCCAGAACCCGTAAAGCGTCGCCAGAATGCTGACGGTCAGAGCCATGGTCTTGCTGATCCGGGCTGTATCCGGGTACTGGCCCGTCCACATCACCTTCCAGAGGAAGGCGGCCGAGCCGACATAGGCGGGAAGAACCACGACGCCGGTGATCGACAGCATCACGTTCCACGCATTGCTGGAGAAATACACCAGGATAATCGCCGCCTGCATGATCAGGGTGGAAACCCACAGGGAAACCGACGCGATGCCCGCCTTGTTGGTCTTCGCGAACAGCTTCGGGAACGTGCCGTCCTTGGCACAGGCCCACGGCAATTGCGCAACCAGCAACGTCCAGACCAGCCACGAGCTGAGCAGGGCGATGATCATGCCGACATTGATGAAAACCTCGGCCCATAAACCCACAAGCTTGCCGAGGATCGCCGCGGTCGACGGCGGCGCGATGTGGGCCATCTCGCCTTGCGACAGGACGCCGAACGGTACGACCGAGACAAGCACGAACAGCGCGGTCACCACGAGATAGCCGAGCAGGGTAGCCCGGCTGACGGTTGCCGCATCCGCCTTGTCGGACATGACGACGGCGCTCTCTATGCCGATATACATCCACAGCGTGACGAGCATGGTGCTCTTCACCTGATCGAGAAGGCTTCCGAGCGGCTTGTCCTGCAGCGGCCGGCTGGTGATGTCTCCCCAGAAGTCGGACGTGAAGAGGTCCGTGCGGAATGCGAAGTAGCCGACCACAAGGATGAACACGGTGATCGGCACGAACTTCGCGATCGTCCCGATATTGTTGAGAACCGCGGCGCTTTGGACGCCGGTCATCACCAACAAGCACAGACCCCAGATCAGCGCCGAGGCGACGATGATGGCCTGCCATGTGTTTCCACCCGCAAAATAGGGCGGAAAGAAGTAATTCAGCGCGTCCATGAGCAGAACGGCATAGCCGACATTTCCGAAGGCAACAGAAAGCCAATACCCCCAGGCAATCAGAAAGCCGGCGAACTTCCCGAACCCGGCGCGCGAATACATGTAGATGCCCGAGGTCAGTTCGGGACGGATGTCGGCCAGGACCTGGAAGCTGCGCGCAAGGAAGAAGATGCCGAGACCGGAAACGGTCCACGCGATCAGGATCGCTCCAAGTGCCGCCGACTGCGCCATGTTCTGCGGAATGTTGAAGACGCCGCCGCCGAACATCGCGCTGACCACAATCAGCGTCATGGCAAAGAGCCCGAGCTTCTTCTGGGCTGATGCCGGACCGGCAGATGAACTCGCCGACGCGGACGTATCGGAGGTGTTGGCGGCTGTCATTGTGTCTTGTCCCTTCGCGGCGCTTGATGCTCGGTACGAACGGACAAGTATCCGACGGCTTGAGTTATGCGGTCTCAAGCGCTGGCGCCATGACTACCGTAGGACAGGCGTGTGACACGGTTGGGTCAAGGTTTTTTTGAGGGATTGGTCAGAGCGGCGAGTCAGGCATTGGCCAGAAGAATTGGACAAGCACGTTGGCCCAGATGTCCATGATAACTATAACCGCCAGACAAGTGCACCAATATCAACCTCAGTGTGCCCTAGAAGTTTTCTGATGTTGGCATTCAGCTACCGCTCGCTGCATTTGTTCAATATGGCCCTTATTCAAGCGTTGGATCTCAAGTAAGTCTTCTCCAAACTCAACACGATTGGCGATTTCAATTGAAAGCGCGCGAGCACGATCACATTTGCCTTCATTCGCGAGCCTAGATACATCGGTATGGTATTTGAGGATCACTGATTCTGCCTCCCGGTACTTTCTTAAGAACCTTCTGCGGGAATCGATGCGCCCAAATTCTTCTTCAGTCGCACGATATGCGCTGTTGGAGATGCGGTATCGTTTGTAATAATCTGTCGCCAAGGCATACGACGCTTCAAACCACAGACTTGCCGCCCTACGTCGTGTGGCATCAGAAAAATAACTGCTCGATTTCGCAAACCAATACAACTGAGCACTCCTAATGAATTTATCCAACAACTGATTCTCACCTGCTTTTATTTTTTCCAATCGTGAAAAATACCTCTTACTGACAGATTTTATATCTTTAATTTTCATTCGTATTGATATTTCTCTATTTACATTCTCTATTCGGACAGGAATATCAACGTGAAAATACTCCAAGTCAAAATTTATGGAATTGTCGTTTTCAGGCGCCCGTTGTTTGTCCCATATTATCCGAATATCAAAATTCGTAAGATGACTCTTAAATCTATGCAGGATGCATACTTTGTTGTTCGATTGGTCAACATCTGAGATGTCATGATGTCCGTCACGTGCGCTAGGCTCAATGTTCAGTTCGTGCTTTGTTTCATTCGATATTTCATACGTGGTGTTCGGCTCATCAGGCGAGCAGCTTCTTGCTTCGTCAATTCCAAAAAATGACAAAAGAAAGAAGGCAATCAACACCCGGAGAACCGACCCTTCCATCATTCTTTCTCCTCTTGATCCTTTCGGACCTGCAGGCCAATCAATGAGGCAATTATCGTTGCGATTAAAATGCGTATCGACTCAATAGACTCTTCGAAGACACTTTTATTTTCGATACCTGCACGGCTCAATAAAACGTCAACGCCGCTTTCCGCTTCAAGCGGTTTTTCCCAATAAACATACATCAAGTACAAGAGCGCATAAATCACGATAATTGCGATAAAATTACCTCTGTTTGTTTTGATATTTGGTGCAGTTGAGACGATGTAGGCAGATATAACTGCGATGCTCGAAGTGATATAAAGCTCAAAATCTTTCATCATTACGTTATATAGTTCCCAAATCAAACTCAATATCTCGGCTGGGAACGAAGCCGTCTTGTCAACAAAGAAGGGAAAAATGCACAAGCCCCAAACCGATGCCAAAAAAATGGGGAATATATAAGGGAGCGAATTGCGTAATGACATATGCGCCTAACAGCCGTCTCTAGCATTTTTCAGAATGGGCAGAGAGCCAAGCTAAAGGTTATGCAATTGTTTATATAAATTCAACGTTCGGTTCGTTACGCGCTGGACTGCGGTATCTATTTCTCCAAAGCACATATTCTAATTGATTTATCTCGGCCCGCTGATTTGCGTGTATTCGCAATTTCCACAAGTGCCGGCGCTTGATGCTCGGTACGAACGGACAAGTATCCGACGGCTTGAGTTATGCGGTCTCAAGCGCTGGCGCCATGACTACCGTAGGACATGCGCGTGACACGGTTGGGTCAAGGTTTTTTTTGCACGAGGTCGGTTCGAGCCCTGGTTTGCCCGTCGGTAACACGGCGGCCGACAGTCTTCAGCAGCAGCCCGGATTCACGCCAAATCCATGCGCTCCCTGACCAGATTTTGACAGACCATCGAAAACACGCGGCCAAACGTACCAGCGGATTATTGACCTGCATCATTCCTGTTTCCTCCAGGGACCGTGTAGGGTGCACACGACCACAAGACCAACAAACAAGAATGGAGCCCCCGCAATGGACGCCCACGTCATCGACAGCACCCTTTTTCGCAACGACTATTCCACCGAGGCCACCCGCAAGCTCTGGAGTTCCCGCAGCATCCTGCAATCGTGGCTCGACGTGGAGGCCGCGCTGGCCAGGGCGGAAGCCGCTGTCGGCATGGTCCCGGAAGACGCCGCGGCGGAGATCACCCGCGTCGCTGACGCGGAGCTTTATGATCTCGACGCCCTGCGAGAGGAGATGGAGCGTACGGCGCATCCGATCGTGCCCGTTGTCCGCGCCATGACGGCGCTGTGCGAAGGTGAAGCCGGGCGCTGGGTCCATTGGGGTGCGACGACGCAGGACATCACCGATACGGGAAACATCCTCCTGATGAAGGGGTCACTCGACCTGATCGAGGAGACGCTGGCGGCGGTTACGGGCGAGGTCCGGCGCCTGTCGAAGGAGCACCGTGACACGGTGATGGCCGGGCGCACGCACGGCCAACAGGCCCTGCCGCTTACATTCGGCTTCAAAGCCGCGGTCTGGCTGGATGAACTTAAACGCCATGCGGCCCGTATCGCCGAGGCGCGTCCCCGGCTGCTCGTCGGGCAGTTTGCCGGCGCGGTTGGCACCATGGCCTCGGTCGGCGAAGCCGGCCCCGATGTGCAGCGCCGGATGATGGACGACCTTGGCCTCGGTGTGCCCGACATTGTCTGGCATGCATCGCGCGACCGGACGGCCGAGTATGCGTTTCTGCTGGCCCTGATCACCGGCTCCATGGGTCACATCGCCCGCGAGGTGACGATCCTTCAGCGCAGCGAGATCGCCGAGCTCGAGGAGCCGAACCCGAAAGGGAAGGTCGGCAGCTCCACGATGCCGCACAAGCGCAACCCGCACACCTCGGAAAATGTCGGAGCGCTGGCGCGGCTGACACGGGCGGTCGTCGTCAGCGCGCTGGACGGCGTCGTCAATGAGAACGAACGCGACTGGACCGCGCTGCAGTCAGAACGCGAATTCCTGGCACGGCTTTCCTGTCACACCCATGCCGCCCTGGTGCAGACCCTTCATGTGCTTGAGGGGCTTTCAGTCCGCAGCGCCAATATGCGCCGCAACCTGGACCTTACGGGCGGCATGCTGCTGAGTGAGGCGGTGATGTTGGCGCTCGGCAAGACGCTCGGACGGCAGGTGGCGCATGACGTGGTTTACGATGCGTGCATGAAAGCCTTCGAGACCGAAACCACCATGAAGGCGGCTCTGCTGGCCGATCCCCAGGTGGCCGAACATTTCGACGAGGCGGCGATCGACGCGCTGATGGACCCGGCGGGGTACACCGGGCTCGCGGGCGTGTTCGTGGATGCGGTGGCGGACAACTAGGGAGCCTTGCCGCCGGTTGGCGGAGGGCTGGCAGTCAACAGACGGGCTGTTTCCATCAATAGCGTGGCATGGCGGGGTCGATCTGCTCCGACCAGGCATCGATGCCGCCGGCCAGGTTCCAGACATTGTCGAACCCGTTGTTGCGCAGGAATTCCGTCACCAGCCCGCTGCGCATTCCGTGATGACAGACCAAGATCAGCTTCCGTTCGCGCGAAAGCAGTTCGAACTCATCCATGACCTGCTGCATGGGGATCGTGACACTGCCGGGGATCATGCAAACCGCCAACTCGTCGGGGCGTCGAATGTCGAGGATTGTGTGCGCGGCATCGGTGTTGCGCATCTCCGCCAACGCGTGAACGCTGATATCGAATTCTGCGGGCTGAACCTGCTCTGTTCCAGTTACGCGCATTTCCATCAACAATCACTCCTATGTCCGTTCTCTCAGCATGCTGCGTCAGCCTGTTCCCGAACTGCCGCCGTGCTCCAATAGGAACGCGCGGCGGCCACTTCCGCGCTATGAAAGACCGCCGCTTCGCCGCCCATCGGATTGCCGTCAAAGCGGCCAAGCTCACATGCCAGATCAAAAAAGCCCTGAGCCGGCAGGCCGCGGCCCGACCGGCTGATGACCAGTGCAGCGAGAAAGGGGCGGTCATGCGCGGCATCCTCCCGCATCAACCATTCGAGCGCTTGCGTCACCCGATGAATGGTGTTGGGCGGAGTCAACGCCATGGCGCTGGCAAGTGTCTTGTACGTGATCAGGCCGCCGCTCGCCACGAGACATTGCAGATGGGCGCGGACGCGCTGTGCCAGCGCGTGCTGTTCCGACGCCTCGCTCGGGGGTAGAGGGGTCATGGCCCGTCCTTGACGAGGTTGGCCAGATGAAACGGGTCCGCCGCACGCGGACCCTTGGCACCGGGCACCGGATCCTCGATCAGACTGCCATCGGCTTCGATCACGACGCGCCAAATACGCGCGCCATAGCGGAAGGTGAGGCGGGCTCGGCCCGCGTCCTCATCGACACCTGTTTCGGAAACACTCGTCACGCGGCCTTCGCCCATGTGCTGCTTCAGGGCCTCGACGGTGAGACCGAGCCGGGGCGCCAGCACGGCGGCATCGACGGTAATCTCGTCGTCGCCTACCTTGACGGCCGTTTGGGGCAGGGGCGTCATCACGTCTATGCCGTACCAATGTCCGATGTGGGAGACGGAGCGGATTTGCCGGAGGCAAAGTTGATGCAGAGGCCACCGAGTTCGTGCTCCATGAGCGCTTCGTCCAGAAACCTGCACTCACACTCCGTGCGCCCGTCCTGACAGCAGCCATCACCTTCAAAATAGGCACAGGTTTCGCAGGTACCGAACATCGGCTTGCCGCTGTCCGACGCGATGCCGCCGAGCACACGCTGAAGCGCGGCAGAAAAGTTGCCGCGGACGCCCCGGGGGAGAGCATCCGCGGCCTGAACCAGGGCGTTGATGGGGTCTTCAGCGATAAGCGCCCCGGCCTTGTCAGTGAGATCCAGCCTCACGCTGCGGCCATCTGATTCCGATCGGGTCTGTGTCAGCAATCCGCGTGCGACGAGACCCTTGATTGTCTGGGAGGCAGTACCGCGCGTGGTGCCGTGGAATGCGGCAAATGCCGACGGCGTGCGCGAAAAGCGGTTGGCGCGGGCGAAATATCTCAAGGCGGCCCATTGCACCGGAGTGAGCCCCCCGGCGTGACCGTCTCCCGACGCAATGCGTCCGAGATACAGAATCAGATCGGCGATTGCCCGGCTGTCCATCTCGCTCTCATTCCACACTTCGACTCAATTGAGCAATAGTAGCGTTTCGAAATCAAATAAACAAGCATTTGATTTCGATTCCAAACTAATTGTCCTGCCATAGTTCAACCAGCAAGAACATGAGGGGGGCCCTTTTGCGAAGGCAGGTGGTAAGCGGCTGAACAATACAGGATGACCAAGCGGCACACTCGCAAGAGCTAGACGCCCTAGTTGTGATCTTTCTGTAGGTTGTTCATTCGGGCCGAACCGAGGAGAATGTAGTTACCGCACTTCATGCTTCAAGGAGGGTCCTTGTCTTGGTCGCGGCGAGGAGTGGAAAGGTTCAAACACGCGCAGCCAAACTCACGGCGCGGTTTTCAAGATATCGACGTACCCGCCATTCAGCGTGGAATCGCGTAAACGCCTGTATAATAAGGATGCAGCCAGAAGAACGCGGCAAAGACCAGAAGGCTGATCGCCAGTCCCCTGATTTCGATTGCCATCGACGGGACTGCAGGTTTCGCCCACTCGCCCTCGCGGGCATTGATGGCAAAGATCTCAACCAGGGCCCATATCCCAAGGCCGCCGAACAGGATGATCGAGCGGCTGTCTCCATTTGAGAGCAGATGGGCGACCGACCAGACAATGAGTCCGGTCAACTGAGGGTGTCGGACGACCTGTTTGATCCGCGTCGGCTGTTTGGCGGCGCCGAACAGGATGAAGGCCGGGATCATCAGCGCGAACGTGACCGCGTCGGTCCAGAGCGGTGGCCGATACAAGGGGGAGGGCGCTGTCGCCCGCCAACCAACCACCATGAGGACGATTGATGTGACGATCAGAACGGTGAACGCGATCTTGTAGCCGTTTTCGCCAAGCGCCGTAACCAACCGTGACCTGAACGGCCGCCCGACGCTCGGGATCAAGTGCACGGCACCCCACAGCAGGACACCAAGGCAAAGCCAGAGCATTTCATTCTCCTTGCAGAGACAGGGCTACAGCGCGTTGACCGGTACCTTCAGCATTTCCTTGCCGTCCTCGTCGGTCGGCACCTCGCCGGCGCGCATGTTCACCTGCAGCGAGGGGATAATCAGCTTCGGCATATCGAGCGTTGCGTCGCGTTCGGTGCGAAGCTTGACGAATTCCTCGCGCGTCTTGCCGCCACCGACATGGATGTTGTTCGCCTTTTCCTCCGCGACAGTCGTCTCCCACTGGATTTCCCGGCCATTGGGACCGTAGTCATGACACATGAACAGCCGCATGGACTCCGGCAGCGACAGGACCTTCTGGATTGAATCGTAGAGTTCTTCAGCCGAGCCGCCGGGAAAATCGGCGCGTGCCGATCCGCCGTCCGGCATGAACAGCGTATCGCCCACGAAAGCGGCGTCTCCCACGACATGCACCATGCAGGCCGGCGTGTGGCCGGGGGTATGGATCGCGAAACACGTCATTTCGCCGATCCGATATGTGTCCCCGTCCTTGAACAAGGCATCGAACTGGCTGCCGTCCCGCTGAAATTCAGTTCCCTCGTTGAAGACCTTGCCGAACACGTTCTGCACAACGATGATCTTCTCGCCGACGCCGATCTTTCCACCCAGTTTCGACTGGATGTAAGGGGCGGCGGAGAGATGGTCGGCATGGACATGGGTCTCGATCAGCCATTCGAGCTTGAGATTGTTCGTCTCGATGTAGGCGATGATCTCGTCGGCATGCTCCGACGTCAGCCGGCCAGACGCGTAGTCGAAGTCCATAACGGAGTCGACGACCGCACAGCTGTTCGACTGCGGGTCCTTGACGACGTAGCTGATCGTGTTGGTCGCCGGATCAAAGAACGCTTTGACATCCGGTTTGATGTCCAGATTGACGGGGTAGTCGGTCATTGGTTCCTCCTGAGCCAGGGCTTACTCTTTCGGACATTTCATGCAAAGGGCCCAGCTGCCGCCGCAAACCCATTCCGCCACAGCGCTGTGCAAACTCGATGCGAGTTATGCGCTGCACCGCGTTGCCGCGCTTTGATCTGCGACAACTGCCGGCGTGGCTCCCTACGCCGGGCAGGTGCGCAGGCCGAGAATCCGGTACAGCGGACAGAAACGGACAGCGGCGGTGGCAACAAGGATCGCGCCAATGGCGGCGGCCACATACTTGTAGGTAGCGGTGTCGAAAAGCCCGAGCCCACCTGTAAACGGGACGATAATGAGTGCGATACCGATGATGAGACGCGCGACACGGTCAACTGTTCCAACGTTGGCTTTCATGAGTGAGCTCCTGATGTGCGACAAGATCGGCCTGTCGAAAAAAACGCACCGAGGATACGGTTGTGCGCACGTAGGGTCTGTGACTTAGTCACCGTTCCGACGCCGAACGGCAAGTCCCATGCAGTGAGGGTTCATTCATGAGTGATACCTGGGTCGACCAGTTTTCCGACCTTGCGGTTCTGTCAGCCGAAGACAAAAAACTTCTCTCGGAACGCGCCGTGCAGGTCTCGCTGCCGGCCGGTACGACGGTGTTCGCGCCGGGCGTTCCCGCGGAGAGTTTCATGCTGGTCCTGGAGGGGACCATTCGCGTTCAGCAGGTCTCTCCGAGCGGAAGGGAGATCGTTCTTTACCGCGTCACCGGGGGCGACAGCTGCATCCTGACGACGTCCTGCCTGTTTTCAGGGGAGGCCTATCTCGCGGAAGGCGTCACCGAGACGGACGTAGAGGCGATCGCGATCCCCAAGGCCGCCTTCGAGGAGGCCATTGCCCGGTCTTCGGGCTTCCGTCAGCTCGTCTTTGCTGACTACTCGGACCGCATCTCCGACATCATGCACGTGGTGCAGGAGGTGGCGTTCGAGCGGTTGGACAAGCGCCTGGCGCAAAGGCTGTTGGCCCTCGCGGCAACTGAAGATGTGGTCAAGGCGACGCATCAGGACCTTGCCGCCGAACTGGGAAGCGCGCGCGAAGTCGTCAGCCGCCAGCTGAAGGAACTGCAACGCCGCGGGTGGATATCCGTTTCCCGGGGCGAAATCGCCCTAACGCGACGGGACGATCTCGAACGCCTCGCGGCAAGCGAGTAGCAACCGCTGCAATTCTCAAAGACCTCTGGCCACGGCGGACCACGTCGTCTGAACGCGGCGGGGCATCCGGATATTCAGCCCGCACGCAAATCCTGCTTGAAATCATCGATGATCACCCTCGTCATTGCCTCGACGGCTCTGGGCAGGGGTTTTTGACGTGTTCTCAGGGTCACGTTCGAATTGACCGGTTCGGGAAACCCGTCTTGTGCGCTCAGGGGCCGGCAGTCGTCGGGCAGCATGCTCCGGGTGAGCACCCCGACCGCCAACCCTCCGCTCACTGCGGCCTTGAGGTTGAAATTGTTGTCGCTGGTATAGGCAATACGATAGGTGCGCCTCATCCGCTCAAGCGATCCCAGTGCCCAGTCTCGCCACCAGCATCCCGGTCCGAATACCGCGACCGGCAAGACGGAGCGCTCGTGAACGAGATGGGCCTTGGAAGTGGCCCAGAACGTCGGGTCCCGCATCAGAACTCTGCCGCCTTTCTGCCGGGGCCGATCGAGAACAATCGCCAGATCGAGCGCATCCTCCTCCAGCAACTGGTAGAGCCGACCGGAGTGCGCGCAGGTCACGGCGACCTCGACCTTCGGATTGATATCGGCAAAGCGCCCCAGAATACCGGGGAGATAGGTGGCACCATATTCCGCAAGCAAGCCGATCCGAACTGATCCGCTCAAGGTTTCGGGGCTGAAATTCGCCGCCGCCCTGTCAAGATGGGCAAGAACCGGCCGCGCGTCCTCAAGGAGCTTTTCGCCGGAGGCGGAAACCGTCACCGGACCGTTGCCGCGCACGAGCAGGGCAGTGCCCGCCATCGCTTCCAGCCGCTTGATCTGCATGCTGACGGCGGACTGCGTGCGCCCGATCTTCTCGGCAGCTTTCGAGAAACTTCCTGTATCGACCACGGCGACAAAGGTCCGCAGAAGATCGCTTTCAAACCGGCCCTGCACGGCGTCGTCCTGTATCAACCTACGTTATATCGATATCAGAGTTATTCGTTTGAGTGATGTGAGGCAAGCTCCAATACTGGAATGCGCAGGCAGGTCTTGTCCCGGCCGGATGTCGCAAGGCGCATACAACGATGTTGATGGAACTTCTCTCTGCACTCGAACTCGACGTGACCCGTTTTGCGATCTGTATGGTTGCGGTTCTGGCTGGTGCATATCTCAAGGGCTATACGGGCTTCGGCGCGTCGATGCTGTGGGTCACGAGCCTTTCGCTCGTCCTGCCGCCACTCGAAGTGGTGCCCATGGTGTTGTTGTTCGAGGTCGTAACCAGCATCTTTCTGCTGCCGCGGATCTGGAGCGATATTCGCTGGAATTCCATTCTGCTTCTGCTGATCGGAACCTGGATTGCCACGCCGGTCGGAATCTATGGTCTGGCAAACCTGCCGCCGAACCCGATCCGCATTGCCCTTGCCGTTGTCGTCTTCGTGGCGGCGATCCTCATTTTGCGTGGGTTCGCACTGGAGCGCGAACCGGGCAAGGGGGCGACGTTCGGTGTCGGGATGTCGGCGGGTATTCTCAACGGCAGCATGGGTATCGTCGGCCCGCCCGTGATCCTGTTCTATTTTTCGTCGCCGATCGGCGTCGTCGCCGGGCGCGCCTCCATCATCGCTTTCTTCATCGGCACGGACACGGTCGGCGCGGGCATGTTTGCGATTCAGGGATTGCTCGGCGCCGAGATCCTCTGGCGAACGGTGGTGTTTCTGCCGCTTCTGCTCGCCGGCGTGGCGCTTGGCCATCGCGGCTTCGTGGCAACCGATGTCGAGACCTTCAAGGAAATCGCGCTGGTCGTACTGATGGTGCTGGCGGCGGGTCTTTTGGTGCGCGCAATTCTCTGAACGTAACGGGTTTATTGGAACAACGAGCCCTACCTGGACCTCTCCGCGACTGCGTGGCGCGCCGAGGCACGACCGGGTGCAAGGCATTCGCCGATATTGCCGGTGCTCTGATAGAGGTAGCTGAAGATGGAGCCGAGTTTGCCGGCGCTATAGAGGCGCGGAAGGGAGAAAGGCCACGTATCAACAAGTCCGGCACAGCCTAAAGATGTCCCCTGACGGCCAACGCGGTTGCCAAAACCCGGCATCCTTCTTCAAAGTCTTCCATGTCCATGGCCTCATCCGGATTGTGGCTGCCGTTGGCGTTGCGCACCAAAACCATGCCGGACGGGATGCCGGCCTTGGCGAACATGGCGGCATCGTGCCCGGCGGTTGCCAATTCAAACGGTTCGTGTCCGAGAGCACGACACGCCTCGCCCAATCCGGCACGGATTTCTGTGTCGAGAGGACGGGGCGGCGTGCCGGTGGCGGGTCCGAGCTCGAACTTCACATCGCGTTGCGCCTCGATGTCACGGGCATAATGCGCAACCCGGCGATGAAACTCTTCGATGTCTGAAGCGATCGTGGTGCCGAAATTGAGGGTGAAAGTGACCCTGCCCGGGACCGTCGTCATGCCATGCGCTTCGGGGTCGGTATAGAACTCACCGACCGTGAGCACAGAGTCTACACTTCCCGCGGCTTCTATCTCCCGCCAGAACTCCTCCAGACGCATCACGAGATCGGCGGTCGCCAGCACCGCATCGCGCCGGAATGCGCGGGGCACGGCGGCGGAGTGTGCGTTCGTTCCCTCGCAATGGGCAAAAGGATATCTGGCATTCCCGCGAACAACAGTGGCAACGGCAACGGGAAGATCGCGCTCTTGGAGCAACGGTCCCTGCTCAATATGCAGTTCATAGTAGGCCGCGACATTCCGGGACGACAGATGGGGCGGGTCTGCTCGCAGTTTCCCGGAATCATAGCCAAGCGCGTCGATATGCTGGGCGAGGGTTTTGCCGGTGTCGGTGCGCGTGAGGTCATCGAGCCGCTCGACCGGCAGCAGGCCGAGCGCGAGGCCGCTGCCGAGATAGGCTGTGCCGAACCAAACGCTTTCCTCACCCCTGATACCCATAACCCGGATGTCCTGCGCCGGCACGATGTCCAGGCTGCGCAACGCCGCAAGGACCGCGACCCCGGCAACCACGCCCGCCGCACCATCGTAGTTTCCACCCACAGGCACGGAATCGAGATGCGATCCCATGAGAACCGCTGGACGCGAGCGATCTGGACCGGGAAGGGTTACATACAGATTCCCTGCGGCGTCATGGGCAATTTCGAGACCCAGTTCGGCCGCTTCGGCACCGATCACGTCCATTGCTGCCTGCTCGCCCGCGCCAAAGGCCTGTCGGGTCACGCCGCAGCCGTCGGCGCTCACCTTCCTGAACTCATCGAAGATACGTGCCGCCAAGGGCATGGCGGCAGAAACCGCCGGCGAGAGGCGCGCGATGAAGTCGGCGTCCGGGCGCTGCCCATCCTGGATCAATGGTGCGTTCGGCATGGGCCGATGTTGGGAGCGAAACCACGCCGAGTCGAATAATCTTTCGCCGATCGGCTATAATACGAAATTATTGTCCGACCGGACTCCTGGCTACGCAATCCCGCAATGGTCCCCAGGTCAATTAACAAATGCCCAAGACGGCATCTAAGGTATAAGTTGATTGAATAGCATATGATGAAGCCGTATCCATTCCGGAGACTGCGGGCAGGATCGTGAAACAAGGCTCGGCCAATGGTGAACCTGCGACAATTGGAGGTTTTTCGCGCCGTGATGGACGCCGGAACAACCGGTGCGGCAGCCGAACTCCTCAATATCTCGCAACCGGCCGTCAGCAACATGATCCGGCAGACGGAAGACCAGCTTGGCTTCAAGCTGTTCGAGCGTAGCCGTGGACGCTTGTGGCGCACCGCTGAAGCTGAAGCGCTCTATCAGGAGACCGAGGACATGTTCATCATGTTCCGCTCTGTCCAGCAAAAAACGGAAGACCTGCGCGACTCGAAGGTCGGCTCCATTCGCATTGCTGCAACACCAAGTGTCGGGCTTGCCCTCGTTCCTCGCGCCCTGAAGCGCTTTCTCGCCTCAAGACCCAAGGTACGGGCGACGGTCGATATTCGCGGCAGCGATAGCCTGGTGAAGCATATCGACTCGGGGCTCGCGGAAGTTGCCGTTTCAATGGAACCGCTCGATCATCCTTCCGTCACGGCAACGCCGGTCCATATGGGCAACATGGCCTGCGTCATGCCGGCTGACCATCCGCTCACGGAACTCAGCAGCATTCGCCCCTCCGATCTCGAATCGCACATGTTTGTTGCATTGGGGCGCCATACCCCGCTGGGTGCACTGGTCAAGAGCGCGTTCCGGATGGCAGATGTGCCGTATCGCTGGCAAGTCGAAACGCGTTACTGCAATGTCGCCTGCGCCATTGCGCTTGAAATTGGCGGGGTGACCATTGTCGATCCCTATACGATCTCCAAGATGCCTCAGGAGGCGATGACCGTACGCGCGTTCGTACCGGCGATCGAGGTGAACGCCTATGTCGTGCACTCGGCGATCCGGCCATTGTCGCGCCTTGCGACCAACTTCATTTCAGATCTGGAAGCGTCCATTCGTTGAGCATCTCGGCAAGCGAAAGCGTTCACCGGCGCCAACCAAAAACGGCGCCCCGGGATGTTCCGGGACGCCGCGTCGCATTTGTAAGCAGGAGGCTACGTTTGGCGTGCCTCCCGAGCCGGTCCGCAAGCCCTACGCCGCGAGATCGAACCGGTCGCTGTTCATGACCTTGGTCCAGGCCGCCACGAAGTCGTTGACGAACTTCTCGGCGTTATCGTCCTGGGCATAAACCTCCGCGTAAGCGCGCAGAACCGAGTTCGAGCCGAACACGAGATCCATGCGTGTGGCCGTCCACTTGACCTCATCCGTTTTGCGGTCGCGGATTTCGTAGCTACCATCGCCAGAAGGCACCCATTTGTAGGCCATGTCGGTCAGGTTGACGAAGAAGTCGTTCGTCAGAGCACCTTCGCGATCGGTAAACACGCCATGCTTGGTGCCGCCGTGGTTGGTGCCCAGCACACGCATACCGCCAACCAGAATGGTCATCTCGTTGGCGGTCAGGCCCATGAGCTGCGTGCGGTCGAGCATCAGCTCTTCCGGGCTGACGATATAGTCCTCTTTCAGCCAGTTGCGGTAGCCATCGGCGACCGGCTCCAGCACGTCGAAGGAACCGGCGTCGGTCATCTCATCGGTCGCATCGCCGCGGCCTGGGGCGAAGGGAACCGAGACGTCGTGGCCTGCAGCCTTCGCGGCCTGTTCGATGCCGACATTGCCAGCGAGGACGATGACGTCCGCGATGCTGGCGCCGGCGTCCTTCGCGATCGGTTCGAGAACCGACAGCACCTTGGTCAGACGCGCCGGCTCATTTCCTTCCCAGTCCTTCTGCGGAGCCAGACGAATGCGGGCACCGTTGGCACCGCCACGCATGTCCGAACCACGATAGGTGCGGGCGCTGTCCCAGGCGGTCGAGACCATTTCGCTGATGCTGAGACCGCTGTCGGCGATCTTGGCCTTGACGGCATTGACATCATAGTCCGACGCCCCGGCGGGGATGACGTCCTGCCAGATCAGGTCCTCCTGTGGCACCTCGGGGCCGAAATAGCGCGCCTTCGGGCCCATGTCGCGGTGGGTCAGCTTGAACCAGGCGCGGGCGAACGTGTCCTTGAAGTACTCAGGATCGGCTCGGAACTTGTCCATGTATTCCCGATAGATCGGGTCGACCTTCATCGCCATGTCGGCGTCGGTCATGATCGGCGTTGTGCGGATCGAAGGGTCTTCGACGTCAACCGGCCTATCTTCTTCAGCGATTTCCACCGGTTGCCACTGCCGCGCGCCTGCGGGGCTCGACTGGATCTCCCACTCGTGGTCGAGCAGCATGTCGAAATAGCCCATATCGAACTCGGTCGGATTGGTCGTCCAGGCGCCTTCGATGCCGCTGGTGATCGCGTCACGGCCCACGCCCCTGCCTCCGGGATTGTGCCAGCCGAAACCCTGTTCCTCGACACCGGCGCCCTCCGGATCCGGACCGAGTTTGCCGGCATCGCCATTGCCATGCGCCTTTCCGACAGTGTGGCCGCCAGCCGTCAGGGCCGCGGTTTCCTCGTCGTTCATTGCCATGCGGGCAAAGGTCTCGCGAACGGCCTCTGCCGTCTTGTGCGGGTCCGGCTTGCCATCCACGCCTTCAGGATTGACGTAAATCAGGCCCATCTGAACTGCCGCAAGCGGGTTTTCCAGTGAAGTCTCGTCGCCTGCATCCGAATAGCGGTCCTTGCCGAGCCACTCCTTCTCGGCACCCCAATAGATGTCCATTTCCGGGTGCCAGATGTCTTCACGGCCGAAGCCGAATCCGAAGGTCTTCAGACCCATGGATTCATAGGCGATGTTGCCAGCCAGGATGATCAGGTCAGCCCAGGAAACCTGGTTGCCGTATTTCTTCTTGATCGGCCAGAGAAGACGACGCGCCTTGTCGAGGCTGACGTTGTCCGGCCAGGAGTTGAGCGGAGCAAACCGCTGGTTACCGGTGCCACCACCGCCGCGGCCGTCGGCCAGGCGGTAGGACCCCGCAGCGTGCCACGCCATGCGGACCATCAGACCGCCATAATGGCCCCAGTCCGCCGGCCACCATTCCTGGCTGTCGGTCATCAGGTCGGTCAGGTCCTTCTTGAGCGCCTTGACATCGAGCTTCTTGAGCTCCTCGCGGTAGTCAAAGTCCTTGCCCATGGGGTTCGTCTTCGTGTCGTGTTGATGAAGAATGTCCAGGTTCAGGGCATTCGGCCACCAGTCCATGTTCGACGTACCGACTTCGGTATTTGCGCCATGCATCACCGGGCATCCGCCGGCTTTTTCGACTTTTGCGTCCATTTTTCTCTCCCAGTAATCGGTCTGCTATTCAAACTGTTTCGCGTGGGGCTTTCATGACAGGTGAGACGAGCAATCTCCGGCCTTCAGAGCGGCGCGATCCGCGTGATCACCGCCATCTCCATCTCTCATGTGTCGGTTTCCGGATATCTCCAGGCCGCGCCATCTTCATGAGGCGCGGTTCTTTTGACATGGCTACTCCTCGACTCTGCTAACAGTGTGATAGCAAAGACACGAAATCAGATGAAGTTATATCTACTGATATCAATGATCAGAATATCTGATGAATCGTTTCAGAGGGAGGTAAGGGGCGTGTTGCCCTCACACCAACACAGACGATGGCAGTTCAGCACTCCTTTTCCCCGAAGAAACGCGCGACAAGTTATGCAACTCCTACTGCATCAGCTTGAAGCATCTCTTGGATACGAAAAAGTGCTCTAAAAAAAGGAATTTTAACACTTTTTCCTTATGTTAGCGGTGCGCATTCAGCTGGCCAACCCTGCGTCAAGACTTCGACTGGCACAATTCCTGCTCACATCTCGATAATCCGGCTTGCCGGCCAGATTTGGGGCAGTTGTCTTCGTTCGAGCGCGTCCTGCAGGGCTAATCCGGAGATCGATGCGAGTTAGGCCACGGTTAACAGCTCATTTGTCAATCGCGGTCCGTTTGAGGGAGGCGGCGCCCATGAGTTCAACCACCGCGATGGCACATATTGTCGGCGAGGTGCGCGCAACCCTGCGCGAGACGGTGCAAGCGACGACATATGGTCCGTTGATCTGGGCGCTGACACTGTTGCCGCCGCTGGCGCTGATGATCGGTGTTGCCGTCCAGCCCTGGGTCGACCCCGGCGATCTGCTGCGCGATCCACTTGCCGTTGCTGAAACGGTCGACAGGTGCTGCAAGGTCTATCACGGAGCCGTTTCCAGTCTTGGTGTGTTGCTGTGGGCTGCGGCCGCTGCGGTGTGTTTGTTTGCCGCTGCAGTTCTCTACACGCTTGCCCGGCCAATGGCCGAAGTGGTGTTCATGGCGTCAGCCGGGTTGTTGACCGGACTGTTCACGGTCGACGACCTTTTTCTCGTTCATGACAACATTCTGCCGGCGTTCGGTGTTTCACAGCCCGTGACCTATGCGGCTTACGGGCTTTGCGGCATCACGTATCTTCTTCTCTCCTGGCGGCAGATCCTGAAATGCCGTTATGGGCTGCTGGCGGTCGCCATCGCGCTGCTCGCGGTCAGTGTTGTCGTCGACTCCCTGTTTCACAGCGATCATCCCGCACGCATTCTGATCGAGGACGGCGCGAAGCTCGGCGGGATCTTCGCATGGGCGTCCTTTCACGCGACGGCGGCGTGGCAATTGCTCGTCCGCAGTTCCAGGGCCGTGCGATGACAAGCTCCGTCACACGAAAAACAGGCCACGCGCCGGCACGAACCGTGCTCCTGCTCGGAAACTACCGCCCGGCGATAGCGGTCGCCTGTGCCCTGGCAGAAGAAGGCATCCGGGTGATCGTCGGAGGCGAGGGTGAACCGCTCGGCGCTCACTGCAGCCGTTATGTCGACGAGATTTGGGACCATCCGAAACTCGCAGACGATGAGACGCGCTTTCTGAATGCGTTGATGGATCTGCTCAACGCGCGGCCAGATATCGGGGCTGTTCTGCCGGTCACGGAAGAGTTCGCCCTGTTTCTTGCGGCGCATGAAGAGCAGGTCAAGTCCCAGGTCCGGCTGGCATCGCCGCGGCGCGCCGTTATCGAAACGTTCAACGACAAGCTTGCCGCCCTCACTCTGGCGCAAGAGCAGGGCGTCCCAACGCTGCCTTTCGCCCATGTGAACTCATATGGATCGCTGCTGGATGAGGCGCGGACGATCGGGTTTCCCTTGACCGTGCGGGGCATCGGCGCCACGGCGCGTATTGCCGGACGCAAGGCGCTCATTTGCGAGGACATGGCGGCGTTGAAGAACGCTTTGCCAACTTGGCCCGAAGGCCATTCGAGTTTGTTGCTGCAACGGTTTGCTCATGGCGCCCGGCGCAATATCTACTTCGCCGCGCAGCAGGGTCGCCTCATCGGTGTCTGCCAGACGCGAATCCTGCGCACCAACGCGCCGGACGGGACAGGTCTCGCGGTCGACGGCGTAACCGAGCAGCCCGACGGCGAACTCATCGCGGATACCGAAAAACTCGTTGCCGCAACGAACTATACCGGCATTGGCCTTGCCCAGTTCATCGTCGACCCGGCACGTCATGAACGATGCTTCCTGGAACTCAATCCGCGTGTCTCGGGCAGCCACGCCATTGCCGAACGCGCCGGCTTGCCGCTGAGCCTCCTGGCGGTGGAACTCAGCCAAGGCGCACGCGATGATACGCGGCCGGCGCGCTCGGAACCGTCTTACGCTGCCAGAACGGGCCTGCGCTACGCTTGGACCGATGGTGATTTGCTCGCGGCCAAGTACGCGGTTCTCGACGGTACGATCTCCCTGCGAAAGGCTGCGCTCTGGGTGTGGGAGGCGGCCCGCTCCGCGTTCGCCGCGGACATTCAGATGGTGTGGAGCTGGCGTGATCCGGGCCCCACACTGATCTCTCTGTTACTTCTGCTGCCGCGATGCCGATCGCTTCGGCGCGCGCTCAGGGCGTGGTTTGCGCGCCGGCGCACATCGTCCGGCTGTACATACGGCGTTCCGGCGTCCCCGTCCGATCCTGTTTCCGATTCGAAATCCAACTCCCGAGCGCTGTCCCAACCCAGCGCCCTCACAGTTGAAAGGTCTGTCTCATGAGTTATGTCGATACCGTTCCCGTACCCGGTATGTTGCACGCGCCGCGCAACCGATCACCTCGGGAGAACGCGCCTGCTTTTGAGGCGGACAATATTCAGGTGGAGCAGATCGAAGCCGATGCGTGGGACCGCCTTGCAGCGGGTTTCGTCGACGTAAATCAGGAGCAGACTCATTGTTTTTCCGCCGCAAGATGGGGCGCGGGGCGGCTCGAACATGCGGTCGTGCGCAAGGGCGACGCCGTCCTCGGAGGCGCACTTGTCATTGTCCTGCCGATACCGGGCACCGGGTCGAGCATGTCGCTGATCAAATGGGGCCCCTTGTGGCGCCGGCCCGGAATACCCGCCGACGCGAACCGCCTTCGTCAGGTTCTGACCGCGCTGAAAGATGAATACGCAAACCGCCGCCGCCACTATCTATCGATCCATCCACATGCCGATCCGGTCTGCGGGCAAATGACGGAAGAGATCCTGCAAGACCTCGATTTCAGCGCGAGCTGGTCGCTCAGGGATCCCGACCGGTATCTCGTTAACGTAGCCCTCACACCTGAGGAGTTGAAAAAAAGTCTCAGCCAGAAGTGGCGCTACAACCTGAAGAAATCGCAGGCCAACGATCTCGAGATCAGTCTCGTCAGTTCAGACGAAGGCCTGACGCGCTTTATGAATCTCTACCGGGAAATGCTGGACCGGAAACGCTTTTTCGACTCCTCGGCCATTGATACCTTGCCGGCCCTGATGCGTGCGAAAACGGCTTCTTTCCGGCCCGAGGTCGTCATTGTCTCCCATCACGGTGAACCGACTGCAGGCGCCGTCATCGACGTCTCCGGTGAACGCGCGGTCTATCTTTACGGCGCGACGGACGAGCGCGCCCTCGGCCTCAAGGCCGGGTATGCCATGCATTGGTGGATTGCCGAACGTCTTTGTAACAATCCGGACATCCGCTGGTACGACCTGGGCGGTAAGGACGGCGACAGCGGCCTGCATCAATTCAAGAAAGGCTTCGTTGGAAAGCAGGGCAAAATCCTGCCCACGCCGCCGAGCTTTGAGTACGCTCCGTCGCGATGGGCGCGCTCCCTGGGCCGTACGGTATACGCCTTGCGCGACGCGAAGGCGGGCGTGGAACACGCCATCTACCGCACGAGGCAAATGCTCGGACAATGAAGCGCCTCGACCTCCTCAGCCTCGTCACGCGGTCATCCCTGCTGATGGCCGCGCGTGTCTGCGGCGCGGTTATCGCGTTCGCGGGCACGCTGGCGATTGCGCGCCACTTCGGTGCCGAAACGTTGGGAACGGTCGCACTTGCCCTTGCGGCCATGGGCCTTCTGGCGCAGGCGCTTTGCGCCGGGCGTCAGGCGGTCGGGCCGCTGTTTGTTTCTGAATATCTGGTCGGTCAGCAACCCGAACGGATCCGCGGTTTCATCAAGCGCGGCTATCGAATGATTGCCGCCCTGTCGCTCATCGCATTCAGCCTTTTCGGCGTCGTGACCATCGGCCTCGGCGAAAGGCTCGGCGGTGAGCTAACGAGTGCATTTGCTTTTGCATGCCTTGCTGCCCCGCCGGTGGCTCTGATCAGCTTCAATGGCGGCGTACTGACCGGGTTCCGCCGCCAGTTGCTGGGTCTGGTTCCCGACCTGCTGGTGAAACCGTTGCTGGTGCTGCTTGCCATTCTCGCCACCGTCGCGCTTGCACCGCAGGCTTCGACGGTCGTGCTGCTCGGCGGTATATGCGCAGCTCTGTGGGCAACGGCCGGGCTGCAGGCCTTGTTCATCCATCGGAAGAAACTCTACCCCGACGTTCCGGCGGATGAGCGAGACAGCGCGACCTGGACCCGGAAGGCCACGCCCTGGATCGCGATCATCCTGCTCGCCGACTATCTGATCGAGTTGCACTTGCTGCTGGCCGGCTGGCTGCTGGCGCCGGCCATGGTTGGCGTGCTGCACATCTGTTTCCGCCTGCGGATGTTGGCGAGTTTCGGTATGCGTGCGCTCTATTCCGTCGTGCTGCCGGAAGTCTACGCCGCCCATGCGCGCGGCGATACGGGCGGACTTGCGCGTGACATCACCCGGGGGAATGCAGTGGTGCTCGCCTATTCGGCCGCCGTCTGCGCGACATTCGCAGCCCTCGGCAAACCACTGCTCGGTTTGTTCGGAGAGGCATTCACGGCCGGGTATCCCGCACTCCTCATCATCTCTCTTTCGATGATCCCGCGCGCGATCTTCGGCCCTGCAACCGCGATCATGGCCGCGGCCGGACGTCAGAAGCCGATGATCGTCATCCTTATCGCCGCAGTCGTCCTTTCTGCGCTGACCATTTTCCAGACCTTCGGCACGCTCGGCTTTCTGAGCATCGCCGTCGGTTACACCGCGGCGATCAGTTTTGCCGCGGTCGCGCAATGGTGGTGGACGCTGCGCGAGACGGCGATTGATTGTTCGGTCTTCTCGATGCTGACCCACGCCCGGCGCATGCGGGCTGAACAGACGGACGCCAAGTCAGGATTCGCGGCGTAGCTTTGACTGTCCGCTAATCAACCGCAATCCATAGTAAATCAGGGCGCCGTAGATCAGGATTCCGATCAGGAAGCGAAAGGGCGCACGTCCGAAGCTCAGCGGCAGATCGGGGTTGTAGCCGAGCGCGGCCAGTCCACCCATGTCGTTGGTGACAACACCAACGATGAGAGACCACCCTCCGTAAAGTGCCATGAGCCACCCGACTGTCTTGTCCATGCGTCGTATCCCTTTCTTGACCTTGCGGGACGAGTGTAGCGAAGCCTTGCCGCAAGACCAATCCGTCGGTTCCGCCTACGGCCATGAGGCCATGAGCCAGATCATTTGAACGCATGTCGGTTCTCATTGCGGCTCCGTGATGCCGGTCTGTCGCTTGAACAATCGCGGAAAAGTTGCAGAAAGGCATAGCCGACATTGCCCGTCGATATTCTGGCCCCCGGCGGACCGGTAAGATATGATCAGGTGGGGGTGCATGATTGGCCTATTGCCCATGACGGGGGCTGCCCGAGACTGGGAGGTCCATTATGGCAAGTTGGCAACCTGATCCCTCATTCTATCCCTCACCAAGGATGGCGGCGAAAGCGCCCGGCGAAACGCTTGCGTATGTGGCGGCGTTCGACCCTGACCGCAAGAAACCCGATGCAATCGCGGTGGTCGATGTCGACCCCAATTCGTCGAGCTACAGCGAGATTGTGGGCCAAGTGAAGATGCCCAATGCGGGCGATGAGCTGCACCATTTCGGCTGGAACGCATGCTCGTCATGCCTGTGCCCGAACGCGCCGCATCCGCATATGGAGCGGCGCTATCTCATTGTGCCGGGTTTGCGTTCCTCGCGGCTTCACATCATCGATACCAAGCCGGACCCGCGCAAGCCGAAGATCGTCAAGGTGATCGAACCGGAAGAAATTGCCGAAAAGGCAGGCTATTCCCGGCTGCATACCACTCACTGCGGCCCCGAAGGCATCTATGTCAACGCGCTCGGCAATGCGGACGGGAAGGCACCCGGCGGCATCTTTCTGCTGGAACCGGAGAGCTTCAACGTGCTGGGCCAATGGGAAATGGACCGCGGACCCCAGACCCTCGCATACGATTTCTGGTGGCATCTCGGTCACGACACCATGGTAACTAGCGAATGGGGAACGCCGGACACGTTCGAGAACGGGCTTGTTCCGGAGGTCCTGCTCGGCGGCAAGTACGGACACCGCCTCCATTTCTGGGATCTGCACAAGCGCAAGCACCTGCAGGAAATCGATCTTGGCGAGGAACATCAACTTGTCTTCGAACTGCGCCCTGCGCACGATCCGACCAAGGCTTACGGTTTCGTCGGGTGCGTGATCAGCCTCAAGGACCTCTCGTCCTCGATCTGGACCTGGTATCGCGACGGCGACAGATGGGCGGTCAAGAAAGTCATAGAGATTCCGGCCGAACCCGCTGACGAGGATGACCTGCCGCCGCTGCTCAAGGGATTCAAGGCGGTGCCCCCGCTCGTCACCGACATCGATCTGTCGATGGACGACAAGTATCTCTATGTGTCCTGCTGGGGGACAGGAGACATGCAACAGTACGATGTCTCCGATCCCATGAAGCCGAAACTCACCGGCAAGGTGCGCATCGGCGGCATCGTCTCGCAAGCAAGCCACCCCAAGGCCAGGAACGGCGCCCTGAACGGCGGGCCACAGATGGTTGAAATCAGTCGTGACGGCAAACGCGTCTATTTCACCAATTCTCTCTACGGCGCAATTGATCCTCAGTTCTATCCCAATGGGATCGATGGCTGGATGGTAAAGCTCGATACCGGTGAGAACGGCGGCATCGCATTCGACGAGAACTTCTTCATCGACTGGCCGAAGGGACACCGTCCGCATCAGGTGCGCCTGGAAGGCGGTGACTGTTCGTCCGACTCCTACTGCTATCCGTAATGCGTGCAGCGCCAGACATCACGCGGTGACCGGGGATGAACGACCTCTCGCCCTGGCTGCTGCTGGCGGGCCTTGGCGCGTTTCACGGGATCAATCCGGCGATGGGCTGGCTGTTCGCCGTTGCCCTCGGGATGCATGGCGAAAGCCGGCGCATTGTCTGGTTGTCCCTCGTTCCAATTGCGATCGGCCACGCGCTTTCAATCGCCGTCGTCGTGGCGGCGGTCCTGACGCTGGGCCTCATCATCGATCAGCGGCTGCTTGAAATGGCCTGCGGGGCGGTCCTGCTGGGCTGGGCGGCATACTATGCCGTGTATGGTCATCGGCATCGGGTGCGGGTCGGTATGCAGACCGGATTTGCGGGCCTCGGCATTTGGTCGTTCCTGATGGCAACGAGCCACGGCGCAGGGCTGATGCTCCTGCCGGCCGTCCTGTCGCTTTGCCTCGCGGCGGCGCCCGGAGGCGAACTTACCGCTGCCCGGTCAATACCCGTTTCGCTCGCGGCGATTGGCGTTCACATGGGGGCGATGCTGGTTGTGACGGCGGCTATTGCAGTCATCGTTTACGATTGGCTCGGCTTGTCTTTTCTGCGACGCGGCTGGATCAATCTCGACTATCTTTGGATCGTGGCCTTGACGGTGACGGGGTTCATCCTGATTTTGTGAGTATCGGCGATCGTCCAGGAACTCCGATACGCATCTTCCCCAAAGCGCGACAGGTTAGAAGAGATAAATGGCCAAGAAAGTGCCGTCGCCGTGCATTGGCATCTGCAAGTTCAAAGTTGAAGGTCACTGCATCGGCTGCGGGCAAACCAAGAAGCAGAAGAAGAAGTTCAAGTCGCTCCGCAGCAAGAAGAAACGCGAAAAGCTCCTGCGCACCGTCCTTGGCCAGCAGCGGCTGATTGGCGGCCGCCTGAGATGGGAACGCGTGTATCGCCGCCGCTGTGCCAAAAAGGGCATGCCATGTCCGTTGGACTCGATGGCCGAGTGACAACTCTGAGCGGTTCAGGCTCTCAGATACGCTTCGCCAGAGCCACCGCCGCACCGGACCCGGCACTCACCATCCAGCTCCAGATCCGCGCCGCCGGGCCCGACGTTCCGGCGTGAAGGTCGCGCGCTTCATCGCGGTGTTCCACCTCGTCGAGCCGGCACTGCTCCAGAAGTGCGCGAACATCCGCATGCGTACCCGACGCATCGAGCGCGTCGATCTGGGTCTGATAATGCGCATCGACAAAGGTCTCGACGGCATCAATCGTCACATGCACGGCGCGCGTTCCGAAGAGTGCGGGCAGGGCGCCCGTGAGCCAACCCGCCACGCGCCATAACGGCAGCAAGGCACTGCGCTCGTCTTGCGGCAGGACGTCTTCCAAGGCCACAAGGTGTCCACGCTCTGTTTCCCTGTGGCGGGTGGAAAACTGGATCAGGTCCGCATCGCGCGTCACGGCAAGAATGCCATCGTAGATTGCAATCGCGCCTGTCTCTCCGGCGTGGTCTGACCGCAATTCACCTATCAGCCAGACCGGCAGCGGACGATGGGTCAAAGCGGTAGCGCTTGCATCGGATATTTACGATCCCGACTTCTCTGCATTCGGCAGCGCGGCCTCGATGGCCTTTATCATTTTTGGAGATGTCGGCTTGACCGCACTTGAAAACCAGCCGGTCAGCTTGCCGTCGGCATCGACAAGGTATTTGTGGAAGTTCCAGCGCGGCCTGGAGGCATCGCCCAGGACTGTTGCCGCCCACCGATAAAACGGGTGCGAGTCGTCACCCTTCACCACCGTCTTGGATGTAAGCGGAAAACTCACGCCGAATGCACCACGGCAAAAACCGAGAATTTCGCTTTCGCTCTTCGGTTCCTGGGCACCGAAATCGTTGGACGGGACGCCAATGACGACAAGACCCTTGTCCTCATAACGCTCCCAAAGCGACTGCAGACCTTCATACTGCGGCGTGAATCCGCAAAAGGACGCTGTGTTTACAATCAAAAGTGCTTTGCCGCGATACTGCTCAAGAGGCAGAGGGCCGCCGCTGATCGCCTCGAACCCATGGTCGTAGGCCGACCCCGCCTCCGCCGTCGCGGGTGGGGCGCCCGACGTGAACACGAAGGCCGACGCAAGCGCTACAGCGGTGGCGAGTTTATCCATGTCGCATCCTCTTTCAGTTTTGGCGTAACAGCCGGCGAGTCTGATGGCCAATCCCTTGACCGAATTTGCGGCCGGCCGGTCCTTTGTAACAACCAAACCGGCCGGTCTTATGCGGCGCTTGCCGACGGGAGGATCATGCAAGCGTCGAGAGGGCTACGTGCGCCGCCAGCCATTGGATTTCTTTAGTGGGTTCAGGCATGCGCGGCGGCGCCGATACCCGGCGATGTGGCGCCACGCGGCTCATGCACGCCGGCGCTTTGCAACAACTTGCGCACAAAGCCGCGTCCAGCTCCGGTCATGAAGCCGGTATTCGTAATAAAGCTCCTCTTCGCCGACGTGGCTCCAGGAATCCGTATCCGCGAAAAGGGCATTGAGGTCGTCGATCCAAGATGCAGGGTCCGGCGTCGATGCGGCGCGGAAATCGAACGGAGACGACAGGACCAGAAGGCCACCATCGTTCAACAGACCGCCAAGCGCCTCGAGGAGTTTACTCGGACGGGGATGACGGTCGATGACATTAAAACACGAGACAAGGTCGAAACCGCGTTCAGGCGTGTACAGCTCAAGCGGTGCGTTGACGATGCTCACGCGTTCGGGAGCGTCCTCGATCGGGCGAGGCCGCGCCCTGGGTGCAACCCATTTCGGCGTTCCAATCCGATCAGCCAACGGGACCTCGGGCAACGCCTCGTCGGATGCGAGCAGACGTTGTGCCCATTCGCAGAACCGTTTTGACGGTTCGACCAGAACAAGCCGCTCAAGGGAAGGAAACTGCCGGTCCAACTCAAACAATGCCCGCCCTGTCGCGCCGCCGACATCACAGACACTGCGTGGATCCAGCGCAAGGGTCTGCGCCCATTGCTTTGCCAGGTTTATGGCTGCGACAGGGAAGTTCGGGGGAACACGATCTTGACGTGGATTCGGATAGCGCGGTTCGTCGGCAGACTGCGAGCCGGGCTTTGTTCCATAGAGATAGTCGGACCAGCCGATCTCAAGGTATATCGCGAGCCGGTCCGGTGTTGCATAGTCGTCGTCGCCTGAGGTCATATCGATGGAATATCATGTTCCGGAAGTCTCTCGCGCTCCTTGGCGATATGCGTCTGAGCCAAGGTTACCGGGTTCCGATCAGTTTTGGCTCGTGGGACATTGCGCGGAGCTTCACGCCGCAGGCATTGATCCGCGCACGATACGTGATGACGCGGTTCGGAGCCGAAACGCTTTGATAGCGAGAGTCCAACGCGTGGCGGAGCTCTGGCTCAACAGCCTGCCAAGCCGGCTTGGCGGCACCGAGTAATGCGCCGGGATTGAACGGATCGCAAGCGCCACGCCAACATGCTGGTGTGAAGGCGGGGCAAAGCCCCGCCCATGCATGTGCCTTGATGCTCTAGTTGCCGGAAGACTTCTTCAGCACAGCACTGAAGGCAATCCCGAACTCTATGCCCTTGAACGTCACGTAGATCTTGTCGCCATCCAGCTTGCCGTCGATGAGACCCTTTGCGCCCGGCTCGTTCGGAGCCGTCTCGACCATGATGAGCTTACTGGGATCGTTTAGATCGAAACTGCCCGTGGCTTCGACGTCATTCCACTTCTCCCGCCCTTCGAGGCGCCACTTGCTGATGCCCCAGAAAACATTCTCTTGTTGCTCCTTGACTTCGAGATGCCACTCCGCCTTGTCGAAACTGGGCTCCTTTGTGGTTCTACTGCTCGGGGCAACGGCCAGATAGGTGGCCTTCCAGACACCGCGCATGTCCGGGAAATCCGCGGCAACGGCCGGATGCGGTGCGAGAGAAGCGATCAATACTAGCACGGCAGCAACGGCGGCAGCTGTCTTCATCATGGTATCAGACCTCCTTTTTCTGGTGCGACATTATCAACGTAGGATAGGAATTTGTCATAATTACTTCGATGAAAGAACCGGCGGAGTATTTATCACGTTCAACGAATGAAAATCGGACGGTGATACATCAATTGACGCTTGCGTATGTCCTGCGCAAAGGCGGCGCCATCACGCGATTGGGCCCATCGCTCCGATACCGGCCGGAGTGAACTCCACCTTTCCAGGAGTCTTGGGCTCAGATCGGAACGTAGATGCCGAAGACCGTACGCAGGAACAGCCACGCAAACACGATGACCGTGGGGTAGAATGTGAGGCCGAACCCGAAGGATCTGACATAGGGGTTCGTATGGTAACCCACCCAGAACAGAACCCGTCCAACCATGAACATGACGGTCAGAATGGGGATGGTGGCGGCGTCGCTGTGCGTCACGAAAGCGGCCATGCCGCTGATCCCGACGAGAAAGACCACGAACTGTTCGACCGTGTTCCTGATGAACCGTGAGTTGATGTCGACAGGCGAATAGACCGCGATTTTCCGGCCAACCTGACGGTCGGGGCGCAGGCGTTGTGCCGCCACGACCACAACCGCCGCAACCGCCGGGAGAATTGCAACGATTGCGCACTGGATGACCAGTGTCAGGCGATCGTCCGGCCACCAGCCCTGTGGCCGCCAATCAATTGCCAGGTCCGCACAGATGTAGATTGCAAGGCACGAAACAGCGCAGACGGCGAGCACCTTCAGAAAAGGCGACGTCCGGCGCGACAATCGGCGCAACTTGCGCTCGACGGTGCGTGCATTTGGTTTCGTATCTGAGTCCATTTGCACACGAATCATCCTGCTGCCGTCACGCACCATCATCAAGGTATGTGACATGCGTGAGCTGAACGTCAAAGAACGCGAGATACGGTTCGGACCAAGTCCGAGAGGTTCAAACCGCGCAAATGGTGACCGGGATCACTTCTCCAGCGCCCGCGTATCTCCATTTCCAGGAGGTTGCGGATTACCGCGACACCAGATTGGGGACGAGGAGTTTGAACCTTTTCCCCCGCAACTGCGTCCAAAGGATGAGGGGTCCGATGGCTGGGCCCGTCGAGGAGCCGATGCAATGACCTACGTGATCGTCACCAGGAAACGAAAAGTGATCGGAAACCCGATTGCGTCCTACAACGAAGCCTACGAGTTGGCGACGCGACTGTATGGCGACAACGTCCAGGACTGGTTGAAGCACAACCTCCGCATTGAGGAGAACCGCTAGTCTCGAGGTCTCCTCCAGATCAAGGACGCTGCCGTCATGTCGTTTTCAGCAGAACATACCGTTTCACCAGGAGCGACCGCCTGGAGGCAGACGTCATCGCGCAAAGTGCTCGCGATTATGCATCAGAAGCACTCGTCGGCCGGTCAGGTGGGGAACTGGCTTGCAGCGCAGGGTCTTTCGCTTGATATCCGCCGCCCCCGTTTTGGCGACGCACTCCCCGAAACACTGGAAGACCATGCAGGAGCAGTCATATTTGGCGGCCCGCAAAGCGCGAACGACAATGACGACTTCATCCGCCGCGAAATCGACTGGGTCGGTGTCGCGTTGAAAGAAGAAAAGCCACTCCTTGGAATTTGCCTCGGGGCACAGATGCTGGCGTTGCATCTGGGCGCAGAGATCCGTCCACATGCGCAAGGCGTTGTGGAGCGGGGGTACCATACGATCCTGCCGACGCACAGCGGCAGCGAAATGCTGGACTGGCCGGAACGCGTCTATCAGTGGCACGAGCAGGGTTTCAGCGCACCACAGACCAGTGTCGTGCTGGCGGAGGGTGAGACCTTCCGCAACCAAGCCTTTCGGTTGGGTTCAGCCTTCGGATTGCAATTCCATCCCGAAATCACGCGAAACGCCATCATCCGCCTGATATCCGCCTCAAGTCCCGATTCGTGCTCTGCCACGACGCACCTGCGTCACCATTGTCACTATGGTCCGACCCAGCGGCAATGGCTCGATGAGTTCATGACAAAGTGGATTGGGTTGGGGCAGGCCGAACCAGAGCAGTTGCTTGCCGCGGCGTAAGCCACCATTGCTCTGGTGCGCGCAGGTCGCGCTATGAACGACTACCCTATGGCGACAAATGAAACGATGAGCGCACCCATCGCCGTGGCAACGGCCAGAATGATATTGGCCTTCCTGTTTTCGGTCTCAAATTGCCGTACTCGTTTTTGTTCGCGCCTCTCCAGCCACTGTTGCGCAGCTGTCAATTCCTCGTCGGCATACTTGCCGTGGGCAACGGCTGAACGCACGTCTTCTTCGCCCCGTCGTTCAAAGTCCTTGAAATGGCGGTTTCTGCTTCCGATCATTTCCTCATCATTCGCAGTTGCTGATGCAATCCGAATCACATCGGCGATTTTACTTCGCACAACAAAGATATCACGTCTTTATGGCCGAACCGAGCACCGAGAGCTTTGATCGGACGAAATACGCATGGTGAACCCGGATCGCACCTGGCGACGGGTAGCAATGCCCTGCAGCTTTTTCGAAAACACCGAAATGGCGAAGCCTGCTCTCAGCATGGATTTTCAAACCGCACGATTGGTGATCGGGATCACTTTCATCGCCCTGTTGCACCTCCATCTCAACGGCATCGCACAATTTGTCACTGGATGGAGAACACGATGCCAAAGCACACATTGACGCCAAACGCCGTTCGTATCGCTGCAGCAGCAGCACTGTTTGTGGCCGTCGGCATCAGCATGACTGCGAACACCCGGAACGCAGAAGCCGCATCCGCCCGAACCGTTTCCGGTGTCTCAGAGCAACTCGTGGATATCGTCGAGCATGGCTGGCGCGGGCCGCGCCACTGTCACTGGCGCTTGCGCCGCGGTCATTGGGTGTACATCTGCCACCGCCACCGCTGAGTTTTCGCAAGGGCATCGGTACGAAAGCGTCTTTTGGAGTACGTGCCGCCCCAATGCCCCCGCGAACGGAGCCCGCGGCTGTTCACACGGTCGCGGGCTCCACATTGTTCCAGACCCAGCGGGCCAGCCCGGTTATGCGCGCATCCTCGCGCTGCTGACCGATGATCTGGACGCCCACCGGCAGGCCCGACACGCCGAGCAGGGGGACGCTCACCACAGGAGCGAACAGCATCGAAGAAGGATAGTTGAAGACGGCGTCGCCGGTTGGCCTCGCCGCTGTGCATTCCTCCGGTGCATCGCCGGTCCATTGCGGCGCGGGCCCAGGGCAGGAAAGGGTGATCATCGCGTCGCCCAGTTGCCGAACCGCCGCGTGCGCCAGTTGCGCTTGTCCCCTTTCCAGAAGCAGAGCCTCGTAGTCCCGTGGTTTCATTGCTTCTGCGCGTTGCAACGTGGTCATGGCGCGGTCGCTCAGACCGCCTCCTTTTTCGTTGACAATGTTGCGCTGGGCCCAGCGGTTTTCCCACGCGGTGATGGAACCGGCGATGCGGCCCGCGTCGGAAATCGATCTTTCGAGCGCTTCGATCAACGGATGATCGGCCCGGCGCAACAGCGTAATGCCGTGGTCGGCCATATTCCGGCAAACGGCGTCGAAGGCGGTCCTTGTCGCGTCGTCGAGGCCCTGCCAGCCCTCCGTTTCCAGTACGATGAGGCGCTCGGGCTTGAGCGGTTGCGGCGGTGTCTGCAGCCCGGCGAGGGGCGGGCAACCACGATCGCCGCCCGCGCGTTGCGCGATCTCGATGGCCACCTGCCACATGTCTTCCAGCGACCCGGCATGAGGTCCGTGAGTGCTCATGCTGGTGGCAATCCGCTCTCCGCGATTGATCGCGCCTTGCGTGGGCTTGAGGGCGAAGTTGCCGCAGAAGCCGGCGGGACGGATGATCGACCCGCCGACCTGGCTGCCGATGGCGGCGGGCATCATGCGCGCGGCAACGGCCGCCGCGGACCCGGACGACGAGCCGCCCGGCGTGCGTGTCCTGTCGAACGGGTTGGTGGTCGGCCCGGGATGCGACCCGCCAAGCTCTGCCGTCACCGTCTTGCCAAAGGGGATGGCGCCCGCCTCGCGCAACGCCCACACGGCAGCATTGTCACGCTTCGGAAAATTGCCTTCCAGGGCCTTGCAGTTCATCTGCGTGGGCATGTCCCTTGTCTCAAGCAGATCCTTGATGCCAACCGGCATGCCGTCGATGGGCGAGAGTGCCTTACCCGCCTGCCAGCGTTTCGTGCTTTCGTCCGCTGCGGCCCGCGCCGCATCCGCATCGAGAAACGCAAAAGCGCGAACCTCGCCCTCGCGCTCGTCGACTGCTTCAAGGCAACGTTCCAGATAAGCACGCGGACTGTCGGATCCATCGGCGAAGTCGGGAACAGCCGTGTAATAGGTCAGAGCCTTGAATGTGCGCGGGTCATATGTGGCAGCTGTGTCGCGGGCCATGGGTTGTCTCCCTGTGTTCTTGGTTTTGCTTGGGCGTCCGGCGAAGGATAGCAGGACCGACGCGAGAACCACTACTGCAATCCTCCCTAAGATGCGCGTGGAATTGCGTGACCGCGACGGAACCCGTGCTGCGACATGACACGCAAACTCTGCTAGAGAAGTGTCGTTCGTCTTTTAACTGCCGTCAGTTCCACGGAGGTCCAGATTTCGCCATGGTCAAAACTGTCACGCATGAGGTTCAGACGACCGTCGGGGCCTACCTGAAAGAGATTCCAGGCGCGCTTGGGACGATGGACTATGAGGTGCGCGGGAACCGCGTCGTCGCGCATTCTGCGGATGGCACCGTCATCATCAATCTGACCTATGAGGGCGAGCGTCACCTGGGCTCCCTCGACCTTCCCATGACCAAGGTCGAAGTCGTCTGCGTCGGATTTTCCGACGACAAGGCCGATGCGTTCCTGAAACACTATGACCAGCAGATGCTGCGGACCGGGGGCGGTTGAGCTGACGGTCATAGTGCCGCATAGGGGCGAGTCATGTCGGATTGTGAGCGGGGGGTGGACCGCCGATAGGGGTTGTTGACTGCAATAACGGGGGGAGGCGGAGGCTCAATCCATCCGCCGGCTTGGAATGCAGCAGCGTGCCGGAACAACGTCTCTATGGCTGACGATCATACTGCCATTCGCGATGGGCTTCTTCGTCTCGATGGCCTTCAAGTGCATCAACGCCATCCTGGCCCATCCCCTGGAGCAGGAACTGCACCTCGCCAGCGTGGAGATGGGCTGGATCACGTCGCTGTTCCTGCTCACCTTCGCCCTGATGCAACTGCCTGTCGGGCTCCTGCTCGATCGATGGGGGCCTTGGAAAACCCAGAGCCTGCTTTTCATCATCGGAGCTGTCGGCATCACTCTGTTCGGCCTTTCGTCGGACGTGACCATGCTCGCCATCGGCCGTGCCATCCTCGGCATCGGCATGGCGGGCGGCCTGGTGGCTGCCTTCAAGGCCACAGCCGACTGGTGCACTGCGGAAGAGGTGCCTTTCTACAACAGCATCATTCTGGGCGTGGGAGGCCTTGGCGCGTTGATGGTCACCAGCCCGGCCAAGTTCTTCGAGCTTGAGTTTGGTTGGCGCACCCTCTGTCTTTCCATGGCGGCCCTGACTCTGGTCGTGGCAGTCGTGATGTTCTTTGCCGGCAGGAACAAGCCGATGTCAAAGGACCTGACCAAGGATCTCCACAGCGACCTTGTCGGCCTCAAATCGATCTACACCGACCCGTTCTTCTGGCAGGTCGCGCCGCTGATCATCGTATGCAACGGCGGTTTCATCGCCATGATTGGCCTGTGGCTCGGACCCTGGCTGCAGCACGTGGTCGGCTTTTCGCCGCTTGAGAGCGCCCACTACCTGTTCGCGATTTCCCTTGCCATGACAATCGGCTTCGTGTCCGGCGGCCTGATTGCCCGTCTGGCCGAACGCCTGGCGCAGCCACTCATTGTCGTCGTTGTCTGGGGCATCGTCATATACGTCGCGATTCAAATCATCCTGGTCCTGAATATCGCGTCGCAGAATTATCTGATCTGGGCGGCCTATGGCATTTCCGCCAAGGCGGCCGTATTGGGCTTCGCTGTACTCACACGTCATTTCGGACCGAAGCTGAGCGGGCGGGTTGTAACCGGTGCCAACATCTTCGTCTGCCTGTTCGCCTTCGCCGCGCAGAATGCCTTCGGTGTGGTGCTGCATCTCTGGCCCGAGAGCGGCGGTGCAGGCCCTTCCGCCGCCGCATACCAGGCGGCATTCGCGGGGCTTGTCACCCTGCATGTTCTCGCGCTCGCGTGGTTCATGTTCATGGACCGGATGGCGCAGCCACCACGGACAAGGGAGAGCTGATCATGGCCCCCAACGGACACGGCACGAGATAAGATGACTCCCGAAGAGCAACAGCAGCGCGTCCGAGCGAGTTTTGCCAAACAGGGGCTGATGGCAACCCTGGGCGCACGGCTGGACAGCGTTTCGCCGGGCCTTGTCGAGATCGCGCTCAGTCCCCAGCCTGCCATATCCCAACAGCATGGCTTCGTGCATGCCGGAGCTGTGAGCGCCATTGCCGACAGCGCAGCAGGTTACGCCGCCTTGAGCCTGATGCCCGCCGGCACCGGCGTTCTGACCGCGGAGTTCAAGATCAATCTTCTTGCCCCCGCGGCGGGCGACCGCATTCTGGCGCGCGGGCGCGTGGTGAAGGCCGGGCGCACGCTTACCCTTGCCCAGTCGGAAGTGTTCGCGGAGACGAACGGTCAGGAAAAGCTCGTCGCGTTTCTGACTGCAACGCTGATGGCGGTCGAAGGCCGCGACGGCATCAGCGACTGAGAGCAACATCTCAGCCCAGACGCGCCGAGGTCCCGCTATGGCCGGCCCACTTGGGCAGGCCATCTTCCATGTCCAAAACCCTTGATCCGTAAAAGATGTGGCACGTCGGCCTGAACGTCTGCGGAATGTTCGGCGGCGTGCCGAAATCGAAGAGCGAGGGAAAGGCAAGCCACATGTTTCGGCCTTCATCGGCGATCGGCGTGCCGCACAACCCACAGCTGACCTTGCACGGCAAGATGCGTTCGGCCTCGTTCAGGGCGCCGTTATAGAACTTCAGGTGATCGAAGCCCGTACTGAACCTGACATGGTGTTTGTGAAAGATCGCCGCCCACTGCATCGGCGCACCGTGCAGCTTCTGACACATGACACAGTGGCAGATCTTCGCATCGACCGGATCGGCTGAGACGCCATAGCGGACAGCGCCGCAATGGCAACGCGCCTGATACTTGATCTCGAAATCCGTGTCGTCTGCGCGCCTAAAGAGGGCTTTGAAATCATCCATGTATCGTTCTCGCCAGACGGTCGCGGTTGCCCCAGTATGGGTGTCTGCAGGCCGAATGGCGAGTGCCTGGTGAAGCTCGCGGGCCAAAGCGTGACGCGGATGTCAACGATGACCGGTCGTCCGGTTTGACCCATATGACGGTATGATTTTGAATATAGGGCATCGCCGCTGCCGTGAGCTGGGACATGTATTGGTTGCGCCTATTGTTGCTGCTGCAATGTGTGACCCTTTTCGGCGCGCACGAGTCTTTCGCCCAGTTCGACCGTCTCACCGTTCTCAATAACATGGACATTCCCGGAGGTGATTTCCGTTCGATCAAGGACGGAACGCTGCAAAGCTGCAGAGATGACTGCCTGAAAGACGAACGCTGCAAGGCCTACACCTTCAACCACAGAGCCAAGGTCTGCTTTCTGAAGGAACGCATCTCGAAACGCATAAAGTTCAATGGGGCGACCTCGGGCGTGAAGTTCACCCACGGGATACTGGCATCCCCGCCTGACCCTGGACCACCGACCAAGGCGATCATCGATACATGGGCAAGGGCAACCGCGCTCTGTCGCGGAGAATCGAAGGAAAAGCCGGAAACCTGGGCATGGTGTGATGTGAGCGAGGCGCTCGGCGTTGTTCTGGAACTTCGCGACTGGTGCCGTGGCAAGAAGGGGCAGGAGCAGGCCCAGATGGCCTGGCACAAATGCGAAGCTGCGTCCCTTCGTGCAAAGGTCCCGAAATCCGTCTCCTCCCTTGGCCGCGAATAGCGCGCGGCCGGTTCCCGGCTGCTCCCAATCGCCATCACTCCAATCGAATAATTCTGCGACTTGCGTGTTTACGTCGGGAGAACATCAGCGCGTACCCGCGTTTGAAAAGTCGGAGGGCCACCCAATGTTCAGATCGCTTTTCTCTCTCGTGCGCAACAGCGCCAGTCGCGGACCCCTTGTCGTCGCCGAGAACAGGTCGACGACTTCCCATGATCCGCAGATCCGTGCATGCACCGAAGCTCTGGGCTGGGCCCGCAAGGCGCTGGTGGTGGCGGCGGCGCAGAACCGGCAGGAACAGGCAGTTATCGAGAAGTTGTCCCACCTCAACGCCAATCTGGAGAGACGGGCAACTCTGGCCCTAAGCGCCGGAAACGAACAGTTGGCAAGGGAAGTCGCTGCAGCCATTGCGCTGCTCGAGAACGCGCGGCATAACGCTTCTGAGGTGATTTCGGGCTTTTCGGAACAATTCGGTCAGCTTCGCCAATTGGTTCGAACCACAGAGCTGAGGCTCCAGGATTTCCGGGCTGGCCACAGAATCGACACCGCGAATGGCGCAACAATCAAACAGGTAACCAGCGGAAAGGCCGCGCGCGACACGCTTGCCGAGGTTCAGACGACCCTTGGACGCCTGCAGTCCCGGCAAAACGAGATCGATCACGCGAACAATGTGTTGGACAGGTTCGACGCAGGGTCTGACCCCAATGCCATTGTACAAATAATGACCGATGCGGGATTTGGCGCGCCGGCACAGAAGAAGGTCGAGGGTGTTTTTGAGCGTCTCCGCGCCCAACACGAGGCGGGGCGTAAGACAGATCAGGCCGGTGCCAATACGCCTCAGCGGAGCTGACGCAAAACAGGCGCCCCCGGAGGACCGCCGTCTGCCTCCGAACTCGCCGACGGACTTTCCCTGTCCGTGTTGCGGCGCGAACATCCAGTTTCCTGAGATATCCGGACGCTCTCAGCATATGCCGTTTGCTGAAACCTATCTGAGCTTGCGAAGCGTTTGTTCGGACAAAAGGGAATTGAAGTCAAACGCGTCATCATTGTCTGTCGAATTGCTATTGGTTGTGTGGCGTTCGTCCGTATTGTTCTTGTTTTTCAGATACCTGTCACGAACAGACTCAAGCCCGTATTTGCTGACCAGACCATCGATCTTGCCCGAATGCTTCGAGATGAAAGACCCCAGATCCAAAGTGGAACCGGCGTGCGCGGTGTCAACAGTGTAAGACTGGCTCGTCGCAAAGACCGCGCTGGCGACTATGGCAATCCGAAAAAGGTTCGTATTCATGACTGTCTCCTCCGTCCAGGGTCAGGTCCCTTGATGCGTCCCATGCACCCCCTTTAATAGGCCACACAGGCCGCGATCCGCGGTGATGCGCATCACACTTTTGCGCCTTTATCGATGGCGCACGCATTTTCAAGATTATGGGTTTTGGAATATCCTTCGCAGCGAAACGCGTTCCAGTGCGGCGCTCGGATTTCCGGGACGACGACCGACTAACCTCAAGCAATTGAAAAACGGAGCATGGCAAGGCCCTGATATGACGACCAAAACACTATTCAACAAAATCTGGGACCGGCATGTCGTGACCGAGCGGCACGGGCAGCAGTTGCTCTATATCGACCGGCACCTGTGCCACGACGGGTCCTATGGCGCCTTCGACCGGCTGCGCGAGCGCGGGCTCGGCGTGCGCCGGCCGGACCAGACCTTCATGACGCCGGACCACTATACGCCGACCCATTCGGCGTCGCTGGACGACGTTCCGGACCCGCGTGCGAAGGAACTGGCGGAAGCGATCAAGGTGAACGCGGAGGAGTTCGGCATCACCGCCTTCCCGTGGGGCGACAGGCGGCAGGGCATTGCTCATGTGGTCGGCCCGGAGCAGGGCATCACGCTTCCGGGCCTCACCATGGTCTGCGGGGATTCCCACACCTCGACGCATGGCGCGCTTGGCTGCATCGCCTTCGGTATCGGCTCATCAGAGGTGAGCCACGTGCTGGCGACGCAGTGTCTGTGGCAGAAGCGCCCCAAGACCATGCGCATCACAATCAACGGCAGCCTCGGCTTCGGCGTGACGGCCAAGGACGTGATCCTCGCCATTATTCGCAAGATCAGCGCCTTCGGCGGAACGGGTTACGCAATCGAATATGCGGGGCCAGCCATTCGCGATATGTCGATGGAAGGGCGACTGACCATCTGCAACATGACCATCGAGGCGGGGAGCCGGTTCGGCATGGTGGCGCCCGACGAGAAGACGTTTCAGTACGTTAAAGGCCGTCCGTTCGCGCCCGAGGGCGAGAAATGGGACGAGGCCCTGGCATTCTGGAAGACGCTTCCCTCAGACGAGGAGGCCGCGTTCGACACGGAAGTCTCGCTGGATGGCGCTGACATCGCGCCCATGGTGACATGGGGCAACAGTCCCCACGACGCCATCGAGGTCACCGAGCGCCTGCCGGACCCGGACGCGGAGAGCAATGCCGAACGCCGCGCGGCGATGGTCTCGGCATACGAATATATGGACCTCAAGCCCGGCATGGCGGCCACTGACATCAAGCCGGACAGGGTCTTTATCGGCGCCTGCACGAACGCACGCATCGAGGATCTGCGGTCGGCCGCCGCCGTCGCCAAGGGCCGCAAGGCGGTCATCCCCGCGATGGTCGTGCCGGGCTCGGGACTGGTGAAGGCTCAAGCCGAAGCAGAAGGCCTCGACAAGGTCTTCACCGATGCCGGTTTCGAATGGCGGTTCGCCGGGTGCTCCATGTGCGTCGGAATGAATGGCGATACGCTGAAGCCGGGTGAGCGTTCCGCGTCGACCAGCAACCGCAATTTCCGCGGCCGTCAGGGACCGGGCAGCCGGACCCATCTCGTCAGCCCCGCCATGGCGGCGGCAGCCGCGGTCACGGGCACCTTCACCGATGTGCGCAAGCTGATGGAGGGCGCGTGACATGGAAGCCTTCAAGACACATGCTGGGGTGGGCATCCCGATCGACATCCCCAATTGCGATACCGACCAGATCGTTCCCGCGCGCTTCCTGCGGCGCGAGCGTTCCGAAGAGGGCTATGACCGGTTTCTCTTTCACGACCTGCGGTTCCACGAAGATGGCTCGGAAAAGGACGACTTCATCTTCAACGATGGACGCTACGAGGGCGCGAGCGTTCTGGTCGCGGATATCAATTGGGGCTGCGGCTCTTCGCGCGAACACGCGGCCTATGTGCTCGTCGCCAACGGCATCCGTGCGGTCATCGCGCCGAGCATCGGCGACATCCACTACAACAACTGCACCAAGCACGGCATTCTGCCCGTGCGCCTGTCGGAGGAAGAGTGCAAGACGCTCCGCCAACAGCTCCGCCAGTCACCCGGCGCGGAAATCGCGCTCTGCCTTGATACACAGACCGTAACCGGACCGGACCAGCAGAACTACAGCTTCGAGATCGATCCCTTCGACAAGCACAGACTCCTAAATGGCGTCGACGAAATCGGCCTGACGCTGGGCCATGACGACGACATTTCGGCGTTCGAGGAAAAACACAAGGATACCCATAGCTGGCTCGGGTGAGCAGGGGACGCGCGGTGCGTACCACGATTATCTAATCGAGTTGCGATGGGCAGGCCCTCCGGTCACCTCTTCTCGCCAGCCCCTTGAAAACGCCCTGTGTGTAGAGCTCACAGGAACGCTCACGCGTCAGAATGCCCGAGTGATCGACCGGGCGAGATGCGGTCGCGCACCCGTTGCTTTAGCTCCTTGACGTCAGGAAATCGGCCTTCACTCCGCCTCGACCAAATCAGTTCATCATCAAGAAAGACGTCGTATTGGCCTCCGGTTCGGTCTGGCGTCAACGTCACCGAGCCGATCTCGTCAGAGAACGTCGTCAAGATCTCTTGAGCCATCCAACTCGCACGGAGGCCCCAGCGGCAGAGGCTACAGTAAGTGATTTCAAGATGAGGCGCAGAGGGCATACGGCGATCGCCTTTCTGGAATTTCAGATGTCTGAGCGATCCTATCCCATTGCACGGCGATTGAAGATGTCAAAGTCCAACCCAATTCGGCATTCACCAGAAGTACCGGATGACCGTGCTCAAGAGAGGGTAAGGATCGTTTGCGTTGATTTTGCCAGCTTGCGGAGGTTCTGGGCGGTCGCTGCGAGAACACCGACTTCTTCAACACAATCGGAACTTAGCGGACTTGCGCTCCAAACCGCGTCAGAAGCGCTGTTCACACACGTGAAACAACGGCCAGCGCTTCTGCTTCCGGCGTCCAAGGTTCTCCGGTCATGACATCCAGGATTTCTTCGACGGCCAGCCCGGCTTCGCGCACTTCCCTTGAGATCATCTCGGGATCAAAATACTGCATCCAGTTGAAAATCTCGAACCGACGTTCCGGCGTAACAATCAGATAACGGTCCAGGGCGATCTTATCCTGATCATAGAGAAAGGTGGTCTGGAAACCGAAGTGATCATCCGGTGACCAAAAGTCTCCCATGGGACGGCGACCGTAGGTCATGACCTCACGCCGTTTCTCGAACTGCTGCGTGGTTGATACATCGAAAACGAATATCCCGCCGGGGTTCAGCATTCCCTTAATCCGCTCCAGAAGGGCGCGTCGCTTCTCGGGTGGGAGCGTGCAGAAATCACACCATATCAGGCTGACGACATCTTGCTCATCGGGCAGATTGTCGATCAGATAGTCTGCTTTTCGGTATTCGATATCCAGATTATGGGCGGCGGCTTCGGACCTCGCATAGTCGAGTGAAACGGCCGAGAAATCGACGCCAATTACCCTGGCGCCTCTTATCGCCATGCGCCTTGCATATAGTCCCGGCCCACAGCCCAGATCGCAGACGTTCTTACCCGACAGGCCGATCTTTCGGTCAAACCATCCCACAATGTCGTCGATGGTTTGACTCTTGCGCGAGGCCAAGTCAGTGCTCTCGTCCAGATGCACTTTCAGCATCTGCTGTGCGATCCAAGGATCGGTCCAGAGCACATCAGTTGTGTAGCGGGAAAACGGCTCGGGTTTCCGATTGAAATCATCCAGGTCTGAATACATGGCGAATCGACTCTTTCCGGCACGTGCCGTCCAGCAGGGCTGCTTTTTCGAGTCTCACCGTGAGGAAACGGTGTCAAGTGAACGCCCACAAAGGGCTGATAGTGCAGCCGCAACTCAGTGCATCAGACGGATGGCCGTATTCAATTCGTCACTTCGCACCGCATCTCCGGGCTGCCGTCGCCCCAGGTGATGCGCGCTGTGCCCTGGTGCTCCCACAAGGCGACGTTCTGTCCGGCATATCTGATGCCGCTACCGGAACGCTGCTGGAACAGCAATGCGGTTCGATCGCCGAACTCGGCAATGCCCGTGCCAGGGTCTGTCCGGAAATATGTGGCAATCACTTCCTTGGCCGCGTTCCTGTCGCAAACGTAGCGGGCCGTCCCAGCGACCGGGACCAGCCGGTATCTGGCCTGCAACTCGGCGATGCGGCTCCGGTACGATTGCCGGACGCACAGCTTTTTGTCGTCGCTCTTCCAGCAATCGTTTCGCCCCTTGATCCAGCCGCGCTGTTCAGCTCTGAGCGAGGGTGGATGCTCATTGGCAGCTTTTTTGGCAGCCGCCGCGTACACCGACGCCATTTCTCTATCCAGCACCGACAGCTCACCATCCTTGCAGATCAGCTCTTCGATGCTACCCGGCGCCACCTTTCCGCAATCGAACGACGGCCCCTCCGCAAGGGCACGCCCCGCGGCTGGTAAAAAGGCCAACATGGCTGCCGCAAGCGCACCGACGGCTGTTGTTGCAGACTTGTGCATTGTCGCCGCCTTAACGCTTCTCGCACTCTGAACAGGGACTGAAACCCAATTCATCTTCAACGGCCGCAGTCCAAGGCTTGTACCGCTGAGCGAGGCCAGGTTGTGGCAATCAACGGGCCGGCGACGGCTCAGGAGGAGGGGGCGTCGGCTTCGGAAAGGCCTGCAAGATAATCGCGCTTCATCCAGCCGGATTGTCCGGTCTCCGGGTCTTCAATTTTCGTCCAGCCAGCACCGCGCTCGATGACACGCAGGCGTGTTCCTTCCGGAAAGCTGCCGATGCGCGGCGAAGAGGCGCTTGGACCGGACCGGACGTTCACAACCGACCCGCTGACCTGCACCCATTCGACTTGCTCCACCTTGTCCGCGAGGTCCAAGGGCTTGCCGGCATCGCCGAAGCTCGAAGCCACAGCCGGGTCATAAACAGGCAGCGCCGGCGCCGGTGTCCGACTGTCGGAGGTCGATGCCGGAACGGCGGGTTCGACGGCGGCTATCAATGCCCCGGGCGTTGGGCGTTCTCGCCGCGTATTCTCGATTTCAGCCGTCTGCAACTCGGAGTCAGGTTTTGAGGCCAATCCGCCATGGATCAGACTGGTGTCTTCGATCTGTGTGTAGATTGCTATTCCGGCAAGGGCCACCAGACCAGCCGTGAAAATCGAGGTTTTTCTGAGCCTGCCCATATGGCTACCTCATCGAACTTAGAGGCAGCAGGCGCATCGACGCGTTTAACGTCTTTCGCCTTGCCGCCAAATCACCAACCCGCATCATCAATAGATAAGTACGATTTCTGCGTATTGAAGGGATGCGAACCAACACGGCATTCTAACACTTTTCTGATCCGAGGGACTCCTGGAACGACTTTGCGGACGAGAGGGGAGGGGTTGTCGGTATCGACGCGGACAAATCAGCAATACTGAGACCACGCAATCTGTCGCAAACTTGTCACACCGCACTCACAAAAAGTCTGCTGGAGGTCAATAACCGGCACGCCTTCAGCCCTCGAATCAGTTTTACTGCTCCTCAGGTCTCGATGACCGCGTTCAGCGCACCCGTGCCCGGGAAGAGATGGGACAAAGAGGAGACTATGGCCACCATCTTGGAATTTCGTCGCCCGGACGCCTCGCCTCGGCAGGACAACACTGAGCCTGCCGCCGAAGACAACCGCCGAAAGGCCGAAGTCGTCGTTTTGCGTAAGTTGAGGATCACGCCGAGACGCGCCGCCTCGAATTAGGCGGGAACCGCCAGACGTTCCGCTTCGACAAGATGCGAACCGGCGATGCGCAATCGTCCGGTTGCTGCAGTGCGCCCTGGTTCGGCGCGACACAGACCGTTCTCGCTCGACACGCCCGGATTTTGGTTGTCTAATGGAAATGGTTGGCGAGCTGAATTGAGGTCCTCGCCAGCTCCTCGAAACAGTATGACGCAATGTCACGCCGCGGGCAGCGGCGGGCCATATCAATGTACCGCTGCTCCGGCCGAGGCACGTAAAGGAGCGGGGAAATGCCCAAGCAAAAGACGACAAAAACTGAAGCAGTTGAAGCGGCACCGGCGGCATACGCCGGCGCAGACGCGATGCCGTCGATGACCTTCCTGCTGGACTGGAACGCGGAAATCATGCGGTTCTACATGTCCCGGTTTCAGAAGATCGGAATGCTGCCATGGCGCTTGCAGTCCTGCAGGACGCCGGATGAATTCAATGACTTGCAGGCGGATTTTCAGCGCCAGCTGACAGAAGATTACAAGAAGGAGGCGGCGCGTTTGTCGCGTCTCACCGGCGCGAGCGCGCATTCAGCCGAAACGGACGCAGACGCCGACTATGCCGCAACGCTGCTCAAGGCGCAGGAGGACGCGGCGGCAATCATCGAGGAGGCCAAGGAGCAGGCCGAGTCCATTGTCGAAGAGGCGCGAAAGCGCGCAAAGGAGTTCGCCGAGACATCAGAGGCGGCTTCGAAGAAGAGCGCCTGACACCAGGCAAGCCCGAGGCGCGCGCCCTACAACCCGCGCAGGTGGCGCACGACCTTGCCGACGATGTGGCCGGGATTGTCGGCATCGATGCGGATCTTGGGCCAGTCCTGGTTCAGTGGCACAAGGTCGATGATCTCGTTGCCGTCCGCATCGGGCCCCACGGGGCGGTACTTCTTGAACGTGGCCTGCTCGTCCGTATCGCGTTTGGCGATCACCAGATCGCCCGGTTTGTAGGCCGCGTCCGGATCGCAGACGATAAAGTCGCCCGATTTATAGGAAACTTCTCCGGCGACAGGCGGATTGACCACCATACTCTCGCCTTCGACTTCAACGGCGAAGGCGCGGGGGCCGATATCTCCCGCCTTGTAGACGGTAACACCTTCGGCTCCGTCTCCTTCCGGATAAACGTCAGAAATTTCGGTGTACTTACCCGCCCGCACCAAATCTATAACCGGGAATACGCGTGATACTACTGAGTGACCGTCGGACGAGATCATACCGCCTATTTGGCCGGGAAGGGAAGGATCATCGCTCTCGCCGAGCAAATAGTCTTCCGTCGTCTTGAGTGCACGCGCGATTTCCCGCAACTTACGCGGGCGTTCCACCTCGCCGGCGCAGATCGACTGGATGCCTTGAGGCTTCATGCCAACTGCGCGCGCCAAGGCGCTCTGGGACAAGCCCAAAGCCCTGATGCGCGCCTGCACCCTCTCGCCGAGTATGGACATGGGTTGGAACCTACCTCATTAGCCGAGATTTCGGTATCTACAGAGATTTCGGTTGATATTGACCGAATAATCGGTATTGTGCGCGATTATGACGCTCACGCCCGCAAATACACGCGCAACGCGCCAATATGGTGAACAGATTCGCAGCGCGTGATTCGGAAACCATCGACACGCCACCCCCGGATCCAGTCCGGGGGTCTATTCCGTTGGCGGTTCATCGCGCGGTGTGGCCACCGCATGGATCACCGGAACAGGCCTGTGCCCGTGTAGTCGGGTATCCGGTGATGACAGAAGCACAGGAACCAAGGACACACACGTCATCCCGGACGAGGGACGGCCTCGGCGACGAGTAAGCCCCCGATTGTGATCCGGCCCGCGACCCGGGATCCAGAGCAAAACAGCAAAATGTTTGGCATGCCGTTGCTGGATTCCGGCTGAAGCTTGCCCCCGCGCAGGCGGGGGCCGGAATGACGGATGCACAGAAACGCAAAAGAAACACGTCATCCCGGACCGTGCGCGCGGAATGCGCGTCACGTGATCCGGGAACCAGCATCACGAGTGGCGAAGCCACAACTGGATCCCCACTTTCGCGGGGATTTCAAAACAAAAGCAATCACACCGAAGCCGGTCCCGCGCACGTGGGCGAGGCAATGACAAATTGAGACCCCGTACGGGACTCGAACCCACGACACCTAACCCGTCATTCCGGCGAAAGCCGGAATCCAGGTAAGCCGAGCCAAACACATCACAGGTGGCCGCTGGATCCCGGATCGCGGGACGGGTCGAATATGTCGCCATATCGATCTCTCGGGCCGCCCCTTGTCCGGGATGACGCAACAACCGGCAAACAAACCAACCCACATGGAGAACCGCTCGCATGACCGAAGCCAAGCTCTATCGCCAGTTCAAGCCCGCCCGCATGCCCGACGACGGCGAGACCATCGAGGGGCGCATTCTCACCGCGCTCAAGACCCTGCGCGCGCTGCCCGATCCGGACGCGCGGGTGCTCGCCCAGTTCAAGGGGCAGGCGGTATCGTGGCCGGAGGTGGTACACGAGCACGGGCAAGCCTACGGCTATGGCGAGGTGAAGGCGCGGCCCTTCCGCCCGAGCCCGAGGGACGTCTCGCGCATGCTCGGCGACCTCGCCTGGCTGCAGGGGATCGATAAGCCTCTGTTCCGGCTCATCTGGTGGCGCTCCTTCGACCTGCCGTTCTCCTTCATCGGCGCCCGCATCGGCCGCTCACCGGAAACCGCGCGCCGGCGCTACCGCGAAGCGATCATGGAGGTGACTAAACGGGCGGTTTTGGGAGAACGTCAGTAGGTTCTTTTCAACTGCCACCAACGCACCCCGAGCGCGAGGAGGATGAACTTGATTGCGCCGTCGAGGGGCGCGAACAGAATGGCGGGAAGAAAGGTCAGCGCGAGGCGCGCCGTTGCGGCGGCCGCGTCGGGCCCTGAAGTCACCAGGTTGAACGCCATCAGCGTCCCCATGATGATCACGTTCCAGACGAGGCAGATCAGCGCGCCGGCATAGAGGGCGTGCCATAGGGCCATCTTCTCCTTACGGAAAACCACCCACCACACGGCGAACGCGGCCGGAAACAGCCAGACCAGACCGAGCAACAGGACCCACCCTTCGCCGGGACCGGGCGGCGGAAGGCGCAGGAAAAAGACGAGGACATCCAGGATGGCCATGAGGATCGCGAAAAGCGTCGCCGCGTGCAGCGCCTGTCGAGTGCAGGGTGTCATGGGACGCGTGCATAGCAGGACCGCACGCGCGATCAATTCAACTCAGAGTCACGGGAACGTGTGGTCCCAAAGCATGGGACATCCACCTCTTTTCAACCGGCACACTCCCGCCACATACGCCCCTCACTCCCGCCGCAATATGTGCGTAGCGTCCGAATCGTAACTGATCGTGTGGCGGACCCCAGAAGGGGAGGGGGAGCCCGGTGAAGATCGACGCGCCCGTGGCATTGCTGAGCGTTTCCAGAAGGGACGCGCGAGGGAACAAGCGACAGCCAGGGCTTCGGAGAGCGTCGATTTTCTTCATTAAGCCGGATCTGCCCCGCTGACGGCCTCCCGCGCCGGCGTACCGCTGCCACTTTGCGGGAGGACCCCCCCATGGCGCGTACGCCGTTTAAAACCACCCCGACTCTCATCCCTTCCGGGCCGCTCGCCCCTCATCGTTCGCTCACGCCCGTAGGCGTGGCATCCCCGCGCGACGCGCTCGGACCGATCGCCCCGGCGCGCAAGAAGAAGCCGCTGGCATTCAGGCTCGCGCTCGCCTTTGCACTGGGCCTGAGCTTTGCGCTCATCGGCGGCATCACGCTGGGCCTGGCCCCTGTGGGCGAGACGCCGCAGATCGCCAATCAGGCGCCGCCGCCGGATACGCCGGTCTCAAGCGAGGCTGCGACACAGGCCGCCGCCGCGGCCGTGCCGGTGGTGAAGACCAGCGCGCCGGTGAAGTAGGGGAGGTACCGAGCAAACTGCCGTCATCCCGGACACGCGGCGGCCCGTATGACGGGTTTGCCCGCCCGATCCGCCGCACGATCCGGGTTCCAGATTTCAGCACTGTAGCGAGAGGTGCCTCCGCTCTGGATTCCGGCGTTCGCCGGAATGACGACCAATCGCCATACGCATACAAGGAACCTACACAAACCCGACACGCGCTTGTGACTGGCGCGTGTGGTCCATTGCCTCTTAAAGCCAAGGTCTGCGTCTTGTCCGGCGCACGGCCGGTGCCCGGGCTTTATCGACGAGTTGAAAATCGAAGACGAAGACCGAAGAGGGAAATACCATGAAGAGAATGCTGACCACGACCGCGGGTCTGAAATCCGTCATGGCGCTGGTGCTGCTCATGACCGGACTTGCCATCGGCGGCTGCCAGCGCGATGCGGGCGCGGGCGCCGGACCCATCGACACCTCTCAGCCGACGCCGCCGCGCCGTGGGAGTTACTGACGCGCGCATCGCTCCCGCTTAGAATTCCGTAAAATACGCGCCAAATCCGCAAGCGCGCCTTAAGCACGCAGCATTCGGCCATGCCAGCCTTTACGCTTCGTTCAGCTTCGCACGCGACACTGGGCGCTCGAACGGTGAAAAAGGACGGCACCCCATGAAACCGAACGGCAAACGTTCCGGGCGCGACCGCCGGGCGGAAACCGACCGCCGCCAGGGCGGACCCGACCGGCGCTCGGAAGCCGAAAAGCAGGCCCAGGGCGAGCGTCGCTCCGGCGTCGACCGGCGCATCCTGACGGACCGGCGCGCCGGCGGCTGAGGCCTTCGCGGACAGCAAAGTTTCCGGGCCTTACACGCACGTTGAGATAGGTTACCTCGACAAGCGTGCCGCCAGCGGCACACCGGACTCCCGCTTTCGCAGAAATTTCGGGCTTCCAAGAAGCCAAGACAAACACGAAATCCCGGACACGCGGCGGCCCGTACGACGGGTTTGCCCGCTCACACGATCCGGGGTCCAGATCTTTGAGGGCTTACGTGGGGCACGTCTGAACCGGATTCCGGCCGCAGCCTGTCCCCGCGGAGGCCGGAATGACGAAATGGGCTGGCGAACATGTTTCCCCGCAGCGAAGACATGCCTGAGGCGCACAAGATTCAGGCACAACCCGCGCGTGAAACCCGTTGCGCGGCTCAGAGACTCCGCGCAAGATTTGCGCTCCGCGCGGAACTGCACCCGCGCCACCGTCCCGCACGATCAGGAGAACGACGTCACATGAAAATGCTCGAAGGCTTCAGCGCGCAACTGTTGAGCGTGCTGCGCATCATGACCGGACTGCTGTTTCTGCAGCACGGCACCACCAAGTTTCTCGCCTTCCCGGAATCCCGGCACACGGGCGTCGAGCCCTTCAGCCTGAGCGGGGTCGCCGGTATGCTGGAGCTCGTCGGTGGCGTGTTGATCGTCATCGGGCTGTTCACCCGGCCGGTGGCATTCGTGTTGTCGGGACTGATGGCGGCGGCCTACTTCATCGCCCACGCACCGAAAAGCTTCTTCCCGCTGCTCAATGGCGGCGAACTCGCCATCATGTATTGCTTCGTCTTCCTGTATCTGTCCGCCCGCGGCGGCGGCCCTTGGAGCGTCGACGCCATGCGGGGCGACAAGAGTTAGCGCCAAGGGAGCGAAGCGTGTGCGCACGGTTTGCGACGGTCATTGAGAGGTTGGCCTTGTGATTCCGGCGCTCTTCATCCTCGCATTTGCAGTGACCTGGTTCATCCTGCTGTCGCGACGGGCGGAGGCTTTTGCGTCCGAGGCGGAACGGCGGTTCGGCACGCGCATCCTCCCGAACTGCAAGGTGATCAAACCCAAATATACCGACGCGCAGTGGGAAGGCTGGGCCGACAAGCGCTATGAGGACATCCATACAACCGCGACCCATAACGCCTTGTGGGAGGCGGCGAAAAATCCGGACTTCCGGAAGATGCACTGCGCCTATTGCCGCATGATGCGCCGCACCGGGTTCATCTTCGCCGGCGTCTTCGCGATCCTCTATTTCCTCTATGTCGTCCTGAGGGAGAGCGCGACGGCGGTGTAGAGCGTGGATGCGATGCGGGGCGTTAAAGGCCACGCAAGCGGGCACGTCATCCCGGACAAGCGGCGGCCCCAATCATCAGTTGGCCCGGATCGGCAATCTGCCGTGCGATCCGGGATCCAGGCTTTGACTGCATACCGTAAGGCACATCACCACTGGATTCCGGCCGCAGCCTGTCCCCGCGCAGGCGGGGGCCGGAATGACGCACGAACAAGAGTGCGTTGAATTGCACAGCGCCCAAGCAAGAACCGGGTGGATGACTGCATGCCTCCCGTCTATCACCCGCGCTCGTGAATTCAACCACGGGAGCGGACATTCATGTTGCTCAACAAGAAAACGGTCATCATCACCGGCGCCAGCAGCGGCATCGGCGCGGCGGCGGCGCTTACATTTGCCCAGGCTGGCGCCAATCTCGTCCTTGGCGCCCGTCGGGCGGACCGCCTGGACGCGCTCTGCAGCCAGATCGAGGATATCGGGGCGAGCGCGGTTTCCCTCGCCGGAGACGTGCGGGAGGAGGAATATGCGGCCGCACTGGTGGAACTGGCCGGGTTCAGATTCGGACGGCTCGATGCCGCCTTCAACAATGCCGGCGTCATGGGTACGACAGGGCCCGTCGCCTACATGGACCCGGACAACTGGCACGATGTCATCGCCACCAACCTGACCAGCGCGTTCTTTGCCGCGAAGCACCAGATCCCGGCGCTCAGAGTGAACGGTGGCGGCGCGATCCTGTTCACCTCATCCTTTGTCGGCCACACCAACGGCGGGCTGCCGGGAATGGCGGCCTATGCGGCGTCCAAGGCCGGTCTCATCGGTCTGACGCAGGCCCTCGCCAACGAGCATGGGCGCGATAACATCCGCGTCAATGCGTTGCTGCCGGGTGGAACCAGGACGGACATGGCGGGCGACGATCCGGACACGCACGCCTTCATTGCGGGCCTGCATGCGCTGGACCGCATGGCGACACCGGAGGAGATTGCCCAGGCCGCGCTGTTCCTGCTGTCGGCCGCGTCATCCTTCGTCACCGGAAGCGCCATGCTGGCCGACGGCGGCGTCTCGGTGCGTCTTGGTTGAGTGCGGGTTTCGGGGCCTTGTTTACTCGAGCGCCCCGAGACGTTCGAGCATGGCACGCACCTCATCGCGACCGTCCGGCGAGAGAGGTGCCTGCGGCGGCAACGGCGCGCCGACCTCATAGCCCTGCAGCTCCAGCCCGCCCTTGATGCAGGCCGCAAGGTTGTGCTTCGCGAAGGCCTGATTCAGCGCCCAGAGGTCTTTTTGCGCCGCCATGGCCTCGTCCCACTTGCCCGCGCGGCACAGCTCGTAAAGCGCAACGCTCTGGGCCGGCACAAGGCAGGCGGGGCCGGCCATCCACCCGACGCCGCCAATCAGCATAACGCAGGCCGGGATATGCGCTGATGCGGAGAACACCTGAAGCCGGTCTCCGGCGCGGTTGAGGATTGACAGCAGCCGGCCCGTATTGCTGGAGGCGTCCTTGATGTACCGGATGTTCTCGACGTCGCAGAGCCGGTCGATAACGTCGAGGCTCAGATCGCTGCGCTGGAAGTTCGGATTGGTGTAAAGCACAACCGGAAGCGCGGTCGCTGCGGCAATGGCCTGGAAATAGTCGTAGGTGCCGCCGTCGCCGACCGGGAAATAGGCCTCCATGATAGCGAGAATGCCGTCACACCCCATCTCGGTGAAGGCCCGTGTCTGGCGCTCGGCTTCGGCAACCGTTGTTGCCGCGACCCCGGCGACCACCGGAACGCGGCCGCCCGCCGTCTCGACCACGGTCTTGACCACGGCGCACTTCTGCTCCCAGGTGAGGTAGGCGAATTCGCCGGTGGAACCGAGCGGCGTCAGACCGTGCACGCCGGCAGCAATCAGGTGTTCGCATAGCCGCGCCAATACCTCCCGCTTGACGGCGCCGGCATCATCGACCGGCGAGACCAGATAGGGAAAGACGCCGTGAAAGGAGTTCTCGCTCATGGGCGCAACATAGGGACGGGCGTGCGTCCGCGCCACCGTTTACCGCAACAGTGCGGCCATCAGGCGCGACAACGCGGGCGAGAGGCGAGCGAAGGCGGTTCAGGATGCAGGCACCCCGTGGTGGTGGTCTCCCACAATCCTGGCAATCTAGCCGCGAAGAATCTCGCCGAGAGGCCGCTTCTGGCGACGCCGTATGTTCGTGTACGGCCTCCAGACGTAAAGCGGCAGCTCCATGGGAGCGTCCCTTTCCAGACAAGGTCCGTATCAGATGATCAGCCTACGCCTTCATTGCGGCTTTGCACAACCTGACGATCGACGTCCGTCCATCGGTCATAAACCCGCCCCATTGCCGCCACCGACCTGTGGGTAGCATAAAGAACTGCCGCACGGCATGTGAGTCGCGGTGCATACGGCAGGCCGGGCGGGCAGGTGCTGGCTGAAGTTGTGCGAAGCTCCTCCGGAGACACGCACTTCCGACGGCTTGAGATAGATGCGGAATTCCCGTCCTTTCCGACGGGCGGTGCAGAAGGGGACGGGCGAAAGTGTTGCGTCCGACCCAAGCGACACGAGGTGTTTATGAAGATCATGGTCCGCTTGCCGGTCGCCCTTGCAGGCCTGTGCGCCGCCGCCATCATCCTTGGTTCGGAGACGCCCGCGCCCGCAGCCGAGGGCAAGGCGGCCACGCCGCCCGTTCGCCTCCAGGGTGAGGCGCTCGCGAAAGCGGTCGCCGGAAAGGTAGTCTACATGACGAGCGAAGGCGGCACGGTGCCGATCCACTACAAGGCGAACAAGACCATGAGCGGCAGGCTCCAGTCGGTCAAGGCCATGCTCGCGGTCACGACACCGAAAAACGACCACGGCAAGTGGTGGATCGACTCCGACCGGCTGTGCCAGCGCTGGACCCGCTGGCTCGATGGCAAGACCCACTGCTACAAACTCGAACGCGACGGCGACAATGTCCTGTGGGAACGCAATGACGGGCGCAAAGGCCGGGCACGGCTGGCCAAATAGCCTGCGCCACTTCATTGCATATCCCACCAGCATGGCGACGTCCGCATGGCGAACGAGGTCAGCACACAAGGCTTGGTGGAAATCGCAAGCCACGAGGGTATCGTGCCGATGCCCTATTTCGACTCCGTCGGTGTCCTGACATTCGGCATCGGCCACACCCGCTTTGCCGGGCCGCCTGATCCCGCCGATCTGCCACGTGGGGTCGCGCAACCGCTGGAGATGGTGTTCGATCTTTTTCGCGAGGACATCGTCAGGTTTTCCCGCCAGGTGGATGCGGCGGTGACGGTTCCGGTCGAGCAGCACGAGTTCGATGCTTTGGTCAGTTTTCACTACAACACCGGCGGCATTCGCCGGGCGAGCCTGACGCGGGCGCTAAATGCGGGCAACCGGGAGGACGCAGCGAACCGCTTCATGCGCTGGCGCAAGCCACCGGAGATCATCGGCCGACGCCGACGCGAACAGTCCCTGTTTCGTGACGGCACCTATACGAGCGGCGGTTTTGCGACGGTTCTGAGAGCCACCAAAGCCGGACGCGTGCTGTGGTCGAGCGGCAAGCGCGTCAACGTCATGGAATTGCTGGGTGAAGATCAGGTGGACCGACCTATCACCGCGGTACTGCGGCCGGGTAGCATCGGCGCGGACGTGCGGCGGCTGCAAAAGGCCCTTTCCATTGTCGCCGATGGCAGCTTCGGTCCCATGACCAAAGCGGCGGTGATGGACTATCAGGAGCGTCACGGTCTCATCGTCGACGGCATCGCCGGACCGCAAACTCTGGGACATCTCGGGCTGGCATGAAGGGGTTTGGGTAGAAGCGCTCCTGGGATTGAGCATGTTCGAGGCGACGCTCCGCATCATCGAACATTAAGCCTTTTGCATATAGGATGGTGTTCGCCTCACTCGGGCGTGTTTGGTCTTGTTGCGTGCGTATGTGCCGATGAAGAAGTTCCTCGCCGAATCCGCAATTGCCAATCTGGCGCTGATTGCCTTCCTGTTTGCCTATGTGTTCGTTGAACGTGCCTATGGGCCGGAGGGCAAGTACGCCCTCGTTCTCATCGGCTGTATCGCAGTCGGCATTTATGTTTACCGGTATTGGCGCGCGGGCAGGGGCGTCTGAACGCCAGGACCATTTCCTACAATCAGACTTCACTTTAAGCTGCGGCACGTCGTGAGAGTTACCCGCCATTCAGGAGGTCTTGATGCCGGAGGCAAGAATCCGCCATGCCACCCGTGAAGAGCTGTTGGCCGGGCTTGAGCACATCCTCAAGTCGCCGTCCGACAATGGCGTGCTGGAGGGCATCGTGACACGGCCTGAACCTAGCAAGCGGGTCGAAGTGGAAAGTTGCGATATCTCCATCGCGGGCGGTGTGGCCGGCGATCATTGGGCAAACGGTTCCTGGATGTCGACCGACGACGGCCAACCGCATCCAGATGTGCAGGTTTCGATCATGAACACACGATGTCTCGGCTTGATTGCACAGGCGCGCGAAAGGTGGCCGCTCGCCGGCGACAATCTTCTCGTCGATCTGGATCTGTCGCCGGACAACACGCCGCCGGGTCAGCGGCTCGCAATTGGCACCGCAATCATCGAGATTACCGATGTGCCCCATGCCGCCTGCTCCAGCTTTATTGAACGCTATGGCCGGGATGCCGGTGTGTTCGTCAATACGGGCCCCGGCAGGGAAAACCGCTTGCGCGGTTTGCTTGGACGTGTCGTCAAGGACGGTCGAGTCTCCATCGGCGACCGCGTAATCAAGACGGCATAGCAAACGCGCCCCGGCGGCATCGGGTTTCGGATCAAGGACGCTCCGCAAAGTCCGGACAACGATGAGAGGGGGCTCAACCGGGGACACTGCGATTGGAGGTCGCGGGAGCACGCTTGGACTCGTACGCCGCGCACGGCTAAGATGAACGGGTTAACGCTCTGCGAGAGTTGGGGTCCAGCGCGAGGTCAGGAACGGAAATGAAATGTCCGGTTTGCGGAGGCGATGCCAGGATCATCGCATCATCGGAAAATAAAAGCGTAACGGTGCGGTGCAGTATCGATGGCGATTTTGAGATCGCAAAGGAACACCTTGATACTCTCTCAAAACTCAATATGGGCGCGCGCCATCTCGTTTTGAACGCCGCCATTCTCCTGTCGGTGCCGGGAAGGCTTCCGCGTATTTCCGCACCGGCATTCGAGCGACCATCCGATTTTCTTTCACACTCGAGCGGGCTGTGTTTCGAGTGATGGACGGGCCTTCCGTCTCCTACAGCTCACATCTTGAGAGGACAGCGGGCGGAGGCGTGCGGCCGGTACGGTCCGTGAGAGCCGTTTCCGATTCCGGACCGGCGCGTCCTTCAGAACGAAACTTCACTTTTGCGGAACAGCTTCAGACGTGATGACGCCCAACACAAATGCGCTTGGCTACCGGATCACCCGGGACGACAGGTCCGTGCAGGCCGCCATTCAGCGTATCGCATGCGAAGAGACCGGCGCGGCCATCACGGAGATCGACGATCCGGATCTCGACATTGCCCAGACAGTTCATCAGGTACGCAAACGCTGCAAACGTATCAGAAGCCTGATCCGCCTGGTTCGGCCGTCTTTCCCCGCCTATGACCGTGAAAACCGCACGTTCCGAGACGCTGCCGCGACACTTTCCCGTCTGCGGGACACACATGTTTTCATCGAGACCTACGACGCATTGATCGCCAATACCAACGGGCGCAGCACGCAGCAGGATTTCTCGTCGATCCGCCGGTTCCTGGCGGCCCGTTACACCGAAGGCGGAAATCGCAAGCACGCGCGCAAAAGGCTCCAGACCTTTCGCGAAACCATGGCAACGGCCGCCGAACGGGCTGCACGCTGGCGCATCGGTGAAGACGGCTTTGACGCAGTGGCAGGTGGACTCGGCACAACCTACGCCCGCGCACGCAAGGAAATGAAGCGGGCTGCCGAGACACCGGGAGACGACGAGGCGCTGCACGGCTGGCGCAAGCGCGTCAAATATCACGGTGACCATACCCGACTGTTGGCCGAAATCTGGCCAAAGGCCCTCAAACCGCATGGTAATGCCGCTGGCACGCTGTCCAACATGATTGGCCGCCATCACGATCTTGCGGTGTTGCGCGCCGAACTGACCGACAAGGCGCGGAAAATCGAGAACAGTTCACAGGTTCCCGCATTTGTGGAACTCATACAGGCGCACCAGTCGGAGCTTGAAAAGAACGCATTCGCGCTCGGACGACGCCTTTTTGCGGAGAAGGCGCAGGCCCTGATGCGCCGCTGGGGCACCTACTGGACCGCCTGGCGGGCCAAATAGGGCTGCAGACTTTTCACGGTGTTTTTTTCACTTTCAAGTGGAAAATCGCTGTGGAATTCGAGACAAGAAATCTGTTCATGCCGGAGAGATATCTGCTGTTCGGAGCGGCAGACCGGAGACCGGCACGATCAGCGTTCAAGTGAGGCAACCGCCGCGTCAGAGGCGGGTGCCGGAGTAGCGTATGTCGTCCAAAGGTCAGCAGAAAAACGGAGAGGTTAGCGGAGGCAATGCTGCCATCTCCGAAATCCTGCTGCCGCGCTCAGCGTGTGAGAACGGCAATCCGGGCGCAATTGTCTCCGCCAACATCCGGTTCCTCAACGCGCTCATGGACCAAGGCACTTTCCGGCATGAAGAGCTGCCCATCAATGCGATGCGGAGCTATCACATCGATTATTACATGACCCAGGTGAACAACGGCGGGCACGGCCAGTTCGTCACCAACAGCCGCTGGGGCGAACAGACGATCCGAAACATCTCTGCCGGCTTGCGCGCGATGGGGGCCGGTCCCTATACCGACATTTTCGATGATCTGCGCCGTCTCATCGAGGGCGATCCCGACCGCGCAAGCAGGATCGCGGCAGGAGGAGGGCTTGGCGAACTAGATCCGGTGATCAAAACACTCGATGACCGGTTCTTTACATTGAACCGCGCCAACCCCTTGTCGGCCATCAACGCGCGCTGGTTGCGCAGTCTTCCGGAGTTGCGCGTTGTCCCTGACCATGACTTTCCCAAACGAGTGGACGCGCTGGTCGAATCCAATCTGCTGCGCCAGCAACGTTTGGCGGAGCGCAACAGCAGTTCCCTTGATCTCGCGCTTTTGGACCCGTTCACGGTCGCCGGGCGGTTGTTGTGCGTGAAGGCGCAATGCCTGCCGATTCTCACCATCGGTGCAGGAGACCCCGCGCTCAACACGCCAAATGGCCGGCAGGCCCTGGGGTGGCATATCACCACCGGCAAGGGCAGGCGCGTCCTCTTTCTTTTCGAGGACATCGCCTTGTTGTGCGAACCACGTCTGGCGGACGGGCGCCTCCTGGACGACGCCGCGATCGCCGCGTTCGATCAAAAAGCCGAGGCCGGCATCAGGACTGTCGAGATCGCGCGCGTCGAGATGGACCTGGTAAGGGACGCCATCGACACCGCCAAGAAATGGCCGGTTGTAATGCTCGCGAACGCGCTGCTTGCCAGGCTTCCGGATGGCGATACGCTGAAGAACGTGTTCGCATATACCAAACACCCGTCCGGGCAGTGGATCTGGGCGGTTGAAACGGACAAGCGCCTCGCGACGTTCGGAATGGCCGGTGACGGCATCGGCCTGTTCGATCCGGCGATGAAGCCCCTTGCCAGACTGTCGGCGGCCGAGATGCGGTCCATCGCCCCCGATCTGCCGACGTCCTCGACTGCCTCCCGTCCTCATGCTCCGCCCGAGCCCGTACCCCGCCGCGACACTGCCCAGCCGAGACGACGGCAAGAACGCAGCCGCACGATGGCCGTGGACACCTTTCTCACCAAGACCGTGCAACGTTACGCACGACTTGGGTTTTTTCTTTCGATTGTTGTGCTCTTCCTCTTCAATTTCGGCTTTAGTTCCGTCGTCGGCACCCTCCTTGCCGCGTTCGTCCTGGCACTGGAGGTTTATGGCGTCGTGAAGCTGAGACACCGCACGGCCGCGTTTTTCAATGATCCAGCGGCATGGAACTCCCCCGACATCGCCTGGCTTTCGCGCCAACTCCGCACTTTCAGGCTCGCAGCATTCGCGGGCGTCGGTGTCGCGGCCGGCGCCGCCCTCGTCGGTATCGGCCTTTCCAGCAACGACATTTTCAGAGTGATCTTTGGCGAGGTGCCGACCTTTGCTGTCAACGGGGTCAAGGTCCAGTCCTCGATTGTCGTCGTCCCGGCGATGCTTGCGCTCATCATTGCCGGTTATGCCATCGGCATCAGGCAATGGGCCAAACGCAAGCTTGCCGCCTGGACCAGGACGCAGGCCCGCCCGAATACCCTCGCCGAACCGCGGCGCGACCGCGTCTGAGCATCCCGCGGTCGCTGGTCTGCGCCAAACCCGCCTTTCTGGTTTCTCCGGTGTGATTGGGCCTCGCTGCAACGACGCCGAAGTGTCACATACGCCCGATATGCTGCAGCGCAATAAATTGAGGCGAGACAGCACCCCCTGTGTTTTCACTCTCCGGCAAGAAGGCGTTGGTCGTCGGCATCGCCAACGAGGAGTCCATCGCGTATGGCTGCGCGGAATCGTTCCGTGAGCAGGGCGCCGAGCTCGCCGTTACTTATCTGAACGACCGCGCTGAACCATATGTACGGCCGTTGGCGGAAAAGCTCGGCGCCAAGATCATCCTGCCACTCGACGTCCGCGAGGACGGCCAGTTCAGCCAGTTGTTCGACCGCATCCGCCAGGAATGGGGCACGCTCGACATTTGCCTCCACTCGATCGCGTTTTGCCCCAAGGAAGACCTGCACGCGCGCGTCGTCGATTGCTCGCGCAAGGGCTTTACGACGGCGATGGACATCTCGGTCAATTCCTTCATCCGTATGGTGCGCCGGGCGGAACCGATGATGCCGGACGGCGGCACGTGCCTGACCGTGTCTTTCTTCGGCGCCGCGAAAGTGGTCGAGCACTACAACATCATGGGGCCGGTCAAGGCGGCGCTCGAATCCGTCACACGTTACATGGCGGCGGAGCTGGGTCCAAAAGGCATCAGTGTCCACGCGCTGTCGCCGGGACCGCTGAAAACGCGCGCCGCATCGGGCATCGACCATTTCGACGAACTGATCAACACGGCGACCGAACGCGCGCCCATGCACCAGCTCGCAACGATCGCCGACGTCGGTGCCTATGCCGCGTTCCTGGCGAGCGGAGAAGCCAGCAACGTCACCGGAGGTGTGCACTACATCGACGGCGGCTACCACATCGTGGGGTAAAGCGATGAAACAAGATGTTGAAAAACAACCGCGCCGGCGCGGCGACTCCTACATTGCGCGCAAAAAAGAGGACTTCAAGCCTGTTGCCGAAGCCCGTCCGTCACGCGTGATGTCGTTACCCCGACTGTAACCTGTTCGTCCTCCCGTGCATCCAAGGGCACGTGGTCATGATGTGAGTCGGGTCCATTTGCCCCGATAAAAAACCGGCTGTGCGGATGTCACCCGCGGTCGATCGGTTCCGAAGGCGGCCGTTCGACCGGCACCCGCCGGCTCCAGGCCTTTCATCCAATGCGTTGCGCATGGATGCGCATCATGGCCGCACCATGCCAGGTGACGCAATGAGGGCAAAGGAGCGGCGAATGGCCATCAACGATTTCAAGGAGCGCGGTGACACGGATTGCGAAGATCCGGAAGCCGACCCGCTCGCGATCCTTCTCACCGCCATTGGCAATGGTGACCGTCGCGCGTTTGACGAACTCTATCGTGCAACGCGCGGGAAGCTGCTTGCCGTTGCTCTGAGGTTCGCACCCAGCGCTGACATCGCCGAGGACATACTGCAGGAGTCGTTTCTTCTGATCTGGCAGAAGGCGCGGCTCTTTTCCGAGACGTCAGGTTCGCCCATCGGGTGGATGAGCACGGTGGTGCGCAACAAGGCCATCGATCATTTGCGCGCGGGCAAGCGCCGGACTCAGCCCGCGCATCTGACCGACGCGGAAATCCAGAAATTCCATCTGACGAGTTGGGGCAAAAGTGAAGCGGAGATCATAGATGAGCAAACCGCCCTGTGCGGCTTGCGCAAGCTGTCGGGACCTTACCGGTCATCGATCCTGCTCGCCTATGGTGCGGGTATGACCCATCGTGAACTTGCCCGCGCCATGGATACACCACTCGGCACGGTCAAAACGCGATTGCGAAGGGGCATCGACCTGTTACGTGTAAGTGTGAAGGGCGCGCATCCGACCGCATAACACGTTAACGAAACACGCAGGCTCTGCTACGGTGGGGAACAGGTCGCGGTGACTGTCACCGCGGCTGCCGGCGCCCGGTTCCGGGGTCGGGCTCCCCCTCTGAACTGTGTCAACGCCAAGCAAAGGCCGGCATGCCTGTTGAAATTGATATCCGGGAAAGCTCCGCAGACGATCAGGGCGCACTTGAGGACCTTTATCCGAAGGCATTTCCTGACGAAGACCTGGTTCCGCTCGTTCGCGATCTGTTGAGCGAGAAAGGTGGCGTCCTTTCACTCGTTGCCGTCAACAAAGGGGCGGTGGTCGGCCATATTGCATTCACTGTGTGTGGCATCGCGGGAGAGCACATGAGGATTGGCCTGTTGGCGCCGCTGGCCGTGGCTCCCCGTTTTCAGAAGCAGGGCATCGGCAGCGCGCTTACCCGGGAGGGCCTGGAGCGAATGAAAGGCGAGGGCGTGACGCGGATTCAGGTGCTTGGCGACCTGGCTTACTACAGGCGCTTCGGGTTCGAGCCCGATGACAGCGTAAAGCCTCCATACGACTTGCCGACGGACTGGCAAACGGCCTGGCAATCAATCAACCTGGACGACGCAACGCAAGCATTTGAAGGCAGGCTTTCCGTGCCAAAACCATGGCGGCAGCCGGCGCTTTGGGGACCATGATCTCCAGCGCCGTTTCTCCTCCCGCGGCGATGAGGAGATAGGCCGTGGCCTTGGATCAGGCGGTCTCCCTCCTTGGGCTTTTTCTGGCCGCATTCGGAGCGGCGACCATCCTTCCCTTTCAATCGGAGGTCGTGCTCGGCGCCATGATGGCGACCAATGCGGCGCCTGTCTGGCTGTTGTTCGCAATGGCGTCGCTGGGCAATACACTCGGGTCCGTCGTCAATTACGTCCTGGGTTTGGGGCTCGACCAATTCGAAGGCCGCAGTTGGTTCCCCGCAAGCCAACAGCAGATGGCGCGTGCCCGCCAGTGGTACGGGCGTTGGGGCGTGTGGTCGCTGCTTCTGTCGTGGGCACCGTTCGCAGACCCGTTGACGGTCGTCGCCGGCGTCATGCGCACACCGTTCTGGCTGTTTCTGGCACTGGTCGCCGTTGCCAAGACCGGGCGCTACGCCGTCCTCATTTGGCTGTGCAAATCGGTATCATGGTGCGCCGGCGTCTGAGATCATCTCCGCGTACGGTCTGCACCAGACCGCCCATTTAGCCACCCACAAAACCGTTCTCCATGTGACCCGGATCACTTCAGATCCGCGCGTCCGGCCCCACGTCCGGGACAAGAAAGCCAACAGACGGAATGAGCTTTCGCAGGGCACAGGGCACATTGGCACGGAGGCGATCATGAATTCCGCAACTGAAACTATGAAACTGCGTTCAATCCTGCAGAACACGGCAGCCGTCGCCGTCTTCGTGGCAGGCCTCTGCACGCAGGCGCTGACGGCGTCCGCGCAGAGCTTCCTCGATGAGGCGTCAAGCGGCATGACGCAGTGCGTCAATCACATTCTGGACGGCCGCGGCGCGATCAGAAAGGTGGATGTGCACGGCCATCAATTCAATTGCCGGCGCATGGCCGCCAAATCCAACGCGCGCGGCAATTTCCGGCAGATCCTTCTGGAGCGTTCCCGGTTCGGGTTGGACGATGCGTACGTCGTCAATTTTCGTGTCGATGGTCGGAACATGATCGTTCCCGGCACACTGAGAATCCGCACGACAAACGGTTTTTCCGCCAAGATCCTGTTGACCGCCTGGCAGGTCTCCATTCTTGCGACGAGTACGGCAATCGCCAATTTCGCTGCCCGGTACGACACGCATACACGGGGATTTCCGGGGCCGTCTGCCTACAGATTCATGTCCTATGAGCAGGTTGCCGACCTTGCGCGCGCGGTTCCTCCGGTCGAAACGAAAAAATGGGAAACCGCCGCCTTCGAGATCGCGCTCGTCACCATTGCGGAGCACGGGCGTTCATCGACGCGCCCTCCGCGCGTCACGGCGGCGAAGACACGATTGCAGCGCCAGACCGATCTGCCTTGAGCGTCCGTCCACCGCAAACCGGCAGCATCGGCAAAAAGCCCCGCGGTTCATCCGAGCCGCGGGGTCTTTCGAACACCATGGCGTCACCTCGGACAAGCGGCGGCCCGGGCAGTTAGTGGGCCCGTGTCCTCAGTCCGCCGCGCGATCCGGGATCCAGTCTTTACAGCGTTGCGTGTGGCATCTCCGAACTGGATTCCGGCTTTCGCCGGAATGACGATGGTGCGGTAAGGCTTTGAGTACCGTCATCCCGGGCAAGTGGCGGCCACGGCGGCAGGTGTGGCACTGCGTTCGAACCGGCCTGCGATCCGGGATCCAGACTTTTCCAGCGTTGCGTGTGACATCTCAGAACTGGATTCCGGCGTTCGCCGGAATGACGAAAGGGCAGGGTGTTCAGCCCGAACACTGCAAATACATCGCCGCCAGCAAAAAGCCCCGCCACTCATCCGAGCGACGGGGCCTGCAAATCAGATGGGTTAGCCAGCCCTATGGCGGGCAATTGGACGGTCCGCCCGGGAAGACGAACGTGCCGGTCTGCGCGCCTGTAACAGAACAGAATTGGTCGCCCACCGTGCCGGTGAAGACATTGCCTGCTCCGCCGAGCGTGTTGCCGGCAGCGCTGATGTCGATGGCGTCATCAACGAAGAGGCCAGTGAACGTCGTGTTGCTCATTTCGATCTCGTTGCCGCTACCCATGTTGATACCGTCGGTCCCGGCACCATTTACGGTGGCGTCGGTTATCGCCACGCCGGTATTGTTGAGTGAGAAACTAAAGCCTGCGAAAACCGGATTGTTGATTTCAACATTTTCGATCCGGATGTTGCTGTTATTGTTGTTGAAATCAAAACCGTCCTCACCCGGCATGTTAATGACGACGTTTTTAAACCAGAAGTTGCTGTTTCCCGGACCGACATCAATAGCGGCGTTATCCGGGTTGTTAATGACAACATTTTCAACCCAGACGTCGTTGTTGCCGTTATCGAAGAATTCAATACCGTCAACACCTGCATTGTTGATGATCACGTTTTTAATCCGGATGTTGCTGTTTCTGTCATTGAAGAAAAGACCGGTCACACCTGTATCGTTGACGACAACATTTTCAATCCGGATGTTGCTGTTGTTTTCATTGAAATCGATGCCGTCAAAGCGAACGTTGCCGATCGAGAGGTCAGCAACGTAGATATCCGTATTGCGCTCCCTGAACTCGACAGCATCCGTGCCGGAGTCCATGAGCGAAGACGTCATGATCCGGATGTTGCTGTTGTCGTTATCGAATCTGATGATGTCGTCACCCAGATTCGCGAACCGTGACTGCTCGATGACGATGTTGGACCGGGACGAGCCACCGGAAATGCCGCGGTTGCCGAGAAGGAACGTACTTCCGCTGCCAGCACCCTGGATGGCCAGGCCGGCGAGGTGAACATTGTTGCCGACCAGGTTCACGACCGGGGTGGGATCGGTGTTCAGGATCAGGGGACGACTGCCAGGCCCGGTGAAGCCTGCGGTCGTGCCGGTACGCCGGCCGGTGACCAGAATGGTCGAGCCGCCGCCCTGGAGGGTTTGATTTGATCCCACCTCGGTTTGGCCGGATGTGCCGCCGTCAACAACGACCAGGCTGTTGGGGCCAACGGCCGCCAGCGTATTGTCGAGCAGGGCGTCGTTGCCTTGAACGAGCCTTGCCCGATCGAAATGCACGCCGGTCAGCGTGTCGAAGACGTTCTCTTCCTCGCTCTGGGTGGTAACGATGTCGGTGTCGCGCTCCAGCCCCTCGATCATGCGCAATTCCTGACCGGTGAGCGCCGCCATGCGTGAGGCGGCGTGGGAGCCGCGCGCACCGAACGGGATTCTCAGCCGCGCGCCGATCTCGAACTTGGTGTCGCGCACCTCGTCGTAGGAGAGTTCGCTCTCGATGGTGAGACGCGAGCCCGGAAGCGATGAGATCGCGTCGTTGATGCGATACTCGAGCCGTCCCTTGGGACCGGCCACCTCTTCGTTCGCGTCATCGGCGTCGAACCAGAAGCCACCGGCATAGGCGCGCAGCTCATGGCGCTTCGCCGGCGCCGGCGCGCCCTTGAGACCGCCGCCGCCACGATTTCCGCCAAAGAGGAGAACGCCTATTTCACCGTCGATACCGTAGAGGGGTACCTCCTCGCCGCCGATCATCAGGATGTTGTTGCCGCGCAGGAACACGTCCGCCAGTCCCGGCGAGCCCTTGGGATCTGTGATGGGCACATAGCCGTTCACCCGCACATCGAAGCGTTCCGAT
>JANQLP010000021.1 GCA_028280515.1 Hyphomicrobiales bacterium
ATCCGCCGCTACACGCGGGAGGCCGGGGTGCGCAATCTTGAACGCGAGATCGCAACGCTCGCCCGCAAGGCCGTCAAAGAACTCATGATGGTCAAGAAGGAGAGCGTGCACGTCACCGCCGAGAACATTGCCGACTATCTCGGCGTGCCCAAGCATCGCTTCGGCGAGATCGAGACCGAGGACCAGATCGGGGTCGTCACCGGGCTCGCCTGGACCGATTCCGGCGGCGAGCTGCTCACGATCGAAGGCGTGATGATGCCCGGCAAGGGCAAGATGACGGTTACCGGCAATCTGCGCGACGTGATGAAGGAGTCGATCTCGGCCGCCGCCTCCTATGTGCGCTCGCGCGCGGTTGCGTTCGGCATCGAGCCGCCGATGTTCGACAAGCGCGACATCCATGTGCACGTGCCGGAGGGGGCGACGCCGAAGGACGGCCCCTCGGCGGGCGTCGCCATGGTGACGGCGATCATCTCGGTCATGACCGGAATTCCGGTGCGCCGCGATGTGGCGATGACCGGAGAGATCACGCTGCGCGGCCGTGTGCTGCCGATCGGCGGTCTCAAGGAGAAGCTGCTCGCCGCGTTGCGCGGCGGCATCAAGACGGTACTGATCCCGGAAGAGAACGCCAAGGATCTCGTCGAGATCTCGGAGAATGTGAAGAGCGGGCTCGATATTGTGCCGGTCGGCCGCATGGACGAGGTGCTGGCCCGCGCGCTGGTGCGCCCGCCCGACACGCTCGACTGGGACGAGACCACAGCGCCGGAGCCCGAGCCTGCGGCTACCGAGCAGTCGGTCGAAGACGAGCCGCCGGCGCTCACCGCGCATTAGTGTTCGGATTGTTACCTCTCCCCGCTTGCGGGGAGAGGTCGACGCGCGAAGCGCGGCGGGTGAGGGGGATGCGGCGCTGCCAAGGCGCGCGAGCTCGTTTCAAGCACACCAGTCGTGTTGCTCTAGAGCATGATCCCGAAAAGTTGGCAGACTTTTCGGACAAGATCATGCGACAAAACAAAGAGAAACGGAGCGCGATCGATTCAACCTGAATGGATCGCGCTCTAGTGATGCGGCACCAACGCTTGGGCTCGTCTCATTGTGTTCCGCTTGCGGGGAGAGGTCATCCAGTTCTAGAGCGTGATCCCGAAAAGTTGCAGACTTTTCGGACAAGATCGTGCGATCAGACAAAGAGACGGGCGGTTAGCTCAGCTGGTAGAGCATCTCGTTTACACCGAGAGGGTCGGCGGTTCGAGTCCGTCACCGCCCACCACAAAATACCGGCCAGGCTAGGCCGGAGGTGGCCCATGCCGTTTCGTCACCCATGCATGCCTGTTTGCTCCGAGCGTTCGGAACGACAAGAAATCCGGTCATAGACCGTACGGAGGCGCAGGGCAGCTTCTTCGCCAACGATTGCCCTTACGACATCAGTAGCGCCGAGCGATCCAGGGCGATCAGTCCTCCCGGAAAACGTGTGCGATGTGATCGGCGGGTGGTTTGACGAGTAGAAGAGGATCGAGCCGCGGCCGGCGTGCAATACTTCCTGGTCGTGACGTTGCAGCACGGCGTCCATCGGGAAATAAAAATCGCTCTGCGACGATCCGGCGCTGGCCTGGTCTCGCTGCTTCCGTTCGGCCTGTCTTTAACCAGCGCGAGTTCTCCGAACGTGGAGCAACCAAGCTGGGATGGCAAAGAATCCTCAGCCACTGGGTGAACGAGACATTCGATCTGCCCGTCATGTTCGACGGGGTGTCAGAGCTGCTTTGATATAATCATTCTAACCCACTCATATTGTAAAGGAATTTTAGCCACGGTAAACAGACTTGGTGCCGTGTCCGGCGGCCGCGGGTCGTGTTTGCAAGCAGTTGTGATCTGGATATTGCAGGCATGTTGTCGTCGCTGAACGAGGTCTTCTGGTCTCATCACCAGTCGCTGATCGGCCTGGTTCTGAGGATCGTCAAGGATCGGCAAACTGCGGAAGACCTAACGCAGGAAACCTACATACGAGCGCATCGGGCTGCGCAGACCGGCACCATTCACAATGCTGCAGCCTTCCTGCACCGCACGGCGCGCAATCTCGCTATCGATCATGAAAGGCGGCGTCGCAGTCGTGAGCAGTTCGAAGACCCCGGCGCGAACGGCAGCGCGATCGACACGGTACCCGCAAACATTGCCAGTGCCGAGGATGCGCTGATCGAGAAGGAACGCTTCCGCCGCTTCACTGAAGCGCTCGAGAGCTTGCCTGGGCGGGCTAAGCAGTCCTGGAAACTCTCGCAACTCGATGGCTGGACCTATGATCGCGTGGCCAGCCACTTGGGAGTGTCCCGCAACACCGTCTACAATGACGTCAAGCTCGTCATGGGCCATTGTCATGACGTTTTGAAGCGCCTGGAAGAAGGCTGATCGTTGTATTTTTCGCCTTTGCGCCGAAGAGTGGTGCTTGCCGAACACGGCAGGTGTGTTCCTCGTCCGGCACCGCCGGGGTATTGTTTGCGAAACGCAAACCGGCAAAACGTCTTAACCTGTAGGGGCGCCTGGAAGTCCGGAGCATGTTACGGCCGGACCTGGCTGTACAACCTTCCGGGTCCCGGTTGGACTCGTGAAGCAGGACGAAGCGCAAATGGCCAGGCGGCAAGCGGCCTATCGACACCCCGACCTGATCACCGACGAGGCACTCGAGTGGTACACGCGGCTGCAGGACGGGCCGCTGGATGCGGCCACGCACGAAGAGTTCGAGCAATGGCGGTGCAGCGACAGCCGGTGCGAAGAGACGTTCGCCCGGCTTGAGCGGATGCATGACCTGCCATCGCTGCGCCGAGCAGCGGAGCACGATGCCCGCACAAGCAGGGGTGTGGGGAATGCCGCGGATGTGATGGCAGCGACGCCGCCGGCTCGGGCTGGCGTGCTTGGCCTGCGGATGCGCGTGGGGCTGGCGGCCGCCGTGGCGCTGGTCTTCCTGGCGATCGGCATTCTGCAGGGGCCTGACCTGTGGCTGCGCTGGCAGGCGGACTACATGACGGCGGTCGGCGAGCGCCAGTCCATCCGCTTACAGGATGGCTCGGCGATGATCCTCAACACCGCGTCGGCCGTGGCGCTCGACTTCGAGGACGATCATCGCCGCGTCAGGCTGCTGAAGGGGGAAGCCTATTTCGACGTACGTCGTGACGATGCCCGTCCCTTCGTTGTGACCGCAGGCTTCAGCGAGACGATGAATCTGGGCACCGCTTTCGTGGTCAGGCGCGGAAAGACTGAGGATTCCATTGTCCTGGAAGAAGGGTCGGTGTCGGTCAGCCGCATGGCGGCAGAGGTCGACCGGGCCACGCTCAATCCCGGACAGATGATCGTTGCGCGTGACAACGCGCTCTCGCCGGTGCGCAGAGCGGATCTGGGCCGTGCGCTGGCCTGGCTGGGCGGGCGTGTCATCTTTCGCGATCAGAGTTTTGACGCCGCGCTGGCGACCCTACGACGCTACTATGACCGCAGGGTAATCGTCATGAATGACCGGCTGCGGCATGTTTCGGTCAGCGGCAACTACAATGTCGATGAGCCGGAAGCCGCGATCCGAACCCTGGCCGAAGCGGCGGGTGTCGCGGTGATCCGGCTTCCTATCGGAATTCTAATCCTGAAATAAGTATCAAGTTTGTTGTGACGGCCCCCATACCCGTTCGTCCTTTCGGGAGAGGGCCGGAAAATAATACCGACTGAACATTGGCCCTCGGACAGAAAACAGCGCGGGGGCGTGGGGATGTCTGTTTGTGGATGTTCGTTGAAGGGGCGCACTGCGGCCGCGCATGCGGAGCGGGAAACACATTCGAAAACAAGTTCGAAAGTCGTGCGTTTGGCCGGAATGCTGATGTGTTCCACCATGCTTGTGCATTGTGGGACGTTCGCCATTGCTCCCGCTCTCGCTCAGCAAGGCGGTCAAGTGGCGGGACAGGGCAATCGGGTCAGCATTTCCATTCCGGCGCAATCCCTGAACTCGGCTATCGATGCTTTCAGCCGGGCTACGGGCTGGCAGGTCGGCTATTCCTCCGCGATCGACGGAAACGCGCGGACCAACGCCGTCTCTGGTGTCATGTCGCCGCGACAGGCGCTTCGGGCGATGCTCGCGCGCACCGGCATCAACGTTCGCATCACCGGACCGCGCAGTGCCGCCCTGGTCAGTCCAGCCGGCTCTGACGAAAGCGTGCCGGACACCGGGAACCCGCCGGTCAACGGAAATTTGCTGGACACCATTGAAGTCACCGCCGCCGGTGCCACAGGCAGTGGATTCAGAGGCACTCCAGACTGGGTTTACGAGAC
>JANQLP010000170.1 GCA_028280515.1 Hyphomicrobiales bacterium
CCGTCTGCTGGGCTCGGAAGGCAATCTCGGCGGCATGCTCGGTCTGGAGAAGGACTGGGCCGCGAAGGCGATCAAGGCCGTGGGCAACTATGGCGAGATTTTCGACCGCAACATCGGACCCAAAACGCCGATCGGACTGGAGCGTGGCCTGAACGCGCTGTGGACCGACGGCGGCCTGCAATACACGCCGCCGTTCCGGTAGGCCGACCTCCTTCGGTGATGAAAATCCGCTTGCCGCGATGCCGCCGGGACTTAGCACTCCAGGCAAACAAAACGCATTTGGATTTGCCGGCGGCGACTTCTAAAATCGGACAGTGAGTCCGCCGGTCACACTGTGATCATCGTTCGATGAAGAGAAACGGCTATCGTAGCGGACATGCGTCGTGACATTATCGGATACTTCCAGTGCCGCCCCCAGACCGATCGCCACGCGGTCACGTGCCTGAGCGGCGGAGGTTGCCTGGAAACTGGCAAGGGCAACGGGTATCTCGGATTCCGTCGACACGGAAGTGTCGCCGAACACATGCTCCCATGTCACCCGCGCATCGACAGCCAGCCGCCGTGCATCGAAAGTGCGGTCTGCCCCGAAAGCGATACCCAGTCCGGTTACAGTCTGACTGGCATCGCTGTCGGAAACAGTGAGATTGAGAATACCGGCGCCGGTTTCCGTGAAACCATCCTGTCTGACGCGGCCGGCATCTATTGTCGCAAGCGGACCGAAGCGCCATCCCTCAACCGGCGCAAAGCCTGACCAGCGCACGGCGTCGAGAAAGGCCTCCGCCGAAGCGGCCAATGCATATCCCGTCGTTTCACCGGCGGCCGTCGCAACTCCGACCGAACGCAGATAATCGTATTCCTGAAAAGCGGCCGTGATTGCTGCTGCCACCGTCAGCGGCCCGGAGACGGTGGCGCCATAAACGCCCGCATGCCAACTCGTGGTGTCGGCATCCGAACCGCCGCTGTTGACGTCACCGGACACGAAGCCTGCCGCCAGCCCGATAATCCCCTTCGTGCGCGAACCTTCAAACCCGCGCTCCGCTCCCGCGACAAAACCACCATATTTGGAAGTCCAGCCGGGAACCGCCCCAGAACCATCAACATCCACCCGACCGCCAAGGGCGCTGCCCCAGCCCACCCACTGCGCCGATGGCAGCGCGGTACTTGTCCCGTCATCAACGATAGCAATGTACGATGGCCCGGTAGCCGTCGATGGCGCATATCCAAGACTGAGATCGCCCAGAGGACCCGCCGAGGTGATGCCGCCGGCTGAAACGCCCCCACGGCGGCGCAGTGTTGCTGAAAAATCCAAACCGGTATCGAGCGCCGCCGCCGTCGCGGCAGGATGAATGTCCTTCGGCGAAAGGTCGGATGCCGCCCTGTGGTAGAACAGCTGCACATTGTCGGTGTTGTAGATGGCTTTGAAGTCAATGTCGGGCAGATTGTCGGTGACCGCCGCGAACTGACCTGTCACGCCACCGTCTGCCGTCAGGACGGTGTATGTCACGGTATCCGGAAACGTGCCTGCAAGGGCCACAATATCCAGCGTTGTACCGGCAGCCGATATGATCGCCTGGCCCGTTGCAGCAAGACGATCAGAGTTGCCCAGGGCATCAACTTCCACCTGGAAAGTGGAGCCCGCGTTGAAACGCACGTCGCCGGACGCGTCGAGTGTGCCAAACGAATTGCCGGGAGCGATCGTTCCAAAGGCGTCTATTGCGCCAACCGTACCCGATCCGCCAAGCACTCCGCCCTGCAGGAGCGTCACTGCGCCGATCCCGCCGTTAACGATCAGCCGGCCGGCCTGTATGGTCGTGCCGCCGGAATAGGTGTTGGTGCCCGTGAGAATCAACGTGCCCGCACCGGTCTTGGTCACGCCAAAGCCGCCTCCCGTCTCGCCGATCACGCCGGACTGGGTGGCACTTTCACCGTCTCGAACCTCAAGATCGACGTTGGCCTGAAGATCAATCGGGTTCGTTTCGTCGACGGCGTCGGCATAACTGATCGTGGAGCCCAGTACGGTCAGTGTTCCGCTGCCTGTGGCGCCGCTGGCACCGATGCGCAACGTGCCTCCGTTTATCGTTGTGCCGCCGCTGTAGTCGTTGCCACCATTGGTGAGTTCGAGCGTCCCCGAGCCCTGCTTGTCGACCACGCCGCCGCCCGTGATGAGGTTGTCGACCGCAAACGTGTCGCTGCGATTGAAAGTCAACACGCCGTTGTTGACGACATTGCCCGTGCCGAGCGTGCCCGTCGTGCCACCGGCGCCGATCTGCAACGTGCCGGCATTGATCGTCGTGGTGCCGCTGTAGCTGTTGTCGCCGCTCAGAATCAGCGTTCCCGCCGTATCCTTGACAAGGGCGACCTCGGCCGTCGGTGACGGCCCATCGTCTATGTCGCCGCTGAACGCACCCTGGTGGACCGTGAGTGTGAACAGCGATCCGAAAAGACCGCCGCCGCCGCGAATCCGCCCGCCGCCCTGCAGATTGCCAATTGTCTCCGCGGTGCTGAATTCAGCATCGAGCTGACCGTTGACAATGACGGTCACGCCGTTTGCAATCTGATTGTTGTTTAGAAGGGAGACCTCACCGCCGGCGTCGATCGTCAAGTCGCCCGCGATTGCCGTGACATCGTTGGCCTTCTGCAGCCGGAGATCAACGCCCTCTCCGACCGTGGTCAGCCCGGTGTAGGTATTGGCGAAACTGTCGAATTGGCCGTAGACGACCTCCGCGCCATTGTCGTCGGTGACGAATGTGATGCCAGTCCCGGGTTCGCCGACAATGGCATTACCGAAGATCAGACTATTGCCGAATATGCCGCCAGTTTCCCTGGTTACGGCAACCGTTCGGCTGGTGCTGCCGAGGTCGACCTGCCCCACAAATTGCACTGATGTTGAGGAGCCCAGGATATCGACTGCGAAGTCGTTATTAACCTGGACGTCGTTGTCCAAAGTCAGACTGAACACGGTCGGGAGACCCGGGAGCGGGCCTGCATTTCCCAGCGTGCCGCCGTTTATGATCAGCGTGCCGGTACCGAACGGGCTGTTGGGCGAAAAGCTCAACGCGCGCAGAGTGCCTGAAGTGAGGGTGGTATCGCCGGTATAGTTTGCTTCTCGTACTGCAAGCGTTAACGTGCCGGTGCCGTTTTGGACGATGCCGCCGGTGCCACTTAGCTCAGCACCAAAGCCAAAGCCAAAAATCGTTTGATCGGCGCCGGAATTGTTGAAGATGCCACCTGACAAACTGAAGGTGTCAGTGATTTCGATCTCATAACTTGTGGCGCCATTGAAGACCAGTCCATCAACTGAGCCGCCGAGAGCCTGCACCGACGTGTTGGCAGCGCCGACATCATTGAAGATCGCATTATCGCCTGTACCCGGAGGGCCGCCGCCTGGGGCCCAGTTTGTTGCCGTGCCGAAAGAAGTCCCGTTGCCGTTCCATGTGAAGTCGGCGGCGTGCGCCGAACCGGCCAGACCCAAACCGGCTGCGAGCAGAAAAGCGAGAGACCAATTAAGGAAAACCGTTCCGCACAAAAACGCACGCGCGATATGCACGCGAGAGTAGTATCCAACCGACAACTTCAACTCCCCGCAACCGCTTTTACTTATTAAGACTTAAATTGCATGTATCGGAGAATTGGTGTCAAACAAAACCGGCTTTATATCCAAATATTTCTGATCGCCAGTGACAGGACTTGATTTGAGTGCCCAAGAGCGTTCGAATCTGTCCCGTCCGACCGCCTTCAGCGATAAGAAATCACTTGCCGGAGTTCCCCCATTCCTAGAGCAAAATCCGATTAGGTTGATTCACCCTGTTTCAACCTGATCGGATAAATTTGCTCTATATCTTCAAGTGTTAGAGCATCTAGGCGCCGACGGCGTGCAGTGGCCTGACCGCGTTGAGCTCTCCGAGCACCTCGATGGCGATACGCCGGTCGACTGCGTTTTCGGACGACTGCAGCCGCGCGATGACCTCGGCGTTGGCCGCATCCGGATCGGTGTCGCGCAAATACCGCGCGGCCACCAGCCGGTCGGTTCCGCCGTGGCCGAACGCCAGTTCGATCAGCGCGTCGCGGGCACCGGCGCCATGACGCTCCACCAGGGCCTTGCCGGCGCACTGCCTGACCGTCATGTCATCGTCCTGGAGATAAGACTCGATCTGGAAGTCCGGATCGAGGCGGGATAGTCCCAGAATCGCTTCCGCACGCACGGTCGACTCCTCATCGTCCACGCGCGCGCGCAATGCCTCGACAAGTACCGGACTGCGCGCGGCACTCGCCGCGCGGGTCAGCCAGAGCCGCAGCGTCGGTGAACGGTCGGCGAGGTGGCGCGCTAGCGCACGTCCGGCCTCCTCGCTCAGGATCTCCGGCGTCTCAAGCAAATCGGCAAGCGAGACGCCGGCCGCGAACCGCAATTCCTCATTGCTCTCTTCCAGAACCGAAACGAGGCTGTCGACGACGTCCGGACGTTTCAGATCCGCCAGAACGCGCGCCGCCAGAACGCGCACGTCCGTGTGCGCCGGCGCACGCTGCTCCGGAGACAAGACGCGTTTGCCTTGCCGCCCCTGGGCGAGCTCCAGAAAGCTCAGATCTTCCGAGGTGAGTTTGATCTCGCCGCTGGCAGCCTCGTCCGTCGGGCTCGCGAAACCATCCTGCAGCGAATCCAGGGTCGATATGGGAAAGGCGTCTTCCGGTTCCGCGATGTCCTCTGCGCCCGGTTCATCTGCCGTCTCGGGCGCGTTCTCAACCGTATCGGGCTCGGGGCGCTCCTCGATGATATTGCCCTCGCGATCGATGCGAATGCGATTGACCTGATCGGCCCTGTCTTCCTTGGCCGCGTGCCGGCCATGCCGTTCCGCGGGTCTGTCCTCATCCTCTTCGGCGGCCGCGTCCGCCTTGTCGGTTTCCGCCTCGTCCGGGGGTGTATCAAGAGAACCGGAAAGCGCCGCCAGAAGGACGTCACCCGCCTTGCGCCGATCCTCGTCCTCGCCGTCCGCGGCGATCCGCGCGATACCGCCGATCGCCTCGAGGCGTATCGGGCGCACGGGATCGCGGGCAACCTCGATCAGAGTCTCGACGGCCGTGCCGGGGCTCACCTTCGCCAGTCCGGAGACCGCCGCCCTGCGGATTTCACCGGCCGCGCCCCGGCGCAGGGCCGCGCGGCGCAATGGCTCGACGCTTGCTTTGGCATCGATCATCGGCAGCAGCTCGGCAGACGCGCAGGCGAGCTTGGGTGTCCCCTTGTCCAGCCAGTCGAGCAGCAGGTTCGTGACATCGTCGACCGCCGGCGGTTCGGACAGGCCCGCGAAGGCTCCGAGCACCGCAATCCGGACGGCTTCGCTCTCATCGTCCAGAAAGGTGCGCAGCCGCGCGGGCTGCAGCCGCACCAGACGCGCCGCCGCTTCCGACCGGACCGTCTCATCGGCATCGTCCAGGCAGTCCACCAGCCGGGGGTCGCCTGCCTGCAACGCCGCCAGCGCGATCAGCCGAACCGACGCATCCGCGTCGGCCAGGAGTTCATCCAACAGACCCGACAACCGGTCCGGCGCGCATTGGCGCAAGGCATCGACTGCGATCTTCCGCGCCCGCGCCGTGCCCGACCGCAGATAGTCCAACACGATCTCAAGGCCCGCATCGCCCATCTGCGCAAGAGCTACGAGCCCGGGGCGCAACAGGTCCTGTCCGAATTCGTCCTCCATTGCGGCGCGAATGTCATCGGCCGCCTCGCTCGCGCCAAGTTGACCCAACGCCTCGACGGCAGCCAGCTGAACTTCGAGCCAGTCGTCGGACTCCGACTGGGCGATATCCTCATCGTCCCATGCGATTTCGTCCTCGGCCATGCCGCCGACGAGCAGCCGAAGGACCGGCACGGCCGCCTCTGCGCGGAAATGCGCGACCGCCCTGGCATAGGCGATCTTCGCATCCACGCACGGGTCCTGGGCTATGTTCTCGATGATGGTCGGGACGGCGTCCTCAATCGACAGTGCCATGATGGCGGTCGCCGCATCGACGCGCACGTCCTCATCGGGATCGCGCAGCGCCGCAATCAGGACGTCTGCGGCGGAGGCATCGCCAATGCGCCCGAGGGCCTGTGCCGCAAGGCACTGCTCAAGATCGTTGCCGGAGGTCACAATCCTTGCCAGCGCGGCCGCAGCTTCATTTCGGCTCGCCATGCGCTCCGCCTCAAACTCAACCCGTGAAACGTTCGTGCCATTCATTGCCTAATGCGCCACTCCACGCAACATATCGAAAGGGAAACTGTCGGACGTCACCTTGCCGGCAAGCCTGCGCGCCCGTGGGGCGCGCAGGAGACATGCGGTGAGGCCGCAGTGTGAAACCGGACCGGTTTTGACGGCGCAACGATCAAGCAATGTCGCGCCGGACGAAGCTCATCGACCTGAAGTCCTTCTTGTAAGGCGACACGCCGATCTTCTTCACCATGCCGACGCCCATCTTGTAGTTGTAGTTGCCGCTGATCCAGTCGACCACGCGGCCCGACAGGGCGTTCGCCGGTTGCGCCGTGTGGAGGAAGTCCATATAGGCGACCCCCTTCTTGACCGCCGGTGTGACGATCGCCACCGCCGTGATCGCGGCACGGGTCAGCCGGATATGGCCGTTCTCCAGCAATTTGGTGAACTGGAAGTCGTCGCCTTCCACGCCAACGATTGTGTCGACCTGCTCCGGAATGCGGTCGGAGAAGAGCATGACGTAGTCGCCCGACTCGATCCCGCGTGCTTTCGCGTCGTCGGGATGCAACTCGACCCAGTTTTCCGGCCAGCGCTGGACGATGTAGGGCCGGCGCCGGTCGTCATATCCGGACTGCCAACGCTCGTTGATCCGGCCGGACGTGCACCAGAGTTCGCCCTCGCGCGGCTTGAGCCACTCCCAATAATCGGAGAACAGGGACCAGGGCGCTTTCTGGATGTTGCACTTGCCCGTCTGCGACTTGAACCGCGTCAGGTTCTTGGAGAAGGTGTTGGCCCCGGACGGACCTTCCGCCGGCAAACTCGCGGTCGTGTCATGCAGCCGCTTCCAGCCGGTCAGCGAACCGTCATCCTGCATGAAGACGGGCCCCTGAATGCCGTTGGTGCCGAACTCCGCGAACTTCTCGTGCAACGTCTTGCCTTCGCGCTTTGCCGCGACCTTGACCATGAAGAAGTCCTTGCGGCTGCCACGCGAGCGGCGGGCGGCTTCCTCCAGGACCTCGTTGGAGTCCTTCCAGTCGAAACCGTCAAAGCCCATGCGCTTGCCGAGTTCGGCCATGATCCACCAGTCCGGCTTGGCCTCGCCCGGTGCATCGTAGAACTTCGGATAGAGCCGGAGCCGGCGTTCGCCGTTGGCACGGGTGAACGTATCCTCGCCCCAGCCGGCGGCCGGGAAGACAATGTCGGCAAAACGCGCGCCGATCGGATCCACCAGATAGATGTCCTGGTTTATGACCACCATCCCGCCGGAGTCGGCCCGCTTCTTGAGCGTATCGATGATGTCGTCCTTGTTGAACGACATGATCTGGTGCGGGTTCTGCACGGTCAGTTCGTTGAACCGCCGTGAGAGCCCCTGGCTACCGCACATGGACTGGATCCAGGTGTTACCGATGACGTGAGCGAGCCGGGTATGGCCCGAGATCAGGTAACGGTCCGTGTCCATTGCGCGGCGGCGACGGCCAGGGAGCTTCTCAGGCGACTTGTTGCGCGGGTATTTGCCGCCACGCAGACCGCCGCGCTGATGGCCCCCGGCGCGACCGATCATCTGACCGGGACGCCCGCCCGCGCCGCACACGATCCCCAGAGCGGAAATCGCCTGGGTATTGCCGGTGTTGTTCGACCAGTAGAACCCTTTCTCGATCATGATCGAGGTTTTCGGGCGCTTGCCGCCCTTGGGTTTCCCCATCCATTCCGCGGCCGTGTAGATCTTCTGCACGTCGATGTCGGCGATCCTGGCGGCCTCTTCCGGCTTGGCGTAATCCTGGGCCAGGAGCCACTTCTTCCAGTCGTCAAAGCCCTTGGTCTGGAATTTGCCCCAGGTCGTGCGCCATTGCCACGGGGTGTTGCGCGTGCCCTGGCCGAAGCCGGAGGACGAGCCCCACTTGTCGTTGACCCACTTCTTGATCCATTCCTTGTCTTCCCACCCGTTCTCGACGATGACCCGGGCAATCGCCAGAACCACCGGCAGATCAGTGCCGGGCTGGATGTCGATCCACAGGCCGCCGTTCTTCTCGGCATAGGCAACGCCGGCAGTCCGGCGCGGTACCAGGAAGATCGCCTTCTGCCCGTCCTGGATGCCGGGCATGATCCAGTCGGTAAAGAGGATCGTCTTCGTCTCATACGGATCGGTGCCGCAAATCAGCAGCGTTTCCGCGTCCCGCCAGTCTTCGTAGGCCGCACCGAAATTGTCGAACCCGGCATCACGGAAGCCCGGCGTCGACGTCACGTCGGACGGCGTATCGTGGAAGGTGAAATTGGCGGTGTTGATGTGCCGCAGGGCAAACTTGGAGATCGCGTAGGTGTTCTCCATGTATCCGTACGAGAACGTCTTCATGCCATAGGCATTGGTTCCGTGCACGTCGACCACGTGCTTGATCGTCTCGGCGGCGATATCGAGCGCAAAATCCCAGGGAACCGGCATGAGCACGCCGAACATGCGCACATGCGGGGACTTGAGACGGTCACGCGTCGGCGTCTGCGGGTTGTACACCTTCTGGGCGATCGCACCGCCGCGAATCGAAGAATTGCCTTTCGGATTGACGAACTCGGCATCCTTGTCGGGCATGATGATGACGTGATGCGGTTCGTTGTTGTGAAGCACGATGTTGTACTGGTTCGGCGCCACCCAGGGACCGAGCGGATCGACCGGGAAATCGACGCCGAATGCGTTCTCGGACGCTTTCGGCCCGCCGATCTTTCCGCCCCGGACCGGCCAGCGGTAGACCTTGTAGCCGCAGGCAACGATGCAATAGTCGCAGGCGGTTGAAATCACGTCCGCGTCCTTCGGCGGAAGCGGCACATTGGTTCGCGGAATGTAATACGGCGTGGCCATGATGCCCTCTCCTATGCCTGCAGATTGTCGAAACGGCCGTAAATCAGGCCGAACATGCCCACGGCGTAGATATTGTCACCGTCAAGCTCGAGCAGCACCTGCGGCAGGCTCTGATAGGCCTGCCCGGAAATGAAGATGCCGTACCGGGTCAGATCGAAGGTGGTGAGATGCAGCGGGCAGGGCCCGAGCGCCTTGTCGGCCGCCTGGTAGGTGCCCTGCAGCGGGCCGCCCTGATGCGTACAGGTGTAGTTGAAGGCCACCACATCCTTCTCCGGGCCGATGCCGCCTCCGGCTTCAGTTCCGAGCTTGATGAGGATCGATTCCGAATAGGTTTCCTCGTCGGGGTAGCTGAAGTCGACGGGTTCATCGACCTTAAGCTCCGACAGCTTGCCGATCAGCTTGCGCGGATATGTGGACACAACCGCCGGCACGCCCAATGCCGGGCCGCCCTTCAAAGCCACCATTATGGTGAAAGTGGCTATGCCCGAGGTGAGCAGGAAATCGCGCCGGTTCATCAGGCACGATGCCCCGTGTCCCTGCCCGGTGCCGTTCTTCGGCGTCGGCGTCTCGGCTGTAGACCTTGGTTCCGTTGTCGTCATGATTGAGGTCTCCCTAGTTGCTCGCCGGCGCGGGCAGCGGTGCATACTCCGGCAGCTCGGGTTCTTCGATGGTGATCCTCGGACCGCTCAGCGAATCCAGGAATGCGAGCAGGTCTGCCTTCTCTTTCTTGGTGAGCTTCAGCGGCTTGAGCAGCTTGGTCTTGGTGGCCGCCCAGTCGTTGGTGCCGCCGCCCTTGTTGTAGAACTCGACCACGTCCTCAAGCGTCGCGATCATGCCGTTGTGCATATACGGCGCGGTATATTTGGTATAGCGCAGGCTCGGCACCCGGAATTTCCCGAGATCAGCGTCCTGCTTGGTGCGGAAATAGAGACCCGGATCGTCCTTCCACTTGCGGTACTTCTCCTGGGTCACGCCTTTTGCGTAGAGCTCGAAACGGAAGGTGATTTGCGCCAGCGCATCCGTTTCCCAGCCGTCATAGGGCGGCACGCCGGTGTTGTAGTACTTCTCGTTGCTCAGCAGCGCGCCATTGTGACACTCGGCGCATCCCGCCTTGCCGGTGAAGAGCTTCAGCCCACGCTTCTGGGCCGCGTCGAGGGCGTTGTCGTCACCGCGCATATATTTGTCGAACGGGGTGTCCGTCTGCACCAGCGTCCGCTGGAAGGCGGCCATGGCCATGTACGCGTTGCGAATGCGCGGCCACCGGTCGCCGAACACCTCGCGGAAACGCTTTCGGTATTCCGGCACGAAGGCGAGCCGGGCCTCCATCATGTCGTCTTCGCCGTTCCCGGCGACACCGCCACGCGCCGCCGAGCGCGCCTGACCCTCGAGCGACTTCGACGCACCGGCCCAGAACAGCTTGCCGTAATAGGCGCTGTTCACGACCGTCTGGCTGTTGCGCCAGTGGGTGGTGCCGGGATAGCCGAGCGAGATCTTGTCGGGAAAATCCCATCCCGCGTCCGGAAGGTGGCACGCCGAGCACGGCATGGCCCCGTTGCCGGAAAGGCGCGGATCGAAGAACAACATCTTTCCAAGTTCGATCTTCGCCGGCGTGCCTTTATTGTCGGCAGGTTCCGACGGTTTTTCCAGAGCCGCCAGTGACTTCGGTCGATCGCTCGGCTTTGAACCGGCACTCTGGGAAACGACGCCCACGGCCGCAAGAGCCAGCACCAGGGCGGCGGGAATGAGAATTTTGCGCTCCATCACTTGGCTCCCCTAGTTCTTGGTTTTGCGCCAGTTCTTGATCACCGGATATTCGGTGTCGATTTCCTCTCGCCAGACATATTTGTCATCGTCGAAGCTCTTGCCCGACAGCGACTTGAGGAACTCGACCAGATCCTTCTTCTCGCTGGCAATCAGATTGAGCGGCTTCAGCCGGCTGTCCTTGTTCGGATCGTCGCCGCCACCGCGGTTGTAGAACTCGACCACCTCCTCAAGCGTCGCGAACACGCCGTTGTGCATGTACGGCGCGGTGTAGGTGAGCTCACGAAGGGTGGGAGTCATGAACGACCGCTCGGTACCGCCGCGGCGGGTGCGGATGTAGGCACCGAGATCGCGCCGCACATTCATGTAGTTCTCAACGCCCTGGAACTTGGCGAAGGTGACGAACGTGATGTGCCGCAGCGGATCGGCCCAGATGTCCGGATTGTCCGGCACGCCGATATTGTGGGGCTTGTCGTCGGTGAAGCGGTTGCCGGAATGGCACGCCGCACAGTTTGCCTTGCCCTTGAACAGCCCCCAGCCGCGCTTGGCCGAGGCGGACATCTTGCCGGTGTCGAACGGAGCGTCCGAGGAGGTGATGGTCTTCAGGAAATTCTGGATCGCCTTGCGCGCGCCGCCGTTGGACGGCTCCCCGAGGCCGGCGGCCTCGAACATCTTGACATAGACCGGGTCCTGCTTGAGCCGCTCCTGCATGATGCGCATGTCCATGTTCATCATGTAGGTCTCTGTGATCATCTCGCGGGTGACGTCGTTCAGGTTCGTTCCCACGCGCCCGTCATGGAACCAGGCCGCACGATGACCCACATTGGCAAGGGTCGGCGTGTTACGGAAATGCTTGGCACCGGAATAGGCGTCCGACAGCGCGTTGCCGTCGGTGAAGGCCTTTTCCGGCAGATGGCAGGACGAGCAGGAAAGTGTCGTGTCGCCGGAGAGGCGGACATCGTAGAACAGCCGCTTGCCGAGATCGGCAAGCTCCGGCTTGACTTCGATCGGCTTGACGGCGCCGACCTCCTGGGCGTTCGCAGCAGGCGAGAATTGCGCCATAACGGACAACGAAATGGCAGCTATCGCCAAACGCAGTGTTCCTGGCTGCCAGCGAAACTGTCTTTGCACCATAGATTTCCCTCCCGACCGCTCTCTCGATGACCTCGGGCCACTTGCGGACAACGTCGCGTTCTCAGGCTCCGCAGGGATGTGATTGCACATCCTGCATGAACCGAACCTATCGAAGCTCTGTAACGCCAGCATTTCCCGGGTACGCAAAGTTATGAAGATTTGTAACGAGATGTATCGGAGCCGTAACGAGCTCTTGCAGCCGGTCTATTCGGCCGCATCCTGGTGCTCTTGCGCATCCAGCATCGAACGGACGATCCGCGCCAGTTGGACCGGATCGACCGGCTTGTCGAGCACGCGGATCGGGGCCAGTGCCTCCGGGTCGAGCGTCCCCGGCTGATAGGCCGTACAAATGATGATGGGGCAGGTTTCCCGCTGCGCGCGGATGGCACGCGCCAACTGCTCGCCGTTCATCTCCGGCATGACAAAATCCGTCATCACCAGGTCGAAGGCCTCCGGATTGGCCTCGAACGCCTCGACCGCGGCCAGGGGTTCGGTAAAGGCCTCGACCGTGTATCCGATCCGCTCAAGCAGCTTGCGGCAGGTGGCGACGACCTCCGGCTCGTCATCACACAGCAGGATACGGTCGCTGCCACCTACGGCACGCTTCTGGCTGACGGGCGCCTGGGGGGCAAGATCGCATTCCGGCAACAGAATCTCAAAACATGTGCCTGACGGCGAACTCTCGACGATGGCAATGCGCCCGCCCATTTCCCCCACCATGTTGGCAACAACGGACAGGCCGAGTCCCGTGCCACGTCCCGGCGGTTTGGTAGTGAAGAACGGCTCAAATACACGCGCGCGGTGTTCCTCGGAAATGCCGGAACCGGTGTCATCGACCAGCAGACGGACCTGCGCCTGTGCGCTTCCCGGTGGATGATGGCGCGCGACGCGCAGACGAAGCGTGCCGGGCTCCGCCCCGATCGCCTCGGCCGCGTTGGAGCACAGGTTCATGATGACCTGATGCAGCCGCGTGGGATCGGCGAGCACGGTGAGGTTCTCGTCCTCGACGTCGACCTCTATCGACACATTTGTGGGGATGGACGCCTTCATCAGCCGGCAGACTTCCTCGACCGCGTCTGAAATCCGCAGCGGCACCGGATCTCCGGGCTGGCGCCGCGCGAAGGCAAGCACCTGCCCGACCAGGGAGCCCGCGCGTTTTGCGGCGATCTGGATCTGCTCGAGTTCCTCGCGAATGTGGCCGCGTTCGGGCGCGTCCATCAGCGCGAGATGGGCGTTGCCGACGATTGTCGTCAGGATGTTGTTGAAGTCATGCGCCACGCCGCTCGCAAGCAGACCCACGGCCTCCATCTTCTGCGCCCGCTGGATTTGAGCCCGTGCGCGGCGGCGTTCGGTGATGTCCTCGCCGATACCGATGTAATTCGTGATCTGCCCCTCTTCATCGCGCAAGGGCAGGATGATCGACTGCGCCCAGTAGAATCCGCCATCCTTCTTGCGGTTTCGGAAGATGCCGCGCCATTCGTCGCCGCGCGCAATCCGCTGGCTGAGGTCGCGATACGCTTCGGGAGGCGTTTCGTCCGATTGCAGAAAACGCGGCGTGCGCCCGATCACTTCGGACGGCTCGTAACCGGTCACCTCGCAGAACTTGCGGTTGACATATTCGATCAGACGGTCCGTGCCGGTTATCACGATCGTCGCCGGACTTTGCTCGACCGCACGACCGAACTTCTTCGCCGCGTGCTCCGCGGCCTTGCGCTCGGCAAGCTCGCTGGACAGTCGCCCGACCGTCTGCCGCAACTCCGCCTGCAGGATGTAAAACAGGCCGTAGATCACAAGCGCCACCAGCATCAGCCCCGTCAAAAAGCGAAAGCCGGTCCCGACCAGTTCCTGCCCCTCTCTCACCGAGGCCGCAATCGCCTGCGTGGTGACGCGGCGCTTGTCACGCCAGGCGGCATCGATCGCTGCAAGGGCCTTGAGCGCGGCTCGGTCATCCACCTTGACGAGCCGATCCGTCTCCAGAGGCGTCCAGTTTTCCTCCGCGGCCCTGATCGCAATGGGGAGCTTCGAGTCATAGCGGGCCATGGTCTGCTCGACCGCCATGAGCGCCTCGATCTCCTCAGGCGATGGATTGTCCTGCCGGTACTCCGCGATTGCCTCCTTGAAGTCCTCCAGCTGCGCCCGGACCCGGTCCAGATATTCCGCATCCTGCCGCAGCACGTAGTTCTTGAAATTGTGAATGATGCCGCCATAGCCGATCAGGCCGCGAATGCGGCTCAGCAACTCACCGCGCCGGTCGGTCTCGGCCGCGTAGGTGCGCCAGCTCGCGTCGATGCTCTGGAACCGGTCGCGGGTCTCGATGCCGAGATAAAGGCCGGTGAGAACCGTCGCGGCCAGGAGGATGGCGGCGCCGATGCCGGCCAGCAACAGGCGCAGGGGCATCGCGCGGCCCGAGAGAAGTTGTGTGCTCATGCGCTCGGACTCCTTTGACTGTATAGTAAAAGCGCAAATGCCGGATGTTGATCAACATCATGGTGCAATTGCCAGCAGGCTGCTTGGCTGGCATGAAGTGCCCCCAAGGCGTTGCAACAAGGTATGAAGACACTTCATGAGCGACCGCATTCTGATTGTCGATGACGATCAACAGATCACGTCATTTCTGGCCCGCTATCTCGAAAAGCAGGGCTACGAAGTGCTGTGCGCGGCGACCGGCAAGGAGACCCGCGCAACGTTGGAGCAGAACCGCATCGATCTGTGCGTGCTCGATATCGGCCTGCCGGACATCGACGGATTCCAGCTGATGCGCGAAATCCGTCAGACCTCGAACCTGCCCATTGTCGTGCTGTCCGTGCGCGACGAGACCTTTGACCGCATCTTTGGCCTCGAGTTCGGCGCCGACGATTATGTCTGCAAGCCGTTCGAACCGCGCGAGCTGGTAGCCCGCATCCGCGCCGTTCTGCGGCGCGCGAAGGTCGAGCAACTGGCGCGCCAGCAGGTCAAGCCGGGGCAGACGTTGCTGCAGTTCGGGACATGGATTCTCAATACCGGTGCACGCACGCTCGTTCATGCAGATTCGGCGGAAGACGCCAGGTTGACGACATCGGAGTTTGAAATCCTGAGAGCGTTCGTCGAACAGCCGCGTACGGTGCTGTCGCGCGAGCAACTGCTCGACCTCGTGCGCGGGCCGTCGATCTATGTCGGCGACCGGACAATCGACGTCCATATCATGCGGCTGCGCAAGAAGATCGAACCCGATCCATCCGATCCGACGCTGATCAAGACCGTCCACGGCATCGGTTACTGCCTCGCCGAAGATGTGATCCGCTTCGAAAAGCCGAGTGAAACCGACGCCATGTCGGGTTGAAGCCCCCGATTGGTGTCATCCACGTTGCACAATCTACAAACGCCCGGCGAAGGTGCACGCAGCATTGCGGTCCGGAAACGGGACGTTGCGACAGTTCGACGCGAGACCCCTCTTGCATCGAAAGCGCGGCGCAACGCGGCAGGGGCTTCCCTTTGCATTGCACGCCGAGCTAAACCCCTGATTTGCCGGACAATCCGCACCGGCGCCGCACCGCGAGAGCGGGGATAAACGACCTAAATCGTTGAATTTACGCTATTTAATATGGTTCTAAACTGTTGCCTGCCGATTGACACCCGGACCGGGACCGCATTCAGTGCGATCGACGCCGTGCGTCCGCTGCAGTTGCAGCGGGCAAGTCCGCGGCATCGAACGCGGCCCATTGGAGACGTGTCGGAGAGCTGAATGATCGTTCGATTGGCTTCCCCAAAGATCGCCATACGCGGCCGAAGCGTGCTGTCCCTTCTGAAGGCCGGCCCACTGTGTCTCGCCATCGCACTTTCCCTCTCCGCATCTCGGGCAACGCTTGCTGACCCGGCCGACGGCAGCCCAGTCATCGAGGTCGACCAGGTGATCGATGTGCGGGCGGCGAGCGCTTTTGACATGTTCCGGTTCAAGCCGGGGTTGCTGCGCGTGCCGGTCGGCAAACGCATTCGCTTCCTGAACATGCGCGGACAGCATACGGTGGTGTCCTTGCGCAAGATGTGGCCCAAGGATGTCCCCACAATCCATCTCGACAACATGTCGGACTCCATCATCCGGTTTAACAAGCCGGGTGTTTACCCCCTGACATGCAAGGTCCACGGACGCCACGGCATGGTCATGCTTGTTGCCGTCGGAGACACGTTTCCCAACCTGGAAGAAGCCAAGGCGGGGATACCCGGCGGTATGGCAGGGAAGCGCATGCGCATGCTCATTGACGAACTTGAGGGCAAGACCAGCCAATGACGCGTCCGGTGTCGTTGACCGGTTTTCCGACGCCTTGCATCTCTCGCTGGGCACTTCATGTGATGCGCCTGCGTTCCGGAGATTATGGACATGGATGACGCCACCCTCGCCCGCGCGATCCATGTGTTCGGCGTCGTCCTGTGGATCGGTGGCGTCGGCTTCGTCACGACAGTTCTGCTCCCGGCAGTCCGCCGTCTCAAGACGCCCGAGGAACGCGTGGCCTTCTTTGAGGCCGTCGAGCAGAGGTTCGCCTGGCAGGCGCGCGTGACCACGCTCCTGGTCGGAATCTCCGGCTTCTATCTGGTCCAAACGTGGAACCTGTGGGACCGGTTCGCCGAAATCGAGTTCTGGTGGATGCACGCCATGGTGTTGGTGTGGGCGGTCTTCACCATGATGCTGTTCGTTGCCGAACCGCTGGTCCTGCATCGCTGGTTCCTGAAGCGGGCTGCGGAGAAACCCGACGAGACGTTTCGGCTCATCCAGCGCATGCACTGGGTCTTGCTCACCGTCAGCCTTGTCACCGTCATCGGCGCGACCATCGGCAGCCACGGCGGATAGGGTCGCCGAGAACAGCCCGGTCCGACCCCCGATCGACGCTCTTGCCCCTTGAATCAGCCCCAAAAAAAATCCGGCACCTCTACTCGCGTTCTGCGATGAAACCGATTAGTAGGGTCGCAACTTGAGAACAGATAATCCGCCGGAACCGGAGGGAACGCGTGGAAGGCTTTTTCGACCTGGCAATCGACAATCTCGGTTCGCCGCTGATTCTGAGCTTCATCCTTGGCCTTGCCGCGTCGCTGGCGCGCTCGGACCTGTCCTTCCCAGAAGCTGTGGCCAAGGCGCTCTCGATCTATCTCCTGTTTGCGATTGGCTTCAAAGGCGGCGTGAGCGTCTCGGGCTACGGCATTGAGTGGGGCCTGTTCAGCGCGTTGGCCGCAGGGGTCGTGCTTTCCGCCGTCCTGCCGTTTATTGCATTCGGGCTGCTTAATGTGATGACCCGGCTCAACAGGACGGATGCCGCCGCCGTGGCCGCGCACTACGGGTCCATTTCAATCGTCACGTTCGTCGCCGGCACGTCGGTGCTGCAATCCCAGGGGATCGTATCGGAGGGCTACATGGTCGCCGTCGCGGCGGCAATGGAGGCGCCCGCCATTCTGTCGGCACTATGGCTCGTCAGCGGCGGCGGGCGGGAGCGGATGGATCCGGGTTTGTGGCGCGAAATCCTTCTGAACGGCTCGATCGTGCTTCTGGTCGGGTCGTTCGCGATCGGCATCGCGACCGGCGAGAAAGGAATGGCGCAAATCGAAGAGTTCTTCGTCACTCCCTTCAAGGGCGTGCTGTGCCTGTTCCTGCTCGATATGGGGCTGATCGCCGGCCGCGGCATCCGGAACAGCCGCGGCGTGATCACGCCCGGCCTGTTCGCGTTCGGCATCCTGATGCCGATGATCGGCGCCACCCTCGGGCTCGTGACCGGGCTCGTCATCGGACTGTCGCCGGGCGGCGTGTTTTTGCTGGCGGTGCTGTCCGCGTCGGCGTCCTACATCGCCGTGCCGGCCGCGATGCGCGTCGCGCTTCCCGAAGCCGATCCCGGAATATATCTTACGCTCTCGCTTGCGATCACGTTCCCGTTTAATCTCACTCTCGGACTGCCGCTGTATTTGTTCCTCGCATCGGCCATCACGGGAGGTCCGGCATGAAACTGCATGACGCCAAGCGGGTCGCCATCATCATCGAGGCACCAATGCAGCGCCGCCTGACCGAAGCGATGGAGCGCGCCGGCGTCACGGGATACTCGGTCCTGAAGGTGCAGGCCGGGTCGGGGCAATCGGGGCGATGGTCGGCGGATGCGGCGGTGGGCAAGGCGGGCGGCCTGGTACAGGTGGTGTGCGTCGTTCGCCAGGACGGACTCGACGAGTTGATCGAACACGCCTTTCCGCTGGTGCAGCGTCATATCGGAATCATCACGGTGACCGACTGCCAGGTCCTGCGGCCCGAGCGTTTCTGATATCGGAGGGGCCGGCGGCCGAAGACGTTTAGGGGCATTTAGCGCATGGCCCGCGGCCCTCGACACACACATCGCAGTGTTCCACGCCGACCAACTGGCCTGAGGTGCGATTTGCGAAACGACGAGCGTGCCCACATTCTGCAGATCCTCGTTGCGCCCGCGCGCCCGGAGTCACTCCGGTCCCGCGCCGCACTGGCGAGTTGGCTTGGCCTTCTTGCGCTCTCCGTGCTGCTGCTTTCCTCCCCGGCTCTGGCCGGCGCCAGGGAGAAGATCGCAAAGCTGGCGCCCTCGGGCCTGGTGCTGGTGATGGACGCCGACGGCAACGAACTGGTGGCGCAGAATGCCGACCGGCCGTTCGTTCCGGCCTCCGTCACAAAGATCGTGACCGCGTGGCTGGCGATGGAGGTCCTCGGCGGCGAATACCGCTTCAAGACGCGCTTTTACCTGGATGCCGATCGGGTGCTGTATGTGCGCGGGGGCGGAGATCCCTTCCTCATCTCCGAGGAGCTGGCTCTTCTCGCGCCCCGGCTGGTCGCCGCGGTCGGCAAGGAGCCGCTCACCGGCCTCGTGCTCGACGCGAGCTACTACCCGTCCGACCTTCGCATCCCGGGCGTCGAGCGATCCAGCCGGGCCTACGACGCCCTGAACTCCGCCCTGGCGGTGAACTTCAACACGATCCACGCCGTACGCCGCGGCAAGAAGGTCCGCTCCGCCGAAAAACAGACGCCGATCACACCGCTGGCGATCAGCCAGTTCCGCGCACGCGGGCCCAATGGCCGCGGCCGCATCAGCCTGGCCCAGGATCCGGCTGTCAGCCTGCAATATGCCGGTGAGCTGATCGCCGCATTCATCAGGCGGGCCGGCGGGACCCTGAACGGCGAGATTACCACCGGCACCGTGCCCGAAGGCCTTGCGCCGGTCTACGTGCACCGCCAGTCGCACCCGCTCTCGGAAATCCTCACCGAGATACTGCGCTATTCAAACAACTATATTGCCAACCAGATCTTCCTGGAGATCGGCGGCCACCGCCATGGCGGTCCTGTCAGCCTTGAGAAGTCGCGCAATGTCGCGCAGGAAATTCTCGCCGCGCACGGCCTCGCCGAGGCCATCCGGCTTGAGGAGGGCTCAGGGCTCAGCCGCGGCAATCGTTTCACGGCACGTGGTCTCGCCCGGCTGCTCGACCTCTTCGCACCCCACGCCGGCCTGCTTTACGGTCAGGACGGCGCCCCGCACAAGACCGGCACGCTATCCGGCGTCAGCACGCTGGCGGGCTACGCCAAGACCGCCCGGCATGGGCAGGTACGCTTCGTGATCGCTCTGCGGAGCAACAATGGCGGCCTGCGCTTCCGCCTGCTTCGGGCCATTGAGACCGGGTTGTAGGCATCTTGCAATAGCCGGGCGAAGCATGCTGCGAGTTCCTCTTTGACTTGCGGCGTGGCCACCGCCAATACCCCGCGGCCGCCGGGTCAGGCGGGATCGCAGACTTTCACGGTAATTGCGCAATCAAAGCGTTCCGCGATCTGCCGTGAACACCCGGATTGACCATGCACAGCGAAACGCGCGGCCAAGTCATCGAGACATTTCGCGCCCGATGTTCACCGAACGCTGATGCAAACGTGATTAGCAACAGGGATAGTGCAGGCCACACCGGATTTTTGGCGGCAGGCTGCGTGTCCAGCCTGAAAAACGAACTGACCGAACGACACACTGCAGGCTCCACAGGTGAACAATCTCGGAAGCTTATGCATCTGAGAATCAGGCTTGTACGTCTGAGAGGTAAAACATGCACGTGAATGGGTCCCGCTATGACATCGTCGATCGGCTTTAAACCGCGCATCTTCTTTTTTGTGTCGCTGGTGACGCTATCTGTGTTCTGGCTCGGTGCGCTGCGGGCCCAGGAAGCTGCGCCGCTGCCGGACTATGTGATTGAGAAATTCGGCAAACCGCCGGCCGTGCCGAAAGGCCCGCTGTCCAAGGAGTTGCAGTCCGCTGTGAAGGCGGCGTTTGTCGACAGCGTGACGAGTTCGACATGGGGGCGAGACCAGACGATCGCTCTGGGCGAAATCGCCGCATCGAAAGATCCTCGGATTGCCTGGCTGATCAGCGACTTGATGCGCTTCGCCCCCAGACGCCAGATGAATGCGGAACTTGCCGAGGCCGCTGCCAGGCTGCTGGGCATCAAGCCGCCGACCTCAAATCACTGGGGGGTCGTAACCGACCAGCTCATTGCATGGGATATTCCGGCGCCCCCTGATTATTTGCGGGTGAAGCGCGCCATTTTTACGAATCTTGTGCCCGGTTGGGAGAAGATCTTTGTTGATGGAGACATCGACTGGAGGCACGTCTCATGGGGTGGCGTGCTGATCGACGATCGCAAGTACGATACGACAGACGAACCGTGCAATTGCATTCCCGCAGCCGACAATCCCAAAGTGAGCAGCGCGAAAGACGCGACATGGCTCAAGGACGAGGATATCGTTTTTGGCATCGGGGTAAACGGTGAGTACCGGGCATATCCGCGACGCATTATGGAAGTGCGCGAGATGGTCAACGATACGTTGGGCGGAAGACATCTCGGAATTCCATATTGCACCTTGTGCGGCGCAGCGCAGGCTTATTTCACGGATCAGCTGCCCGAGGGGATCGACCGACCGATTCTGCGCACGTCGGGACTGCTGATCCGGTCCAACAAAGTGATGTACGACGTCAATACATATTCGGTGTTCGATACATTTCTGGGCAAAGCGGTGACGGGGGCCCTGGCGGAGAAGAAACTGCAACTGAAGCAAGCCAGTGTCGTCACCACCGACTGGGGTACCTGGAAGAAGGCTCACCCCGAGACGACCGTGCTGGTCGAAGAGCTGGCGCTTGGACGCGATTTTGATTTTCGCAATGGCCGCGACGCCAATGGACCGATATTCCCGGTCGGTGATGTCGATCCGCGTTTGCCGGTTCACGAGGACATCATTGGCGTTGTCACAGCGTCGGGCAAGCCGGTGGCGTTTCAGCGAAGCAAAGCATTTGTGGCCCTGAAAAAAGGCGATGTGATTGCTTACGAAAACGTCCGTCTGAAACTTGAGGCCGGCGGTATAAGAGCCGTGGATGCAGATGGTTCCGATCTTGGGAGCCATCAGGCGTTTTGGTTTGCCTGGTCGCAATTCCATCCTCAGACCGCACTCTGGCCCGGGTAACCTTGGCGGCCGTTCTGATCGGACATACTGGACAGTCGCTCCATACCCTGACGCCAATGCGCAGACTGGCCATCGCTTCGAAAGACCTGAGTTGCAGGATTGCGGACATTCCGAAAGCGCCTAACGAGCGTCCTCCGGTTGGCAAGAGCGGACGTCGCGCACGACTTGTGCTAAGCGGGTGTTCCAGGTTCTTTACAAGGGGATTCGCCCGTTGCCGTTGAGTGCGCTCTTTCTGACGATTGCAGTCATGATCATTGTCCCCTTGCCGGGCTCGCCGCGAGCGTTGGCGGCCGAGCAGCCTTCCGGCATTCCGGCATGGCTGCGGGCCCATGTTGGCACCGGAGAGGGTCGGATCGCATCGGTGGTTCTGGAAAGGGCGCGCGCGTTCTACCGGCAAAAGGTCAGCGAAGGCGCGGTCAACAATCCCTGCTATTTCGCCATGGACGCGACGCGCCCCAGCACGTTGCGCAGTGGTCGGCTCGGGCGCCGGTTCTACATCATCTGCGAAGCAGACCAGTCGTTCCGCGCGATCTATTCCGGCTATGGCAACGGGCGGAAACTGCGGCGTGCGAATTTCTCGAACGGCCGGCAATGCGCGAAGAACTTCAGCAATGCGGAGGGGTCGAATCTGACCACGGGCGGCGCCTATGTGACGGCCGAAACGAGGGAATCGTTCAAAGGGTATTACCGTGCCTCGGGCAAGAAGACGCCTTTCCTTCGCATCTTCCTGCTGTTTGACGGGGAAGGCGACACCGCTAACGCCAGAGAGCGGGACATCGGCGGGCACCAGGCGGTCATGTTGAGGTGGCGGTGCCGCTACAAGAATCCGCAAAGCCCCCATGCGGATGAAGAGGGCTACGTTCCTTTCGGAAAACTGGTGAACTACACCGGCGGCCGCAGCAACGGCTGCACAACCTGGTCGCCATCAGAATCCAATCGCATTCTCGCGATGGTACGAGACAACCCGACGACGCTCTACATCTATCCTGAGTCCGGCGACATCGACGCGGTCGCGGAGGTAGTGAAGCGCCAAAAATCCCTGGCGCGCGCGGGACTGTATTGGAACGCGGCCTGCCTGCGCGCGATTGGCGCGCCCAGATTCTGGCCGAAGGAAACCCTCCAACCGGTCATCGACGACTGGCGGGCGTCCCTTCCGAAGCGGCCGCCGCGGAAGTTGCCGATCTGCAAGTGACGGCGATGTATCGTCTCCTTCCCGCGTATCCAGATCCAGGGAAACAGCTGTCGAAGATCAAGCGCGTCAGAACGTTCGCGCTGTACCGGGAGCTGCCGAAGCGGACGACTGCTTCTGGCGCGAAGCGGGTACGTCAAACCGGCTGTCGCCGTGTCGGCCCCCTGTCCGAAGCGGACGTCGGGCGACGACAGCCGAGTGGTCGGTCAGAATCATGCTTCCCTCACGGACATACACGGCTATTGTCGTGGAACATCGCCGTGAGTGGGAGGGCAAATGGCCGATCGCAAGAAGCGCCGCGCTTTGGAACCTGGGCACCACCGGAAGTTTCTGGTGGTCGTCGACGACTCGCCCGAATTCGAGGTTGCGCTGTTCTTTGCCGCACGTGTCGCAATGCGCACGAAGGGCCGCCTTGTCATGCTTTACGTCGAAGAACCTTTGAAACTCGGCGGCTGGATGCACATCAAAGTGGATGCGCCCGATTTCCCGCAAAAACAGGCCGAGGCCAAAATTGCAGAATTCACCCGAAACCTCGAGAAGCTCGGCCTCAAGGGTTTGCGCACCGAGACGGTATTCCGTTCCGGCGACAAGGCCGAAGAAATCCTCAAGTCGATCAGGAACGACGAAGATATCGCCGTGCTTGTGCTTGGCGCCTCGGTCAGCAGCGCAGGACCCGGACCCCTGGTATCTTCATTGGTCGGAGGTGACCGTGCCGGCACCTTTCCGATTCCAATCTATGTTGTTCCGGGCGGCTTGACCCACGAGGAGATTGCCGGCCTGGCGTAAGGGTCCGCACCTTCGGAAACCGGCGACAATCACAAAGTCTCTGATCGTCCGTATTGAGCTTCGGGCCACCCGCTCCTATCTAACTGGGAGACGAGAAACGGTATTTCTGCATTATGGGAGGACCAGAATGACCGCCTTTCGCAGTCTCAAGACCGCCACCTTCGCCACACTCACTGGCGCCGCACTTATGGCGCTTGTGCCTTCGGCACCGGCCGAGGCCTTCAGCGGCGTGTATTACGACCACTCCGGACGAAGCGCGATCAAGGTGAACCCCTGCGGTGCCGGCTTGTGCGGGCGTATTGTCTGGCTGAAGAATCCGTCTCACAGCAAGGCGTGCGGCACTGCCGTCATCGGCGGCGGGAAGCGCGTTGGAAAATCCTATGACACCGGCTGGATCTACAATCCGGAAAACGGCAAGAAATATAGTGTCGAGGTCACCCAGATCAGCGCGTCCCAGCTCAAGGTGATGGGCTACGCCGGTTCCAAGATGTTGTCGAAGACGATGGTATGGCGCCGGGCGCCTTCCAACCTCAAGCTTTGCAGCCGGACTCGGAGTATTTCGATCGACAAGGGCAAACCGGAACTCGTGGAATTGAATTGGGGCGATTTCACTCAACTCGACGAAAACCAAAAGAAAACGAACTGAAGTCCATCGCCGAGACGCCGGTGTGATCCGGCGCGATCGACGTGCGGGTTATTCCAAGTGTCACGGCGCTGACCGGGCCGAAGGACCGCTCGGGGTCTGAAACGGACCTGAAACGTTGCGGCTTGGAACACCTGCAACGTGCCACCAGTCGACATCCGGACGGTCCTGGGTTCAGAAACGGAGGCTCTTGGACGGAGGAATAATTGGACCCTTCCTATCCAGTCCCACGACGAACACGCCTCACCGTATCGCCGCGACGATCGCATCGAGGCCGTCCGTCAGCGCCGCGGGGCCCGGTTGCAGGATCAGCGGCGACTTGATCTCGACGATCCGGTCATCGCGCACCGCTGGGATCGCGTCCCACCCCGGCCGCTGCCTGATCCGATCCGGCGCGACCTTCTTGCCGCACCATGACGCAAGGATGATGTCAGGCGCCGCCTGGATCACGTCCTCAGGCGAGACAATGCGGTCCTTCGCCGCCTTCTGCTTCCCGAGAGCAAGGAACACGTCCTCACCGCCAGCTATACCGACCAGTTCGGACACCCAGCCAATACCGCTGATAAGCGGTTTGTCCCACTCCTCGAAATATACCCTTGGTCTCCACCTGCCGTTTGCCGAAGACGCCACCTCCTCGAGCCGGGCCTCATATTCCCGCGCCAGCGCCTCTGCCCTGTCAGCCGCACCAACCAGGGCGCCCAAAGTGCGGATCATGGCGAGGATGCCCGCAACATCGCGATGGTTGAAGGCATGCACGGCGACACCCGCTCTTATCAACTCGGCGGCGATTTCGGCCTGGAGATCGGAGAAGGTGAGAACGAGGTCGGGCTCAAGCTCCAGGATTTTCGGGATGTCGGCGGATGTGAACGCCGAAACACGCGGCTTCTCCCGCCGCACTTTTGGCGGGCGCACGGCATATCCGGACACGCCGACAATGCGGTCTTCCTCGCCGAGAAGATACAGCGTCTCGACAGTCTCCTCGGTCAGGCAGATAATCCTTGATGGCGGAAACCCGCGCATATCAGTCTTCCTTGGACTCAGGCCGGGTCAGCAAATACGTGTCCATTATCCAGCCGTGGTTCTTTTGCGCCGCCTCTTTCAGGCGCTCGATCTCTCCCGCGACGTCTTCCAGATTGCCCGAGACAAGAATCTCGTCCGGGGTTCCGACATAGGCACCCCAGTGGATGTAGATGTCGTCCTCCACCTTCGTAAAGGCCGCATTGCCGTCGAGCATGACCACGACGCTTCCGGCATCTTCGGGGAATCCCTGCGACAGCCTGCGCCCGGTCGTGATGGTGACGGCCTCCCCGATGCGGTTGAGCGGAACCTTGTGCCGGGCGGCGAGCGCCTGAACGCTGGTGATGCCCGGCACCACGTCGTACTCCAGCTCCATCCTGCCCTTCGCGCGAATGCTTTCGAGGATGCGCAGCGTGCCGTCGTAGAGCGACGGGTCGCCCCATACCAGGAACGCGCCGTACTCGTCCTCGCCCAACTCGTCCGCAAGGAGCCGCTCATAGACCCGCTCAACCTCGCCGCGCCATGCCTTTATGCCCTTGCGGTAATCACCCCCGGGCTTCGGGCGCACGGGACTGTCGAACGTCACCATGCGGTAATCCCGATTCTCGATGAAGCGTTCGCAGATGTCCCGCCGCAGCCGGGCCAGCTGCTCCTTGCCGCCGCCCTTGTCGGGTATGAAGAACACCGATGCCAGGTTGAGCGCTTTAACGGCCTGGATCGTGACATAGTCGGGATTGCCCGCTCCCATCCCGATGACGATGACGTTCCGTCTCACACGCACGATCCGCTCCCTGCATCGGCGGCCTACTCATTCCCAGCTGAGCGCGCCGCCGTTCTGGTATTCGATGACGCGGGTCTCGAAGAAGTTCTTTTCCTTCTTCAGGTCCATCGCCTCCGACATCCATGGGAAGGGATTGTCCGCCGCCGCGAAGACGGGCGCAAGGCCAAGCTGCGCGCAACGGCGGTTGGCGATGAAATGCATGTACTGCTCGCACAGGCCGGCATTGAGCCCGAGGAAGCCGCGCGGCATGGTATCGCGTCCATAGGCGGCTTCCAGCTCCGCCGCATCCTTCAGCACGCCGCGGACCTCCTCCTGAAACGCATTCGTCCACAGGTCCGGGCTCTCGATCTTGATCTGATTGATGACGTCGATGCCGAAGTTCAGGTGGATGCTCTCGTCGCGCAGGATGTACTGGTACTGCTCGGCGATACCGACCATCTTGTTGCGCCGTCCGAGCGAGAGAATCTGCGCGAAGCCGGTGTAGAACCACATCCCCTCGAAGATGACATAGAAGGCGACGAGGTCGCGCAGGAACGCGCGGTCGCGATCCGGGGTTCCGGTTCGGAAGTCTGGGTCGTCCAGATGCTTCGTATAGTCCAGCGCCCAGGCCGCCTTGTCGGTGATCGAGAGCACCTCGCGATACATGTTGAACAGCTCGCCCTCGTCCAGCCCGAGGCTGTCGACGATATACTGGAAGGTGTGAGTGTGGACCGCTTCCTCGAACGCCTAGCGCAGAAGGTATTGGCGGTATTCGGGGTTGGTCAGGTGGCGATAGATCGCCAGCACGATATTGTTGGCCACGAGCGACTCCGATGCGGCGAAGAAGCCGAGGTTGCTCTTGATCATCAGTCGCTCGTCGTCCGTTAGGCCGTCTCGCGATCTCCACAGCGCGATATCCGCCTGCATGGAGACTTCCGTCGGCGTCCAGTAATTGTTGCACCCGGCGAGATACTTCTCCCAAGCCCAGCGGTATTTGAGCGGCAGCAGCTGGTTCACGTCCGCGCGGACGTTGATCATCCGCTTGTCGTCCACAGAGACGCGAGCCGCGCCGCGCTCAATGTCTCCGAGGCCGGTCGCGTCGGCGGGCGGGGTGTCATGGGTCTGTTCATCTTGCGGTTTGCGGGCTGGCGTTGGGGTCGGTTCGGACCAGTCGAGCATCGTCATCGTTCTTGTTTCCTTGCTTTTGGAGTTGCCGTTACTGGCAGGCTTCGCATTCGGGATCGTCGAGCGCGCGCCCGCTCGGATTCGCCATGTAAAGGTTGAGCAATTGCGACAATGATCGAAAACCAGAGCTGACCGAGAACCATCCCGCCCCGCCAAGCCAGGGAGCGGCAGCGGAAATGTCCGGTGCTACCAAGAGCAGACACCAAAACCGCGACAGACACCGACTAAATCAGCAAAATCTGCCAGGAGCGGACTTCTCACCCACGCAACTGAAGCGCAGCGATCACGTCTGCTGTTTTCACGACGGTCGCGACATTCTGCATCGCGTAACTTATCGACGCGTTGTGCCATTCGGCATTCATAGTCGAACATCCGTCTTCCGGAATGACCATTCGGTAGCCTTGTCTGCGCCGGTGCGGGCGGTGTGCTCGATGGACATGTTGGTCCACGCACCGGATTCGATGACCGTCGTGCGGCCGGTGGCCTCGCGTCGGCTGTACAGCCACAAGCGACATCGAATCCTCAAGCGTTTGTTTCACAAGTAATCGGCATATCCGGAGTATTTCTAAAACGGATGCCGTTCGATCCAATGCCGCGCGATATCAGCGCGCCGGCACACCCATACGTCGTCGAACCCGGCGATGTAACTCAGCAGACGCTTCAGTCCCGCAGCCCTCGCGGGGTGTCCCATGATACGCATATGCAGCCCGACTGACATCATCTTCGGCGCCGTTCCGCCTTCTTCGTAGAGCATGTCAAACCCATCCTTGATAAACTGGAAATAGTCGTCTGCCGTGGCAATGGAACCGCGCATGAACAGAACGTCGTTGTTGGTTAGGGTATACGGCACGATGAGGTGGGGCTTGCTATCGACTTCGGTCCAAAAAGGCAGGTCATCAGCGTACGAGTCAGAGTCGTAGATGAACCCACCTTCCTCAACCAACAGCCGCCGCGTGTTTTCGCTTGGCGCGTAGCGACAGTACCAGCCGAGCGGCCGTTCGCCTATGGTGCGCTCAAGCGATGCGACAGCACGCTGGATGTGCTCCCGTTCGGTTGCCTCATCGAGCTCATAGTGCTTGAACCAGCGCCAGCCGTGACAGCACACATCATACCCGGCCTCTTTGATCGCTTCGGTCGCATCGGGATTGCGTTCCAGCGCCAAGGCGCAACCGAAGATTGTTACCGGCATGTTGTGCGCCGAGAATAGTCGCAACAAGCGCCAAAATCCCGCCCGGCTGCCATATTCGAACATCGACTCAGCACCAAGATTTCGCGCACCGGGCGCAAATACCACGCCGTCATTCTCGGTCAGGCCGGTTTCCGTCTGGTCCTCTCCATCGAAAATCGACCCTTCGGAGCCTTCTTCAAAATTGATCACAAAATTAACCGCCAGACGCGCCTTGCCCGGCCATTGCGGATCAGGTGGATTGGCGCCATATCCGATTAGGTCTCGGGGACACTTCGAAGCCATCGCACTTTCCTTTTGCCCTTTTGCAGACATTCCTATTTTGGAATGCCTTCACACCTTACGCAGTGCGAGCGCCGCTGCGCCAGTGAAGCTGGTCTGGACATGACCGACCAAGCTTTCAAGTCAGTCAGGATTGACGCTGCAATGTCCGCCTAAGGTCATCTGCGGACACTCACCCGCGTAGCGCCAGATGATCGCTCTGCGACCCAGAGCAGACACACAGACAGACCATTGATGAGTGTTGGACAATCTTTTTCGGGATGCCGAAAACACAGGAGGGTGGTGCCGCATGGGTGACTCGAACACCCGACCCCATCATTACGAATGATGTGCTCTACCAGCTGAGCTAATGCGGCGCCGATTTCCGGCCGGAGCGCTTTCGGGCGGCGTCCGACCGCGTGCGAACTGGCATAGCTCCAGTGGCAGGCGAAAGCAAGCGCAAGCCGTCATGTCGCAGCCTCGTCGTCGATGGCATGGTGCGCGGCTCAGCCCGAGGGCGCGGGGTATTTCCGGTCCTGCTCGGCTTCCGCCTCGGTAAAAGTGCCCTCGGGTCCGGGATCGTCCGGCGCGTGCGGCGGGGCGAAGATTTCCTTCTCGACCTCGTCGGTTTCGGGGTTTTCCGCCACGTCGTCGGCCACATGTTCCGGATTGACGACTTCCTCGGCGGCGCGCTCCACATCCTCGATGACGAGCTGGTCGTCTGTGTTGGTGATCAGCTCAACCGGCGCCTTCCACTCGAACGCGTCCAGTTCCCCGGTGATCGGCGAGACCGGCGCCCACTGGTCGGATACGAACCCGTCCGCCGTCCAGGCCGGATCGCGCGGCGCGCGCACGGCGCGGGCCAGCCATTCGCGGACGCGGCCCTGGTCACCCGTCTGGCCGCCCTCGATGCGCGCCATGAGCGTACAGATGCGCGCCGTCGGCCGGTCTTCGATGTAGGGCTCAAGTGCGGCGCGGGCCTCGTCCCACTCACGCGCCTCGACCGCCGCCGTCGCCACCGCCACGGCGCCCTCAAGCGGGTCGGGAGACCATTGCTGAAGGAACTTCACGCGTTTCAGACGCTCATGCGGCCCTTCGCCGGGGCGCGTATGGGCATAGGCGAACGCAAGATCGGGATGCGGGTTCACCTCCCACGTCTTGGCGATGACACGCGCCGCGCGCGTCGCATCCCCCTGAGACGCCATCACGCGCCCGGCGATCTCCGCCGCCGGCACGAGATCCGGGGCAAGCTTGTGTGCCTCCAGCGCCAACTGGCGGGCGCGGTTGAGGTCGGTTTCCTCCGCGTCCATCGCCTGCGCGGTGAGCAGCACCGCCCGGCGCCGCGCCGCAAGGCTTTTGTCGATCTGCCGCTGCCGCTCCGCCACGCTGAGAGTACGCAGCGCTCCGGCCCAGTCACTGACCTTGCATTGCAACTCGAACAGCGCATTGACGGACCATGCGAGGTCCGGCTTGCGGTCCATGGCGCGCTCCGCGAACTGGCGCGCGGCCTCGTTTTCGTTCTCCCGGCGCGCCTCCAGGAAAAGCCCGCGCAGGCCCAGCATCTCCGTTTCCGGCGCGTCGGTCATCTGTTCGAAGATCTTGCGGGCGGCGGCGCGGTCTCCCTGAAGCTGGGCGGCCTGCGCCCCGAGCAATGCCGACAGAGGCTCATGCGGCAGTAGCTTCTGCGCCTGGGCCGCGAACTTGCGAGCCTCGGACTTGTCGCCGGATCCCACCGCGACCAGCCCGTGCGTCAGGGCTTCAAGGCCGCGCTTCTCGCGTTTTTTGCGCACCATCTCGGCCACGACGGTCGGCCGCGTGATCAGATAGCGCGCCAGCGACCACAGGAAGATGGCGATCAGCACGAATGCCGCAAAGGCAAGGCCGGCGGCGAGGACCGATGTCGTGATTTCATATCCGAGCCAGGTGACGGTCAGCGTGCCCGGCGTCTCGGCGAGCCACGCCACTGCGAGAGCAGCAGCGACCACCGCGACGACGAAGACGGCGATTTTGAACATCGTCAACTACCTTTTCGCCGCTGCATCGGATTTGGGCTCGTCGCGGACAAGCAGGGCGCGCTCCGCCGCATCGACCGCCGCCACGGCCGCCTCGCGCATCTCCGCCTTTGCCAGCCAGGGTTTCATCACATCGAGCGCCGGCCCCTTGAGGTCTTTCGCCTCGCGCAAGACGCCCGCCAGATCGGACGCGCGCATATCGGCGTCCATGCGGGAAAGAACCGCGGATGTCGCATCTCCCTCCGCCGGACCGATGCGGCGTATGCGCACGATGGACTGCGCATTCGAGACCACACGATCGAGAAACGTTTCGTCGTCTGCCTTCGCCGCCGCTTCGTTCGCTTTTTCCAGAACCGCCGGAAGCTCCTGCAGCAGGTCCCGGCTCCGCGGCACGCCGGTCTTGGCATACGCGGAAACAGCTGAAAGATCGAGCCCTTCAGGCGCATATGTGCGCAGCAGGTCGAGCTCGTCGGAATAGGCATCGCCACCGGCGACGGCACGCCGCAAGGCCTCGAACGCCAGCGCGAGCCCCGCGCCCTGCTCACCGCCGCCGGTCGCGTCGGGCGCGGAGCCGGATGCGCGCATTTCACCGGAGAGCTTTGCGACCTCGGTCTCCAGCGCGTCGGTGCGTTGTTTGAGCGTCTGCGCCACGGCGAGCGCCGATGCACTGTCTCCGTCAGACGCGGCCGAGGTTCTCAACCCGGCGATTTCCGCCTCGAACTTCTCGCCCTGCGTCTTGATCTCGTCGGACAGCGCGGTCAAACGCGACGTAAGCGCTTCCGCCGCCGCACTGTTGCCGCTGGACGCGGCCGCCGATTGCAGCGCGCTGATCTCCTTGTCCAGCCTGGCGACGCGGTCGGAGAGTTCCGACACGGCACCGGTTGACGCCGCCGGCGGGGACTTCTCAAGCGTTTCGACGCGTGACGCGAGGGTGCCCAGATCCTCGGACATCGCCGCTGCCCGTGACGATTTCGCCTGCTCGTCGACCCGCGTCTGCAGGGCGGCAAGGCGTGACTGAAGTTGCGTGATTTCGGCTTGTAAAGGGGCGGAACGATCGGCTTCGCCGGTCGTAAGCTGGCCGATGCCGATGCCGGCACCGACAACGCCGATCAGCCCGCCAACCAGTCCGGCCGCCAGATGCGTTGCGAAACTGCGCAGTTCGAGCCGGCTGGTCCGCGGCTGCGCATCCGCCTGTTGTGCGGGTTTGGCGCTCTTGGCGTCCTTCGCGCCGGTCGCCTTTTTCGCGTCGTCCTTCCCGTCGGCCGGCTTTTTCGTGTCATCTTTCCTGGTGCTTGCAGCCGCCGACGTTTTGGCGGAGGACTTTGCGTCCCCGGCAGGCTTTGCAGCCTGAGCCGTCGGCGCCTTTTTCCCGGCGTCCGCCTCGCCGGCCTTCACCTCCTTGGCCTCGAGGTCAATGGTGCGCGCCGGCCGCTTCGGCGTCCGGGATGTCCGCACCGTTCGACCTGAAGTGCCTCCGGTCTGTTTCTTGTCATCAGCCATCTGATTCAATGGTCCCCTTGCCCCGCCGCGCCCTTGCGAACCCATGCCGGTCGAGCGCGCCGAGGGCCTGCGCCGTCAGTTTGCCGCTTCGCGGGCGATCAAGGCAAGTAGATCGTCCTGGTTGGGGCGGCTTGCAATCGCAACATGTGCGTCAAATCGTTCCAAAAGCACATCCGCCACGTTGCTGGACAGACAAAGGTGCACAAGCTTCGTGGCCGCATCTTCGAGTTCATGTTCCTTCATCAGCCGTGCGTAGGCCTGGGCCGTCGCCGCCGACATCAGGATAACGCCGTCGAGGTTTCCGCCCGCGATGGCGTCGATGGTCTCCGCGTCGAGCTTCTTTACAGGACGCGTGGCGTACACAACCGTCTGGACGACATCGAAGCCTTCCGCTGTGAGCGCAGGCTTAAGATCAAACGCCGTCTTTTCGCCCGTCACGTAAAGAAGCGGACCGTTCACCGGGTTGCGCGTCTCCCGTATGAGCGGAAGGAGCGAAGGCGCGGCCCCGGCACCGACCGTTACCGACCGGAACCCAAGGTTTTCGGCAAGCCGCGCCGTTGCCTTTCCCACCGCGATCACCGGCAGATGCGTCATCGCATCGATCATGCTGAGTTCATCGAGGGCGCGCAGGGCATTGCGGCTGGTCACGATCAGGGCTTGCGCGTCGGTTGCAGGCACGGGACCGGGGTCGCAAACCTCGACGGCGAGCACCGGCGTAACGATCGCCTCGTGGCCATGTTCGCGAAGAAGAGCCGCCTGCGCGTCCGCGTCCGGTTGCGGACGGGTCACGAGCAGACGCATCACTCCAGCGCCTCGAAGAAGCCCTCACCGGCCTCCGACAGGAGTTCCTGCGCGGCATCGACGCCCATCGCATCCGCGCCGTTGCCCGCCGGACCGCGCCGCTCAGTCTCGTGGCACCTGGTGCCGTCCGGCGTCAGAATCTGGCCGCGGAAACGCAGCGATCCGTTTTCGATTGTCGCGAGCCCGGCGATCGGCGTGCGGCAGGATCCGTCGAGCTCGGCCAGGAAAGCGCGCTCCACGCCGACACACAGCGCGGTTTCCGCGTCGTGCACGGCTGCGAGGAGAGCGCGGGTCTTCGCATCGTCGCTCCGAACCTCGATGCAGATCGCGCCCTGCGCGACCGCCGGCAGCATCTCCTCCGTCTCCAGCCTGGCGGTGATGTGCTCCTCCTTGCCGAGCCGCTTCAGGCCCGCGACGGCCAGCAGTGTCGCGTCCGCCTGACCTTCGGCCAGCTTCCGCAGACGTGTCTGCACGTTGCCGCGAAACTCGATCACCTTGAGGTCGGGCCGGATGCGCCGGACCTGCGCCTGACGCCTCAGGGACGAGGTCCCGACCACCGCGCCCTCCGGCAAATCGCGAAGGGTGGACGCGGTCCCGCTCAAAAAGGCGTCGCGCACATCCTCACGCGGCAGAACGCACGCAATTTGAAGCCCGTCGGGCAGCACCGTCGGCATGTCCTTGAAGGAGTGCACGGCCATGTGGATTTCGCCCGCAAGCAACGCCTCCTCGATCTCCTTGGTGAAAAGGCCCTTGCCCCCGAATTCGCGCAGCGGCTTGTCCTGAATACGATCTCCGGACGTTTTGAAGGTGCAGATTTCGATGTCGGCGCCCTTGAGCCCGTGCGCCCGCGCCAGCTGTCCGCGCACCTCCTCCGCCTGCCACAGGGCGAGCGGGCTGCCGCGGGTTCCGATTTTCAGCGCGCGTGATTGCAAGGACTTCGCTCCAGGTGGTAACTCACAACATCCAGGGGCAGATCGCAGACGGCATTAATGCCCGGCATCGGGTCATAACGCAATCGAACAGCGAGCGCGATGACAGGAAACGACAACAGGAACTTGCGCGTGCTCGGCATCGAGACGAGCTGCGATGAGACCGCCGCCGCCGTGGTGCTGCGCAAGGGGCCCCACCACGGCAAAATCCTGTCGAATGTCGTGCGTGCGCAACTCGACGCGCATGCCGCGTTCGGCGGCGTCGTGCCGGAAATCGCGGCCCGCGCCCATGTCGAGGTGCTCGACAAGGTGGTCGCCCAGGCCATGCGCGAGGCAGAGGCAACATGGGACGATCTCGACGGCATCGCGGCGACCGCGGGTCCAGGGCTGCTCGGCGGTGTCCTCGTCGGCCTGATGACCGCCAAGGCAATTGCGTCGGCTCGACGCCTGCCCTTTGTGGCCGTCAATCATCTCGAAGCGCATGCGCTCACACCGGGGCTTACCGACGGTCTGGCGCCGCCCTATCTGCTACTGTTGGTATCCGGCGGTCATACGCAGTTGCTGATCGTGCGCGATCTCGGTGACTACGACCGGCTCGGGACGACCCTCGACGACGCGCTTGGCGAGGCCTTCGACAAGACGGCCAAGCTGCTGGGTCTGCCTTATCCCGGCGGTCCTGAGGTCGAGGCGTGCGCCGCGACGGGCGACGTCAACCGTTTCGACCTGCCGAGGCCGCTGGCGGGCCGCGCTGCGCCGGACTTCTCGTTCGCGGGACTGAAGACGGCGCTGCGGCGGCAGGCGGAACAGCTCGGCCCGCTTTCGAAACAGGATATTGCAGACCTGTGCGCATCCTTTCAGCAGGCGGTGGGCGATGTGGTCGTCGACCGTACAGGCGTCGCGATGGCGCTGTTTGAAGACCGCGTTCCCGCCGGCAACGGGCGGAACCTGGTTGTTGCCGGCGGCGTCGCCGCCAACTCCGTTCTGCGCGCCCGGCTTGCGCAGCTGTGCGAAGAGCGGGGGTTTGCCCTGCATGTGCCGCCCGTCGCACTTTGCACGGATAACGGTGCGATGGTGGCGTGGGCCGGTGCGGAGCGTTTCGCACGCGGTCTGACCGACGGGTTCGATTTTCCGGCACGCGCCCGGTGGCCGCTTGACCCGGACGCGGCGCCGAAGATCGGCGCGGGCGTCAAGGCATGAAGCGATGAGGCGAACATGACCATTCAGACGATCGGGGTCGTCGGAGCCGGAGCGTGGGGGACCGCGCTCGCGCAGGCTGTTACAAAATCGGGACGGGACGCGCTTCTGTGGGCCCATGAGTCCGAGACGGCCGACGACATCAACTCGGCCCATGAGAACCGCACCTTCCTGCCCGGCATCAAGCTCGACCCGGGCTTGCGCGCGACCGGGGACATTGTTGAGGTCGCCGGGCAGGACGCGCTTTTGATGGTGGTTCCGGCGCAGCACATGCGCGCGATCGCGGCCCAACTCGCACACGCACTGCCGGCGGCCCGACCCGTGATCATATGTTCGAAGGGCATCGAGCAGGCTTCCGGTGAACTCATGAGCTCGGTCCTCACCGAAACGTTGCCGCAGGCGTCGCTGGCCGTCCTGTCGGGTCCGAGTTTTGCCGCGGAAGTGGCGCGCGGCCTGCCGGCTGCACTCACCCTCGCCTGCGAGGATGAAGCCCTCGGCCAATCTCTCGCACACGCCATTGGCCACGCCACGTTCCGTCCCTACTGGAGCCAGGACGTGCTCGGCGCACAGATCGGCGGCGCGATCAAGAATGTGCTCGCCATCGCTGCCGGTATCGTCGTCGGCAAGAAGCTCGGCGCCAACGCTCATGCCGGGCTCACCACCCGCGGTTTCAGCGAGATGGTGCGGTTCGGAACCGCGCTTGGCGCGCGGGCGGAAACGCTCACCGGGCTGAGCGGGCTCGGCGATCTGATCCTAACCTGTGGCAGTCCGCAGTCCCGCAACATGTCCCTCGGCATCGCCCTCGGCGAAGGCAAGACGCTTGACGAGGTCCTCGGCGCCCGCAGGTCCGTGAGCGAGGGCGTCTACACGGCGTCCGCTGTCGCGGGCATAGCAGACAGCCAGGGCCTCGATCTGCCAATCTGTTCCGCGGTTCATGGCGTCGTCTCCGGTGCGGTCGGTGTTGATCAGGCCATCGAGGCGCTTCTCGCACGCCCGATCCGCGCCGAGCATGACACCTGACGGACTGCGGATTCCGCGCACGCACTGGAAATTCCTCCGCACACGAACGATAATCGGTGCATGGAGGTGACGTTATGGCAATCAAGGTGGAACCGCTCGACGGGCCGCTGGGCGCGGTGGTGTACGGGCTCGATTCTTCAAAACCCCTGAGCGAAGAGGACTTTCGGACCGTCGAACAGGCGATGTGCGATCACGTTGCGATCGTCGCGCCGGACCTTGAAGAAAACGTCCCATGGCTGCGGGATTTCGGCACCCGTTTCGGCCCGCTGGTCCCGCATGTGCTCGACCAGTATCACCACCCGGACGGCTTCGAGGTCTCGATCATCGCCCGCAACACCGGCACAGCAGAATCCCGCGACACGGCGAAGCCGGCCGGTGCGTTCTGGCACTCAGACCTCAGCTACGAAAAAGACCCCTCGGACGCGATCTTCCTTTACTCGACGCAGATTCCGAGCCGGGGCGGCGATACGCTGGCGGCAAACATGTACATGGCCTATGAGGGCCTGCCGGAGAAGACCAAGCAGCGCATCGAAGGCCTGACCGCCACCCACCGCTGGGGCTGGAACACCGGCGGCGCGGCGCCGAAACTCACCAAGACTCAGCAGGACACCCACCCGGACGTCGTACACCCGGTGGTGCGCATTCATCCGAAGACGGCTCGCAAAATTCTCTACGTCAATCCCGGCTACACCATGTGCATCAACGATGTGGACCGCCACGAGAGTGACGACCTGCTGGAGGAACTGTATGGGCACGCGTTGAAGCCGGAATACCAGTACAGGCACAAGTGGGAGCTCAACATGCTGCTCGGGCTCGACAATCGCGCCTCGATCCATGCCGCGGTCGCCGACTATGACGAGCCGCGCCGCATGCTGCGCATGATCGTCGGCAACACGGAGAGGCTGGGCAAGGCCGCGTGAGGGGTCCGTCCGCGACAATTGGAGTCAATCGTCGTCAGGCCGCGACCGGCGCCTTCATGGCCTGAACCACGTCCGCCAGCTCGACATAACCCACCCCCTTGCCGGCGGCATTCACGACACGTGCGGCACGCGCGCCGTCCTCCGCGAACGTGACCAGCGCGTCCTCAAGCAAGGTGGTGTCCGCCAACTTTGCCTTCGGGCGTGCCCCGTTCGGAGGCGACATGATCGAGCCGACGGTAATGACCTTGCCGCGGTCGATGTCCTTGACGAACTCGCCGACGAAATCGTTTGAAGGTGCGATCACGATCGACTGCGGATCGCCATGCTGGACGATTTCCCCGTCGCGCAGGATCGCGATCCGCTCGCCAAGCCGCAACGCCTCGTCGAGGTCGTGGGTGATGAACACGACCGTCCGTTTCAATTCGGCCTGCAGGCGCAATAGCATGTCCTGCATTTCGGTCCGGATCAGCGGATCGAGGGCACTGAACGGCTCGTCCATGAGCAGGATCTCGGCCTCCGTCGCCAGCGCCCTGGCGATGCCGATCCGCTGCTGCATTCCGCCCGATAGCTGCGCGGGGAAGTAGTCCTCATAGCCGGACATGTCGACGCGCCGCATCCAATCCGCGGCATGGGAGCGCGCTTCGTGCTGCGGCAGGCCCCGAATGCTCAAACCATAGGCGACGTTTTCCAGTGCGGTCCGGTGGGGCATCAGGGCAACGCGCTGAAACACCATGGAAATACGCGTGCGCCGCAGCGCACGGAGCTCGTTTTCGTCCAGCGCCATGACGTCGCGTCCGTCGATCTCGACACGGCCGTCGGTCGGCTCGACAATGCGGTTGAAGTGGCGAACCAGGACCGATTTTCCCGATCCCGAAAGCCCCATGACAACGAAGATCCGGTTTGCGGGCACATCGAGATTGATGTCGTTCAGCGCCAGCACATGGTCGTACTTCGCCATAAGCTCCTGCTTGCCGACGCCCTGGCGAACAAGGTCGAGGTAGCGCGCGGGATGCGGCCCGAAAATCTTGTAGAGGTTGCGAACGGCGATTTTGACCGCGTCAGTCATTGGCAATCTGCCGGTAGCGCTGCAGGCGGCGGCCATAGGCCTGCGTCATCCGGTCGAAGGCAATCGCCAGCGCGACGATCGCAAGGCCGTTGAACAGTCCGAGGGCGAAGTACTGGTTGGTGACGGCCCTGAGCACAGGTTGCCCCAATCCCTGGACGCCGATCATGGAGGCAATGACCACCATGGCCAGCGCCATCATGATCGTCTGGTTGATCCCGGCGAGGATGTTCGGAAGCGCTAACGGAATCTGCACGCCGAACAGGCGCTGCCAGTAATTCGCGCCGAAGGAATCCGCAGCCTCGAGAACCTCCCGGTCGACCAGCCGGATGCCGAGATTGGTCAGCCGGATGACCGGCGGAATGGCGTAGACAACCACCGCGATCAGTCCCGGCACGCGGCCGATGCCGAGCAGCATGACGATGGGGATCAGATACACGAAGCTTGGCATGGTCTGCATGACGTCCAGCACCGGTGTGATAATCGCCTGCGCGCGGTCCGACCGGGCCATCAGGACACCGACGGGCAGACCGATCAGCACCGCAAGCACGGTGCAGACGGTAATCATCGACATAGTCGACATGGCGTGCTGCCACATGCCGAAATAGCCGATTGCCAGAAAAGCCGCTGTCACGCCGGCAACGAGTTTCCAGCTTCGGCTCGCGAACCAGGCAAAGCCGGCGAGCAGGGCGATAATCAGCCACCAGGGCGCACCGGTGAACAGATCGTCGAACCAGATGAGGAACTGCAGCAGGGGATTGAAGAAATTCTCGATGCCCGCCCCGTAAGCACCGGAAAAGTCGGCGTAACCGTCGTCGAACGCACGCTCCAGCGCGCGCAACGAGTCCTCATTCATCTGGGGAAACCGGAACCACCAGCTCTCGTCCGCCATGGCCAACTCCTCAAGTCATGTCTGCGCAGGATGCGCCGGGCACGCCGCTTTCAAAAGAAACGGGCTGCGCGCAGGCGATGGCACGCACAGTCCTACAGGGCGGCCTTGACGCGGCCTGCAACATCCGCCGGCATCCATTTGGACCACAGCGCCTCGTTTTCCTTCAGAAACTTCTCGGCGGCTTCCTCGCCGCGGGCGCGTTCCTTGTCCATGAACGCCACGATCTTGTTGACTATCGAGTTTGGCCAGGACCGTTTCGACAGATAGGCGAATGCCTCAGGTGATTTTTCGGCGAAGTTGCGCGACGTCAACGTTATGACGACCGATTTGGCCCAGGTGTTCTTCTTGGGGTCGGTACAGTTCGCCTGCCCGGTGCAGCGGTCCCATTCCGCTTCATTGTAGGGCACGCCCATGTCGAGCTTGACCATCTCGTAACGTCCGAGGATGGGGGTCGGTTCCCAATAGTAGCCGAACCAGCTCTCCTTGCGCGTGTAGGCCCGCGCAATGGTGCCGGCGAGGCCCGCGGCCGAGCCGGTATCGACGAGATCGAAGCCGGCCTGCTTCACGCCGAAGGCATCGTAGAGGTTCTTCGTGACGATCTGGCAGGTCCAACCCGGCGGGCAGTTGTACAGTGCGCCGCGGGATGGGTCCTCGGGGTCGGGAAACAGGTCGGGACGTTTGAGCACGGCTTCGAGCGTGGTCAGTTCGGGATGCTTGTCCAGCATGTATTTCGGGATCCACCACCCCTCGACCCCGCCATCACTCAGGATTTCTCCTGCGACCGTAAGTTTGCCGTCCTTGACCGCCTTGTCGATCACCTCGCGTGCCGAGTTCATCCAGATCTCCGGCGCCACATCCGGCTGCGCCCGCGACGTCATGGACGCAAGTGTCGGATTGGTATCGCCCGGCACGAGCTCGACCGTGCAGCCGTAGCCCTTTTCGAGGATGATCTTGTCGACGTGTGCCGCAAACTCCGCCGAAGCCCAGTTCATGTCCGCGATGGTGACGCGGCCGCATGCCGCAAGCGCGGCCGGGGTCACATGCGCAGCCATAGCGAGAACGGCGGCGCACACCGCCGCAAATGCAAACTTGGTCTTCATCTTCGGCTTTCCGATCCCTTCAAGTGGTGGGCTGCAACGCGATCTGCGCCGGTTCAGAGCGAGAAAACCCGGCGGATTCCCCGCTTGCCAGCCCCTTCTAACCGTGTGGCGCAGTATAGGGCACCGCCGGAGACCCGCAACATGGGCCGTTTTCGGCGCAAATCCGCATTCCGGATCGCGAAATTCTGACTACTGCGGATACCGCGCTCGCTGGACAAGCATCGGCGTCGAACATAGATTCCCCGGCGGCAATCAAAGGGATCCGCATGTTTTACGTTCTGATTTGCACCGACAAGCCGAAGAGCCTCCAGACGCGGCTGAAGACGCGGCCCGCGCACCTCGAATATCTGGAGGAGCTGGGCGATGTCCTCAAGCTTGGCGGACCGATGCTGGACGAAGACAGCGGTGAGCCGAATGGCAGCCTGCTCGTGGTCGAAGCCACATCCGAGCAGGAGGCACGGGCGATTGCCGAGAGCGATCCCTTCAACGAGGCTGGAATTTTCGCATCGATCGACGTGCGCCGGTGGGACTGGCGCCGCGGCAATCCGGATGCGAAACAGGTTTGAAAACGAGAAACAGAGGCGAAATCACATGGCGTACTGGCTGTTCAAATCCGAACCCGGAAACTGGTCGTGGGACGACCACAAGAAGACCGGAAAGAAAGGCCATCCGGTCAAACGGAGCCGGAACTTTCAGGCCAACAACAACATGAAGCAGATGGCCAAGGGCGATAAGGGCTTCTTCTATCACTCGGTGAAGGAGAAGCGTGTCGTCGGTCTGGTCGAAGTGGTCAAGGAGTTCTACCCGGACGAGACCGACCCGACAGGCCGGTTCGGCGTCGTCGACGTCATCCCGCTCCAGGACATGCCGCACCCGGTCGAGCTGAAGGAGATCAAGGCGGAACCGGCCTGCAAGGACATGGTGCTGGTCAACAATTCCCGCCTCTCCATTCAGCCTGTTTCCGAGAAGGAGTGGAAGGCGGTCTGCAAGATGGGTGGACTGAACTAGAGCATCATGCGTTCAGATTGACGCGTTCCGTCGCGAAATCTGAACGCATAAAGATGCTCTAGCACTTTAAGATATAGAGCAAATTTATCCGATTAGGTTGAAACAGGGTGAGTCAACCTAATCGGATTTTGCTC
>JANQLP010000171.1 GCA_028280515.1 Hyphomicrobiales bacterium
CAGTGGGCCGCCGACTGACTAGCTAAATCTGAGAGGTACTGACCGGATGCAAGTCGTCGTCCGCGATAACAATGTCGATCAGGCGCTGAGGGCGCTGAAAAAGAAGATGCAGCGCGAAGGCATCTTCCGTGAAATGAAGCTGCGCAATTTCTACGAAAAGCCGTCGGAAAAACGGGCCCGCGAAAAGGCCGAAGCCATCCGCCGGGCGCGCAAACTGGCCCGCAAGCGGGCGCAGCGCGAGGGCGGTCTGCAGGGCCGCCGCTAGAGAGCGCACGCGCGACCGCGCACCCCAAAGCTTCTTTCGATCTTCTGCACAATGCGAAGCGCGCGTCTCCGCGCGTTCAGGACGTGACCATTTGCACGTGCGGGTACGGGATTGAGATTCCGGCCTTGTCGAGCGCGTACTTCACCTCACGGATCAGATCCCACCGGGCCTGCCAGTAGTCCTGACGTTTCGTCCAGGCACGCACCTGCAGATTGACGGAGCTGTCGCCCAGTTCCGTCACGTTTACAACCGGTGCCGGGTTGTCGAGAACGCGGTCGTCCTTCTCCGCCAGTTCAAGAATGAGTTTGCGCGCGGCATCGATGTCATCCTCGTAGCCGATGCCGAACACCAGATCGATGCGCCGGTTGGGCAGGCGCGAATAGTTGGTGATCGCGTCCGACCAGATTTTCGAGTTCGGCACAGCAACGAACACACCCTGCGCGGTGCGCATGCGGGTCATGAACAGACCGATCTCGTCCACGGTCCCGCTGCCGGCCGCCGTTTCAATGAAGTCTCCCGTTGTGAACGGCCGGATGAACAGCAGCATGAACCCGGCCGCGACGTTCTGAAGGGTTCCCTGCAGGGCCAATCCGATGGCCAGTCCAGCCGCGCCGAGAACGGCGATGATGCTGGTCGTCTGGATACCGAACTCGGCCAGCACCAGGACCAGGGTCAGGACGAGAATCGCGTAGCGCACGATCTGCGCGATGACCGGAACGAGCGCCTTGTCGAATTTCTTGAGACCGTCCAGGCGGCGGCGGACGAGCCGTGCAATCCATCCGGCGATGATGAACCCGGCAATCAGAAGGGCAAGGGCGCTGAAGATGTTGGCGGTGTGCTCGAGGCCGAATTTGAGCAGGTCCGACGCCAGCGTCCTGTAGTCTTCCAGCTTTTCGATGTCTTGCATGGCAGCCTCGTCTCAGGTTCCCAGGTCGCAGCACCGGCGCAGGGCTCGCTCACAACGTCTCACGTCACACCCGCCACCCGGGCTTCCCGCTTCAGCCGGACGGTTTCAGGCCGTCGAGAAAGGCGCGCACCCTCTCCCATGCGCCGTGCGCGAACATGTCGTTGTGACCGGCTTCAGGCAGCAGTTCCAGTTTTTTCGGCTCGTTGCCCGCGTCGTAGACCGCCTTGCCCATGGCGACCGGGATCACCGAGTCCTGTTCCCCGTGCACCACGAGCAGCGGCGCACGGACGTTTCGGACATGGTCGATGTTGCGGAACTGATCGGTCATCAGGAGACCGAGCGGCAAGAAGAAGTAGGTTCGCCTGCCAACGTCCGGGGTCGCGGTCAGCGGCGCTTCAAGCACAACGGCCCCCACATCCCTCTTTGAGGCAAGCTGCGTCGCCTGGCCCGAACCCAGCGACTCGCCGTACAGCATGATCTTTTCGGCCGGAATGCCCAGACCGCGCAGATGATCATAGGCAAGGAACGCGTCCGCAACGTTTGCCGCTTCCGTCGGACTACCGGTCGACCCGCCGTAACCGCGGTTGTTGAGATAGAACACGCCGGACCCGTCGGCGCGCATCGTATCGATCTTCGGCGCGCGTCCTGCCGCGTTTCCGGCATTGCCATGGAAATAGAGGATCGTTGGCTTGCCGCGTTTGGCCTTCGAGTACCAGGCGACGAGCGTCTCGCCGTCGGGGGTCCTAAGTTCGACCTCCTCGACATTCGCAAGTTCGGCCTGGGCAGGCGTATATCGCGTGGGATCGGGAAAATACATGAACCAGCGATTGCCGAAATAGGCGCCTGCGCAGAGCAAAATGTAGATGCCGACAAGCCAGGGAAGAAGTTCCATGAGTTCCTGCTTGAAACCTACACGCAAGCGACTGGTCCCCTGCGGGCGCGCAACACGCCTTTAAAGTGACTTGACGATGTCCTCGGTCATGGCCTTGGCGTCGCCCAGGATCATCATGGTGTTGTCGCGATAGAACAACGGGTTGTCGACGCCCGCGTAGCCGCTGGCAAGCGAGCGCTTGTTGAACATCACCGTGCCCGCCTTCCATACCTGCAGAACCGGCATGCCGTAGATCGGGGATGAGGGATCATCCTCGGCGGCCGGATTGGTCACGTCGTTGGCGCCGATGATGTAGGCGACGTCCGCCTGCGCGAAGTCGTTGTTGATATCCTCAAGCTCGAACACCTCGTCGTACGGCACGTTGGCCTCAGCCAGAAGCACGTTCATATGACCCGGCATCCGGCCGGCGACGGGATGGATCGCGTACTTCACATCGACGCCATTGGCCTTCAGCTCGTCCGCCATCTCACGCAACGCGTGCTGCGCCTGCGCCACGGCCATGCCGTAGCCGGGCACGATGATCACCTTCGACGCATTCTTCAGGATGAAGCCGGCATCGTCCGCCGAGCCCTGCTTGATGGTGCGCGGAACCCCGTCGTCGCCAGCGGGGCCCGCGGTCTCGCCGCCGAACCCTCCGAGAATGACCGAGATGAAAGATCGGTTCATGCCCTTGCACATGATGTAGGACAGGATTGCGCCCGAGGAGCCGACGAGCGCGCCGGTGATGATGAGCGCGGTGTTGCCGACGGTGAAGCCGATGCCGGCGGCGGCCCATCCCGAATAGGAGTTCAGCATCGAGATCACGACCGGCATGTCGGCCCCGCCGATCGGAATGATGATGAGCACGCCGAGCAGAAAGGCGAGTATGGCAATGAGCCAGAAATCCACCTGGCCCTGACCGACGACCAGGCTGTAGATGAAGAACACAAGCGCCAGCCCGAGCCCGATATTGATGAGGTGGCGGGCCGGCAGGATGATCGGCGCGCCGCTCATGCGCCCTGAGAGTTTCAGGAACGCGATCACCGAGCCGGTAAACGTGATCGCGCCGATGGCAGCGCCGAGCGACATTTCGACGAGGCTTGCCTTCTTGATGTTGCCGACCGAGCCGATATCGAAGGCCTCCGGCGCGTAAAACGCGGCGGCGGCGACCAGTACGGCAGCCATGCCGACAAGGGAGTGAAACGCCGCGACCAGTTCCGGCATTGCCGTCATCGGCACTCTCCGGGCGATCGCGGCCCCGATGGTGCCGCCGACCGCGATCCCGCCAACGACCAAGACCCAGCCCATAGTGTCGGCGGGCGGATGCGAGACCAGCGTGGTGAGAATCGCGATGGCCATTCCGGCCATGCCGTAGACGTTGCCCTGCCGGCTGGTCTCCGGACTGGACAGACCGCGCAGGGCCAGAATGAACAGGACGCCCGCAGTGAGATAAAGCAGCGCTGTGATATTCGGATCCATGGCGCCGCCCTACTTCTTCTTCTGATACATGCCCAGCATACGCTGGGTAACAAGGAAGCCGCCGAATATGTTCACCGACGCCATCACGAGCGCAAGGAAACCGAGGATCCGCGCCCAAAGGGGACCGTCGGCATCGCTGGCGAGAGAAACCCCTACCGCGAGCAGAGCGCCCACGACGATGACCGAGGAAATGGCGTTGGTCACGGACATGAGCGGCGTGTGCAGTGCCGGGGTGACCGACCAGACCACGTAATAGCCGACGAAGATCGCCAGCACGAAGATCGCAAGCCGGAACACGAACGGGTCGATGTCTTCGCCGCTCGCCGCATAGGCGGTCGAGAAAAGACCGGCATCCAGTCCGGCCATAACCGCGACTGCCGCGGCAATGCCGAGGAGGGTGTAGACCAATCGGAATGACATCACTTTTTCCCTCCCTGTCCTGTCAGCATGTCATGGACGATTTTCCCGTCCTTTGCGACGAGCGTGCCCTTGATCACGTCATCGTCCCAGTCAACCGCAAGCGCGCCTTCTTTCTCCTTGTCGAGCATCAGCGCGATAAAGGCATGCAGGTTGCGCGCATACAGACTGGACGCGTTGCCCGCCAGTTCACCGGCAAGGTTCGTTGCGCCGATGACCCTGACGCCCTTGTGGTCCACGGTGGTGTCGGCCTTGGTGACCGCGCAGTTGCCGCCGCGTTCCGCGGCCAGATCGACGATCACCGAACCGGGCTTCATGGATTCAACCATTGTCTTGGAAATGAGCTCCGGCGCGGGGCGGCCCGGAATGAGCGCCGTCGTGATGATGATGTCCTGGCCCTTGACGTGCTCTGAAATGAGTTCCGCCTGTTTCTTCTTGTACTCCGCAGACATTTCCTTGGCGTAGCCGGCTGCTGTCTCCGCCTCCTTGAACTCGTCGTCCTCGACGGCGATAAACTTCGCGGCAAGCGATTCCACCTGCTCCTTGGTGCTCGGGCGCACATCGGTCGCGGTTACGACCGCGCCAAGCCGTTTGGCGGTGGCGATGGCCTGCAGTCCGGCGACGCCCACGCCCATGATGAAGATGCGTGTGGCCGGAACCGTTCCCGCGGCCGTCATCATCATCGGCAGAGCGCGCCCGAACTCGGCCGCAGCGTCGATCACCGATTTGTAGCCGGCGAGGTTCGCCTGCGAAGACAAGACGTCCATTGACTGGGCCCGGGTGATGCGCGGCATGAACTCCATGGAAAAGACGGTCACGCCGGCCTTGGCCAGCGCCTCCAATCCGGCCTTGTCGGAGAACGGGTCGAGAATGCAGGCAAGTATCGCGCCTTTCGCGGCGCCCTTGAGGCTGGCCGCGGTCGGGCGGCGAACCGTCAGAATGATGTCGGCGCCCTTCAGCGTGGCCGCGGCATTTTTGGAAACGGTCGCGCCGGCTTCCTTGAACTCTGCATCTGAAAACTGCGATCCCGCGCCCGCCCCGGCCTGCACGCGCACGTCGCAGCCGAGACCGACGAATTTCTTGGCCGTTTCCGGCGACAGAGCGATGCGATGCTCACTCTTGTCCGCCTCGGCCGGGACCGCAATTGTAACCATGCCCTACTCCGTGGAAATCGGCTTAGACGACAGACCCCCCGTGTCAGCCGCAGGTCCTGCGGCGAAGCGCCAATGAGGATTGGCAAACGCGAATGCGTGGGAGCAAACTATATAAGAAACACAGCCATTCCAACCAGAATGACGACAACGATCACGCAGGTTCCGATGGTGAGCTTGACGAACGCGGAGTAGGATTCCTTGTGTTGTTTTGAATCCATCGCGCGATGGCTACCGGAAAAATCGACCCCCATGACGGCTCCCCTTTATTTGAAACCTTGATTTGCATGTTCGATTAGCATGACCACCATTGGACCGGCAATGTGAGATTTGCGCGGGCGGGCTGTTTTGACGCGGGGGGCAATTTGATGGCCGTGCTTCACTTGCGAGCCCCGGTGCACAGCATGGTAGAGTTGAGCAACCGAACAGAAGGACAGACCGCATGATCTCCCGTTTCATTCTTTGCGCCAGTCTCGCGCTCACGCTGAACGCCGCACCCGTCTTTGCGGAGAGCTCGTCACGCACGATCGAAGTGTTCAAATCCGCCACCTGCGGGTGCTGCACCGCATGGATCGAGCACATGGAACAGGCGGGATTCAAAATGAAGGCGCAAGACAAGCCGCTCGGCATTCTGGCCAAGATCAAGCGTCAGGCGGGACTGTCGCCGGACCTCCAGTCCTGCCATACGGCCAAGGTCGGCGGTTACGTCGTTGAGGGCCACGTGCCCGCCCGAGACGTCGCCCGGCTCCTGAAGGAAAAACCGGACGCCGTGGGCCTGAGCGTTCCCGGCATGCCGCTCGGTTCGCCCGGAATGGATTTCGGGCCGGACAAGGAGCCCTATGACGTGCTGTTGGTGAAAAAAGACGGCTCCACGGAAGTGTTCGCACGCTACTGATGCATCACCGGTAACTGCAGGACCGGTTCGGCCCGGGTCGTACAGCGCACAGCACCCTCATGGGCAAAGGCGAACCCGTGCGGAAGGCGCACGGCCCTCACCTTTTCCGGCGGATCAGCGTAGATGAGCGCAAACTCGCTTGGCTGAATGTCCCCCGCGATTTCCTCGTGGGCCTTCAGCAGCGCCTGCGCGAGCGCTTCTGACAGTCCGGCTGCGCTCAGCCCCTCGCTCGGCCGCCCCTGCCAGCCCACCAGACAGAGCGCTTGCCAGTTGCCGCCGTTGAACCTGGTGAAATCTCCCCGGTTCGGCGTCGGCGAGATAACGATGCGCTCAAGAAATGCGACGTCAGGGTCGTCATAGTCGAATTCCGAGGACGGCCGTTCCAGATACCAGACGACCGCAAATGCACCGGCAATCAGCGCAAGCGCGGTGAGGAAATAGGTCGCGATCCAGGGGATCGGGTAACGCGGTCTGGACCTGGGCGCGCGGGCATTCACACGTGGACCGCTTCGCTCACGCCTCCAGCCCTTCAAGCTCGGTGATCAAATCCTCGATCACCTTCAATCCCATGGACCAGAAATCCGGATCGCTGGCATCGAGTCCGAACGGCGCCAGCAGTTCGGTATGATGCTTGGTTCCACCGGCCGCGAGCATGTCGAGATACTTGTCGGCGAAGCCCTCGTCCGCGTTCTCGTAAACCGCATAGAGCGAATTCACCAGACACTCACCGAACGCATAGGCATACACGTAGAACGGCGAATGGATGAAATGGGGAATGTAGCACCAGAAGGTTTCATAACCCGGCTTCAGCTCGATCGCCGGTCCGAGACTACGCCCCTGCACATCGAGCCAGATCTCACCCAGCCGGTCCGACGTCAGTTCGCCTTCCTTGCGAGCGGTGTGCACCTCGCGCTCGAAGGTATAGAAGGCGATCTGGCGCACCACCGTGTTGATCATGTCCTCGACCTTCTGGGCGAGCAGGGCCTTGCGCTCGCGCGGACTGCTCGCCTGAGCCAGCAGCTTCTTGAAGGTCAGCATTTCCCCGAACACGCTCGCCGTCTCGGCAAGGGTCAGCGGCGTCGGCGCCATGAGCGGGCCTTGCTTCGCCGCCAGCACCTGATGCACACCGTGGCCGAGCTCATGGGCCAGCGTCATCACATCGCGCGGTTTGCCCTGATAGTTCATCAGAATATAGGGGTGCGCGCTCGGTACGGTCGGATGCGAAAACGCACCGGGTGATTTGCCCTCGCGCACCGGTGCATCGATCCACGACTTGTCGAAGAAATCCTTGGCGATGGACGCCATCTGCGGCGCGAACGCACCATAGGCGTCGAGCACCATGTTCTCGGCCTGCGCCCAGGCGATCAGCTGTTGCGGCTCTTCGGGAAGCGGTGCGTTGCGGTCCCAATGGGCCAGCTTGTCCGTTCCCATCCAGCGGGCCTTGAGGGCGTAATAACGGTGCGACAGCCGCGGATAGGCATCCTGAACTGCCGCCACGAGCGCGTCGACCACCGGCCGTTCGACCCGGTTGGCGAGGTGGCGGGAGTCGGCCACGTCCTCAAATCCGCGCCAATCGTCGGAGATCGCCTTGTCCTTGGCGAGCGTGTTGGTGATGAGGGTGAACAACCGCTGGTTCTCGGCGAAAACGCTCGCCAGTGCTTCCGCCCCTTCGCGGCGTTTGGCGCCGTCCTGATCGAGCAGGCGGTTGAGGGTGGGCTCGAGACTGAGCTGTTCGCCGCCCACGTCGAAACGCAAGGCGGTCATGGTCTCGTTGAAGAGCCGGTTCCATGATCCGCGGCCGGTCACCGACTTCTCGTGGAACAGTTTCTCGATGTCGTCGGACAGTTGGTAAGGCTTTTCCTTGCGCAGGTCCTCGATCCACGGCGCGTAGTGCGCAAGCACCGCGTCCTTGAGCGCCGCCTCCAGCACCGCGTCATCGATCCGGTTGAACTCAAGCGGATAGAACAGAAGCCTGGTGGTGATGGCGGTGAGCTTTTCTTGAATATCGCCGTAGAACTTGGCTCGCACCGGATCTGAGGTATCCGCCGCATAGAGCAAGCCGGCGAAGGAGCCAATGCGGCCGAGGCGATCGCTCATCCCCTCATATGCCTTGACGCTCTCGGCCAGTTTGACGCCGCTCTCCTCAGCATGGCTGGCGAGCTGGCCCATATAGGCCTCCTGGAAAGCGCCGGCATCTCGCTCAAGCGCGGCAAGGTCGTCGGCGAGCTCCGGCGTCTCGGGACCGGCGTACAAATCGCTCAAATCCCATTCCGGCATCGCGCCCAGGGATTCGTCGGATTTGGCCTCGGATGAACTCGGCGCGGTGGCGAACGCCGCTTCTGTCTGGAAGGCAGGCAGCTTGAACAGGAGGGAACTCGGTAGGGTCATTTTTCGAAAACCGTTGGCAGAATCAAATCTTGGTGTGTGCTCGACTTCATAATGTGCGGCCCCGTCCGAAGACCTTCAAGGCACAAAGCGCAAGATAACAGGAAATTCAGCAGTTCCGCGGGGTTCCGGGGCTCAGAGCCTGATCGATAAGGCTCCAGGGCCCCAAAATCGAACACTGAGTAAAGAGGTTTTTTACCATCATTGACTAGGGTGTGCCGTTAAACCAGCCAAATTGTGTTTGCGGCGCGTGTCGGGCCGCAGCGCGCCAAGGTGCAGGTTTGGTTTTTGCGTAAGAGTAATGAGTAGTGAGTTCGCGTCATGCCAAAGTGCATTCTGGTCGTCGATGACGATCCCGCCCAGCGCCGCATTCTTGAAGAAGCCGTCAAATCATTCGGACACGTGACCCTGACCGCGGAGAGCGGAGAGCAGGCGATCGATATCATCAAAGGTGAAGACGGAGCCGGGATCGACCTCGTTCTTCTCGATCTCGTCATGCCGGGGCTTGACGGCATGGGCGTTCTCGACCGGCTGCGGCCAGACCCGGCATCTCCGCCCGTGATCGTGCAGACCGCCAACGGCAGCATCGATTCGGCGATCGGCGCCATGCGCGCCGGGGCGACGGACTTCGTCGTCAAGCCGGTGAGCCCCGAGAGGCTTGAAGTTTCCATCAAAAATGCCCTCAAGATCTCGTCTTTGCAGGGCGAGGTCACGCGCATTGCCCGCAAGAGCGAAGGCAAGCTGACGTTCGGCGACCTCATCGCCAAGGGCGAGGCCATGCGCCGCGTGATCGGCCTTGGCACGCGCGCCGCGCAGTCGGCGATTCCCGTCCTCATCGAGGGCGAGAGCGGCGTCGGCAAGGAGCTGATCGCCCGGGCCATACAGGGCGAAAGCGACCGCGCCGGCAAACCGTTTGTGACCGTGAACTGCGGGGCGATCCCGGAAAACCTGGTCGAGAGCATCCTCTTCGGCCACGAGAAGGGATCGTTCACCGGCGCCAGCGCCAAACGCGACGGCAAGTTCGTCGAGGCCGACGGCGGCACGCTGTTTCTCGATGAAGTCGGCGAACTGCCGCTCGATGCGCAGGTGAAGCTGCTGCGCGCCCTGCAGGAGGGCGAGGTCGACCCGGTCGGCGCCAAGCAACCTGTGAAGGTCGATTTCCGTCTGATCTCCGCCACCAATCAGGACATGATCAACCTGGTCAACAGCGGAAAGTTCCGCGAAGACCTCTACTACCGGCTCAATGTCTTCCCCGTCTGGGTGCCGCCCCTGCGCGAGCGCATGGATGACGTGCCTGATCTGGTCAGCCATTTCATCGACCGGTTTGCGTCGGAAGAAGGCAAGAAGATAGACGGCATCGCACCGGATGCGCTGGACATGCTGCAGCGCTACCCGTGGCCCGGCAACGTGCGCCAGGTCGAGAATGCGGTGTTCCGCGCCGTCGTGCTCGCCGATCAGCCGACCCTCGGCATCAATGAGTTTCCCCAGATCGCGGCCCATGTCGACGGCTTTGAGGCCGAGCTTCCGCCGGCCCCACCCCCGAAAGACGACACGCCGGTCATCGAAGGTCCGGCGGTGCTCGGCGGCGATATGGTCGTACCGGCGACGGTCGCCGTCGCATCGGGAACGGGCCGGGACGAACTCGGCATTCCGGCGCTCGACGACAGCGGAAATGTCCGCGCATTGGAAGACATCGAGGCCGACATGATTCGCTTGGCGATCGGCCGATATCGCGGTCATATGACTGAAATCGCGAAAAAATTGGGCATCGGCCGCTCAACGCTCTATCGCAAAATGCGCGAGTTCGGCCTCGAAGCGCACACCGGATGAGAAAATCCGGCCAGTTGGATGCAGGAATGCCACAGTTGTGTTCAAAAATGGTCCGATGAGCGGCTGATAACGCGTTCGTTGCTGGAAAACGCCCATGCCACACTATAGCGTTCGACGAATCACAAGTGGGGAAGTGATCGAGGCCATTCTGTAAGAGGAGGGACGGATGAGGCTGCGATTTTGTTTTGCGTACGGCTTGATCCTCGGATCGGTTCTGACCGGACCTGCGTTGGCGGTGGAACCGGATGCACCCGAGCGCCTGATTTCGCGCGCGGATGCGGTCCGGATTCTCGTGCAGGACCGGCTTGGCCAACCTTTCCGCAATGAAACGGAATTCGAAAAGGCCGATCACGGCGCGCTGGTCGAATATTATGCCGACGCCGACCATAAGACCGTATGGGTCGACGAAAACGGTCTGAGACCCAGGGCGCGGCAGATGATCCGTGAACTGCAGCGCGCCGGCAATTACGGCCTCAACCCGGATGACTACGATCTTCCCGAAGAGATCATTCTCGCCTCGAACGACAAGACGCCCACGGCGCGGCTCGCGGAATTCGAACACAAGCTGAGCCATGCGGTGCTTGCCTACGTGCGCCATGCACGCGGCGGGCGCATCGCACCGGGCAGCCTGTCCGGCTATCTCGATCCGACACTCGAGCTCGCCGACCCGCTGGAGGTGATGGAAAAGCTGGAAACGCTTGACGATCCGGCACCATACCTTCGCAGCTTCCATCCCAAGCATCCTCAGTTCGAGGCACTCAGGCAGGCCTTGCTGAAGGTCCGCGGCGGCGCCGACGAAGGAAAAAAACGCGTTGTCCTCCCCAGAGGCCCTGCCCTGAAACCAGGAATGGCGCATGAGCAGGTGGCGATCCTGCGCAAGCGTCTGGAGGTCCCGGTCGCCGAGAAGGACGGCGAGACCCCGGGTCCGGCAACCGTCTACGATTCGACGCTTGAAGCTGCGGTGCGGAAGTTCCAGAAGTCGCGGGGCATCAAGGTTGACGGCATCGTTGGGCCTGGCACGCGCCGCGCGCTTAACGGCGGCTCCGTTGTTCCCAAGAACCGCGAGAAGACCATCCTCACCAACATGGAGCGGTGGCGCTGGATTCCCGACAATATCGACAAGCTCAACATCCGCGTGAACATCCCGGAATACCGTTTCCGCGTGTATGACGGGGAACAGGTCGTTCATGCCGAACGCGTCGTGGTCGGCAAGCTCAAGAACCAGACGCCCATTTTCTCCGACAAGATGGAATATCTGGTCTTCCACCCCTACTGGAACGTTCCCAACTCCATCAAGAAGAAGGAACTCCTGCCCTACCTGCGGCGCGGCGGCGGTGGCGGCGGCTGGTTCAGCAGCTATTCGCGTCCGCGCATCCTGCAGGCGCATAACCTCTATGTGAAATACCGCGGTCGTGAGATCGACGCGTCGCGGGTGGACTGGAACCGGGTCAATATTGCGAACTACCGCTTTTATCAGCCACCCGGCGGCCGGAACGTTCTCGGCTTCGTCAAATTCATGTTCCCGAACAAACACGCGGTGTACATGCACGACACGCCGACGAAAAACCTGTTCAACCAGACCCGGCGGACCTACAGCCATGGCTGTGTGCGGGTTCGCAACCCGCGCAAACTGGCCGAGATTATTCTCGCCCGTGACCGCGGCTGGTCATCCGGAAACGTCGGCGCGGCCATTCAGAGGGGCAAGAATCAGCACGTGAATCTGAACAATCCGATCCCCGTGCACATGACCTATTTCACGGCCCGGGTCGAGAAAGACGGAAAAATCACCTACTTCGGAGATGTGTACGGCCACGATTCTCGCATGGCCAGAGCCCTGAAACTGTAGGAAAAACAATAAATTAACCGAATTCAGCGCACCCTGTCTCCGAACAGGGTGCGTTAATTCCCGTTTGCGCGCCTTTTTTTCTTCGCATTTGGCGAGTTACTTTCGCTTAACCGTTTGACCAGAATCAACGCATTGACTCGCATTTTGCGGTTATGCTTATGAATCATAAGGGTTGAACTGCGTTGTTGGGAAACCGCACGCCTGTGCGGTGACGTCAGGAACCGGGGGAAAATTTGCTAAAGGCAATCGTGCGCGCAAAGCGGGCGTTGACGACGGGGGCGATCGCTTTGGCGTTCTCCGGCATTTCCGTGTGCGCGTTCGCCAATGGCGGCGACCGGACCCTCACCTTCTACAACATCCATACCAAGGAAGAGATTTCCATCACCTACAAGCGTGATGGCGAATTCGATCCGGAAGGTATGAAGAAGATCAACCACATCATGCGCGACTGGAGGCGCAACGAGTCGACCAAGATGGACCCGGAGCTGATCGACACGATCTGGGAGATCTACCAAGAGCTCGGCTCGGAAAAACCCATCCACCTGATTTCCGGCTATCGCTCGAAAAAAACAAACAACCGTTTGAGACGGCGAGGCGGCGGCCAGGCGCGCAAAAGCCTTCACGTTCTCGGCAAAGCCGCGGATATCCATTTTCCCGACGTGGACGTGAAGCGGCTGCGCAACTCCGCCCTTGTGCGCGAGATCGGCGGTGTGGGCTATTATCCGAAATCGGGTATTCCGTTCGTCCACGTCGACACAGGACGCGTGCGCCACTGGCCGCGGCTACCGCGTCAGGAACTGGCGCTGTTGTTCCCGGACGGCAAGTCCAAACATGTTCCGCGCGACGGACGCCCGATCACGCCGCGGGATTCGCGCATCGCGCTCGCCAAGCTCGACAAGAGGATCGACGACTTCATCACCAAGAAGAGCAAGGTGAAGATGCCGCCGAAGATGATGGTCGCCGGCTTCACGCCGCCGAACCTCTCCTGGCCGAAAGCGTCACCGGAAACGACGGCTTCGATTCCGAAAGAGAGCGCGCCACTGCCGCCCGCGGAAAAGACAGCCGCACTCCAACCTGCCGCGCCACTGCCCGCCACCACGCCGGCACCAGCGCAACCGCCCGCTGCCGCTCCGCAGTTCGCCATCACGTCGCTTGAAGAAGTCGAACATCCCGAAGAGCTGACGTTCGAGCTGGCACCGGTGTTGCCGCTGATGGGCGACCGGACGGTGAGCGCGGACCGCAACCTGGCCAACCTGACGGCGCCCGACTTCAGTGACGAAGACGGCTATTTGCTGCGTGACGCCGACGACGGGTATTCAGCGTCCCTGGCCCGCGCGCTCGGTTATTCCGGTCCCGCATACCGGGCGGCGTTTTCGTTCGAACAGCCGACGCGCAGACGGACTTCTGCGGTGAACAGCACATATGTGCGCACCGCCGGCTACGCCGGAACAACCCCCGACTAACCCAAAGAAATCAGAAGCTTATTCTTCCGGCACCATGCCGAGCGCAACCATGTAGGTGGCCAGCAGAGCTTCCTGCTCCTGCCGTTCATGCACATCCTGCTTGCGCAGCCGGACGATCGTTCGAAGCGTCTTGGCGTCGAATCCCATACCCTTCGCCTCGGCGTAGACTTCGCGGATATCCGCGGCAAGCGCCGTCTTCTCTTCTTCCAGCCGTTCGATACGTTCGATAAACGCACGCAGCTGGTCGCGGGTGGTGCCTTGCAGGTCTGACATGATTGCTCCGCTGAATTGGTGCCCGGAACCGGCCACGGGTTGGAGACAGAGAAGTAGCCAGCCGCCCCCGCGCAATCAAGCCGGAGGTCGTAGTTTTCCAGTGCTTATGCAGCTTGACGCACCGGAAGCCGCCAGCGGTTAACTGTGGCCTTCCTTGGCGTGCACTTCGTCGAATCGGGCGAGCTTCTCCGCCGACGCCTCCGTCTGGAATTTGGATTTCCAGTCGTCGTACGGCATGCCGTACACGATCTCGCGGGACGCTTCCTTCGAAAGGTCGATCCCCTTTTCCTCAGCCGCATCCTTGTACCAGTTCGACAGGCAGTTACGGCAGAAGCCGGCCAAATTCATCAGATCGATATTCTGCACATCCGGGTGCGTCCGCAGATGTTGCACGAGGCGGCGAAACACCGCCGCTTCGAGTTGTTCGGTGGTCTTGGAATCGATTTCGGACATCGGGGAAACTCCTACTGCAGGGTCTGGGCCTCAGGGGCGCGATTGCCGGAAGTCATATCCGTATGCGACCCGTGATAGCAAATGGTGTTGTATGTCGCGCGGGCATCGGGTGCTGAAAACAGGTCTTTCAGTATCCGGGCAAGCCGTTCCCCCCAAGCCTTCTGGCCCGCTTGCTCCCGCACCAGGTCCTGGCGGATTTCGATGAGCGCATGGGCAAGCCCGCGCCCGGTTCCGTGCCGGTACAGGCAGTCGCCCTCAAGCTCGCCCGTGTAGGGTACGTTCGCATCGGCCAGCAAATCCGGTTCGGACTGCAGCGCCCGGAGCAACGGCTCAGCCAGTCTCGCGTCCTTGTCCCACAGCACGCCCGCGTGCCACGGCCGCGGTTTCCCGCGCCAGCTCTCGGTGAATGTGTGGATCGACAGAATCGCCGGAGGTTTCCCCGCGGCAATACCCTCATCAATCGCCGCGCCGATCGCGCGATGGTAGGGATCGTAGTATCCGACGATCCGTCTGTTCCGCTCCGCCGCGTCGCACGCCGCATTGCCGGGCACGACCGCGCCGTCGGAAATGCGCATGATCAGCGTGGGGTCGTCCGCGCCCCGGTTGGGATCGATCAGCAGCCTTGAGAAATTCGCAAGAAGCGCGGGCACACCGAGCAGCCTCGCAATCTCCGTCGTCACGCCGGCCGCGCCGATATCGTATCCGATATGGCGCTCAAGCTGCTCCTGCTGCAATCCCAGCGTTCCATAGGCCTGCGGCAGGGCGTTGCTCGCATGGTCGCAAAGGACCAGAAGTCCGCGGTCCGCGGTTCCGTCGATTTGCGTGTAAGGAGGAAACTCTTTCGTCTCCACGCCAGGTGCTCTATCGGCCTGTTTCATCATCTCCCGCACTATAGTAACCACCGCGAATATGCGCTACAGGGGCATCAATTCCATGAGCGAAAATCCCCAGACATCACATGCCCCGGGCGCAACCCCTGCAGATCACGTGCTGCTGTTGCCATTTATCGCGCTGATCCTCGGCGCCATCGGCGCCGGCGCCTCGCCGATATTCGTGCGGCTGACCGATGTCGGGCCGTTCGCCAGTGCATTCTGGCGCATGGCGCTCGCACTGCCGGTGTTGTGGGCATGGTTGCGGATCGAGAACGCACGCGGGCGTGTACCGCAAATGAACTTCGGACGCGACTGGCCGTTGATCTTGTTGCTCGGCTTCCTTTTTGCCGGCGATCTCTTCTTCTGGCACCTCGCCATTCTCAACACCTCCATCACCAACGCCACGCTGCTGGCGACGACGACGCCACTGGTCGTTGCCTTCGGGGCGTGGCTGATTCTCAAAGAGAAGATCACCAGACCGATCATGATCGGCGTCGTCGCCGGCATGTTCGGCGCGGCCCTGCTGATGGGCGCGAGCGCCACCTTCAAGCCGGAAAACCTGTTCGGCGACATTTCCGGGTTCATCACCGCGTTCTTTTTCGGAAGCTACTTTCTCGCGGTCGCCTTCGCGCGGCGGCGGATGAGCCCGGCCCAGGTGATGTTCTACCCCGCCATCGTGTCCGCCGGATTCCTGTTCATCGCCGCCTTCCTGCTCGACGACTACATCATTCCGCGCACATGGGAAGGTTTCGGCTGGCTGGTCGCACTGGCGGTGATTTCGCAGCTTGGCGGCCAGGGCCTGATCGCCTATTCCCTCGGTCACTTGCCGGCGGTGTTTTCCTCGCTCGTGCTGTTCCTTGAAGCGCTGGCAGCCGCATTTCTCGCCTGGATTATCTTCTCCGAACCCGTAACTGTCTGGCAGCTGTGCGGCGGGTTGCTTATTCTTGCAGGCATCTACACGGCCCGGCCCGGGCGCACCAAACCGGCAACAAATCTATGACCATTGAAGACCAGCGTCGAAACCTGATGAAACTGTTCGAGGCGGCGGTAGCGGCAGCCAACCCGCTGCAATGCGTGCCCCCCGCCCTTCCCGCGCCTCCGACGGATGGACGCCTGATCATTCTTGGTGCGGGCAAAGGCTCGGCTGCCATGGTTCAGGCGGCGGAAACCCATTATCTGTCGCTCGACCCGAGGCCGGACATCATCGGCTGCGCCGTTACGCGGCATGGGTTTTCACTTCCAGCGCGAGCGGTTGAGATCATCGAAGGCGGCCACCCGGTGCCCGATGAGGGCAGTGCGACCGCCGCCCGGCGTGCGCTTGAACTCGCGCGACATGCCACAGAGAAGGACCTCGTACTGGTTTTGCTGTCGGGCGGAGCTTCGGCGTTGTGGACGGCACCAGTCGACGGCGTGACCCTCGGCGAAAAGCAGGAGGTGACCCGCGCGCTGCTGGCATCGGGCGCCCGCATCAGCGAGATCAACTGCGTGCGCAAACATCTCTCCGGCATCAAGGGTGGCAGGCTCGCGCGTGCGGCTGCGCCGGCCAGATTGATCACTCTCGCGATTTCCGACGTGCCGGGTGATGATCCCTCTGCGATCGGGTCCGGGCCTACGGTCGGAGACCCGACAACGCTCAGCGACGCGCGGCAGATCCTGAAAGATCGCGGGATCGAGCCGCCGCCCTCCGTCGCGGCGGCGCTTTGCGACGACCGCAATGAAACACCAGTGCCCGAAGGTGCGTCGTTCGCGCATGCGGAATACGTGCTCGTATCCCGTCCCGCGGATGCCCTGAAGGCCGCCGCCGATGTCGCCGCCAAGCTCGGCTATGAGGTACAGGTGCTCGGCGACTCTATCGAGGGCGAGGCGCGCAACGTGGCTGCCGAACACGCCGAACTTGCGCGGAGCTGTCTCGCCGCGGGCAAACGCACTGCCCTGCTTTCAGGCGGCGAGGTGACAGTTACCGTGACCGGGAACGGCAAGGGCGGCCCTAACCAGGAGTACGCACTTTCCCTCGCCAACGCGCTTCAGGGAAGCGATGCGATTTCCGCGCTGGCAGCGGACACCGATGGCACGGACGGAGGCGAAGGCGCGGCCGACGACCCGGCGGGCGCGATTGTCGATCCGACCACCGGTGAACGCGCAACCGGGCTCGGCCTTAACCCTGCCAAGTTTCTGAATAACAATGACTCTACGGGTTTCTTCCGGGCACTTGGAGATCTACTTGTGACCGGCCCGACTCGGACAAACGTTAATGATTTCCGAGTGATTTTGGTGGATTGTTAATAAGAGTACGAACGAGACCGTTCGCGTGCCCATGCGAGTCAAATCAGTACAGAATCCGGGCGATGCTCTTGAGCGTCGCCCGATGAACAGCGCCGCCGCGAAACCGTTCCTTTCGCCTTCGCGACAGGTGCTCGCATTCGCCCTCTTCGGTGCATTTGCCATTGCCGCGCCCTCGCCGGCACATGCCGACCTGAAACTGTGCAACACGACCTCGAGCCGCATCGGCGTTGTGATCGGTTACAAGGACGATAAGGGCTGGACCAGCGAGGGTTGGTGGAATATCCCTTCCAATGTGTGCTGGACGCTGATCAAGGGTGATCTGGTGGCGCGGTATTACTATGTCCACGCCATCGACTATGACCGCCCGGGGGTTTGGGACCGGAACGAGCAAGAGGTTTCGAGCAAGTCCGAGTTCTACATGTGCACGGAGGACAAGGCCTTCGTCATTCGCGGCGCCAGCAGATGCGAGGATCGTGGATTCAACCGCACTCGGTTCTTTGAGGTTGACACCAAGGACGAGAAGAGTTGGACAATCACGCTCCAGGACAAGGTCGAGCAACGAGCCAAGAATCAATGAGACGAAACCGCCGAGTCAAGATCGTCGCAACACTCGGCCCCGCCTCTTCAGAACCCGACACAATCCGGCGCCTGTTCGAAGCAGGCGCCGATGTTTTTCGTATCAATATGAGCCATGCCTCACGTGACAAGCTCACCGAGCTCGTTCGCGCGATCCGCAAGATTGAGGCCGACGTCGGAAGACCCATCGGGATTCTCGTCGATCTGCAGGGTCCGAAACTCAGGATCGGCGAGTTCGCGGAGGAACGCGCCGCCCTGGCGCAAGGCGATGTGTTCTGTTTCGACACCAGGGCGGAAGCCGGAAACAAGGAACGCGTTTTCCTGCCGCACCCGGAGATCTTCGAAGCGGTCGCGCCGGGCCACACACTCATACTGGACGACGGCAAGCTGCGGATGAGCGTCCGTGACGTAACGAAGGACAGGATCACGGCCGAAGTGATCGTGGGTGGACCGCTCTCGAGCCGCAAGGGCATTTCTCTGCCTGACACCGTGCTTCCGTTTGGAGCCATGACCGACAAGGACAGGGCCGACCTTGAACAGGCCGTCAATCTCGGCGCCGACTGGATGGGGCTCTCTTTCGTCCAGCGCGGCGATGATGTGGCCGAGGCCCGCAAGCTCAGCCGCGGGCGGGTCGCGATCATGACCAAGATGGAAAAGCCCGCCGCCATCGAGCATCTCGACGCGATTCTGGAACAGTCGGACGGGCTGATGGTGGCGCGCGGCGATTTGGGCGTGGAGATGCCGTTGCAGGCCGTACCGGGTCTGCAGAAGCGTATCACGCGCGCCTGCCGCAATGCCGGCAAGCCGGTGGTCGTCGCAACGCAGATGCTGGAATCCATGATCACCGCCCCGGTTCCGACCCGGGCCGAGGTCTCCGACGTCGCGACCGCGGTGTATGATGGCGCCGACGCGGTGATGCTGTCGGCCGAAAGCGCCGCCGGCCAGTATCCGGCCGAAGCGGTCGCCACCATGGACAGTATCGCGATCGAGGTCGAACGCGACGACAACTACGATCGTCTCCTCCACGCGCAACAGATCACGCCGGAGGCGACCGGCGCGGATGCGATTTCCGCCGCCGCGCACAACATCGCCGAGACCCTCAACCTCGCGGCTATCGTCTGCTACACGGGTTCCGGTTCCACCGGCCAGCGCGCGGCACGCGAGCGCCCGCGCCAGCCGATCGTCGCCCTGACGCCCATCGCCGCAACGGGCCGCCGCCTGGCGGTCGTGTGGGGATTGCACTGCGTGCTCACAAGCGATGCGGAAAACCTTGATGAGATGGTCGACAAGGCATGCCGCATTGCCTATCGGGAAGGCTTCGCCGACCGTGGTCAGCGGATCATCATTTCGGCCGGCGTGCCGCTTGGAACTCCAGGGGCCACGAACATGTTGCGTGTTGCGTTTGTCGGGGAAAACAAAGCGGAGAACATCTGAACGTCGCACACGTGCGACGAGATGCGATCAGGAGGACAGCTAAATCCCCTGGCCCTCGACCTCACGCGAGAGCTCCTCCTCGGACTGGCGCACATCGCCCATATGCGGGTAGACCTTCAGCGCCTCGCGATAGGCACGCAGGGCGGCTTCCTTCTCACCCATTTCCTGCATCAACAGGCCGAGCCCCTGAATCGCCTTGTAGTGTAAAGGATCGATCGCCAGGGCATGACGAAGGTTCTCCAGCGACTTGCCGTAGTCCTTCTTGCGGAAGTAGACCGCGGCACGGCGGTTCCACGCTTCCGGAAAATCCGGCGCGATCTCGACGACCGAGTCGAGAATGGTCAGCGCCACGTCGAATTCTTCCTTCTCCATCAACTGCCCGACACGGCCCATGAGGAGGTCGACCGTATCGCTGCCTGAATGAAGCCAGAGCTTCTCGATGGCCTTGGCCACGACCTTCGAACTCTCCTCGTCTTCACTCTGGCTGAGGCGCGTATAGAGCTCCTTGAGCAGGTCGTCGCGGTCCTTCGCCGCGTTGGGAACCTCCTTCAGCAGCAAATCCTTCTGCTCAAGCTTGTCCTGCCGCTCCCGCGGCACGTCGGGCGTGGCCTGGGCAAACGCATGTGCGGAGAGGCCCAGTGCGGCCATGACAGCGATTGCGGAGGCAAACGAGGTCCGTTTCAAAAAGCAGATCATGGCGCGAGGATAGGACCGCCCCGTGGCAAACGTCAAAGAAAAACCCCGTGAACAGGTCGAGCGAAACCGCCCGCGCTAACGGTGAGTTCTGCAAAAAAATCCCTGGAAAGAAAAGGTTAGCCCTGACGCGCCTTGAAGCGGCGGTTCACCTTGTTGATAACATAGAGGCGCCCACGCCGGCGCACCACCTGATTGTTCCGGTGCCGTTTGCGCAACGAGCGAATGGAATTTCTGACTTTCATCAGTCCTGCCTCTTCAACCATCCTTAGCCGGCGCGCGCATGTGGCGCGCCATCGGAAATCGCCCGGAACATATGGAGGACGGGCTGTTATGTCAACATGCGCGTGGGCCGGCGGGCCGGCGAGACGCCTCGCTCTGCAGCCCGAGAGCCCTGGCGCGTTTCTAGGTCTTGTGTCCGGTCTGCAGCTTGCTCTCCAGGTAGAGCGAATATCGCGACATCGCGAAACAGAACAGGAAGAAGAACACAGCGATCGAGATGTAGACCTCGTTCGACAGGCCCGCCCACTTGGAGTCCGCAAGCGACGCACGGCCCATCCCCAGGATATCGAGCAGGCCGATAATGATGACCAGCGTCGTATCCTTGAACAGGCCGATAAAGGTGTTCACGATGCCGGGTATGGAGATCTTCAGCGCCTGCGGCAACACGATCAGCCGCATGGACTGCCAGTATTTGAGGCCCATGGAATCGGCCGCTTCATACTGCCCGCGCGGGATGGCCTGAAGACCGCCGCGGATCACCTCAGCCATATAGCCGGAGGAGAACAGCGTCACCATGATCAGCACACGCAGCAACAGATCGAAGCTCGTTCCCGGCGGCAGGAAATAGCTCAGCATGGTCGACGCCACGAACAGCAGCGTGATCAACGGCACGCCGCGAATGAACTCGATAAACGACACACAGACGATGCGAACGGCCGGCATGTCGGACGCACGTCCCAGGGCGAGAAGAATACCGATCGGCAATGAAAAGGCGATGCCTGTCACGCCGACGATGATATTCAGCAGCGTACCGCCGAACTGGTCCGTACCCACCGGCGTCAGCCCGAAGCCGCCGAGCAGGAGCCAGGCGGCGATAAACGGATAGGCCAGCGAGAACAGCATGGCCTTGCCACGATACGGGAACTTGTCGAACAGCAAGGGGCCGAGAGCCACGAACAGCAGAACGAATGCAAGATTGACGCGCCAGCGCTCCGGTTCCGGGTAGAACCCATAGATGAAGATCTTGTAGCGCTCACCGATGAACGCCCAGCAGGCGCCGTCGCCCAAAGCCTGGCAGCCGGCCCGATCGGCGGCCTCGAAAACCGCGTCGAACAAGCTCCAGTTCAAAAGCGGCGGAAGAATGGTCCAGAGAAACCACACGCCGACAAAGGTGAGAAAAATATTGTACCAGCTCGAGAGCAGGTTCACTTTGACCCAGTATATCGGTCCCGACGCGAGGTTTGGCGGCGGGAGTTCGGGGTGCTTGCCGGGTTCGTAGCGTTGCGTTGTCGCTGTATCGGTCATCGTTCCCGCTCCCCCCTATCTTTCCACCAGCTTGATGCGCCGGTTGTACCAGTTCATGAACGCGGAGATGAGCAGCGAGACGCAAAGGTAGAACAGGATGACGATGATCATCGTCTCCATCTCCTTGCCCGTCTGCATCAGTGAAATGCCGCCGATCGTGGCAACGATATCCATGTAGCCGATCGCGATGGCCAGGGACGAGTTCTTGGTCAGGTTCAGATACTGGCTGGTCAGCGGCGGGACGATAACGCGCATCGCCTGGGGAATGATCACCAGGTTGAGCGTTCTGCCACGCGGCAGTCCGAGTGCCGACGCAGCTTCCCACTGCCCCTTGCTGACAGCGAGGATGCCGGCCCGGACGATCTCAGCGATGAAGGCCGACGTGTAGAACGCCAGTGCCAGCCAAAGAGCGAGGAACTCCGGCCGGATGACAAACCCGCCCTGGAAGTTGAAGCCCCTCAGCTCGGGCATGTCCCAGGCAAGCGGCATTCCGAGGACCAGATAGAGCAACACCGGCAATCCAATGATGGCGCCGGTGCATATCCAGAAGACGGGCAGGTGCTGCCCCGTCGCATCCTGCTTGGCCTTTGCCCACTTGGCGAACACCACAGCGAAGACAATGGCCGCAATAAATGCCCCGATCACGATGTTGAACCCGGCCTCGGGAACAGGCATCGGCGCAAACACCCCGCGATTGGTGAAGAAGACGGAGTTCGAAATGTTGGCGGACTCCTGCGCGACCCGTGGCTGGGGCATCAAATGCACCACGATGCCGTGAACCAGCAGGATTTGCAGCAGGACGGGCGTGTTGCGGGTGAATTCGACGAAACAGTACACGATGCGACTGACGAGCCAATTCGGCGACAGCCGCAACACACCGAAGATAAAACCGAGAATAGTTGCGAGGATCACGCCGCAGACGGCAACCAGCAGCGTGTTGAGAATGCCGACGATCATCGCCCGGAAGTGACTGCTGGTCGAGGAGTACTCGATAAGCGTCTGGTTGATGTCGTAATGCGCGGGTTCGTTCAGAAAATCGAAGCTGAACGTTTTACCAAGCAGTTTCAGATTGGCGATCGCATTCATGGTGATATAGGCGATGAATGCGATGAGAAGTGCGAGCGTGATAATCTGGAGGATTATGCTTCGCGTCTCTTTGTCGTACCAGAGCCGGGCGATAAAGTTCCTCTGCCCGTCGCCCACTTGCGCCGTCGTATCAATAGAAGCCAAGACCCCCACCCATGTTTGTCAGCAAAAAGAAGCGATACCTGTCATGTTGTGCAAACCCCTTCCCCAAGGTTCGCAATCTGTCTGACGGCGGCATGTCGACCGTCATCCTGCGAAACCGCCTGAACGGTTAGATGGTGCCGTACCGGGCCGAAGCCCGGTACGGCGAATTGCAAGGTCAAACCAGCAACACCAAACGGCCTACCGGAACGGCGGCGTGTATTGCAGGCCGCCGTCGGTCCACAGCGCGTTCAGGCCGCGCTCCAGTCCGATCGGCGTTTTGGGTCCGATGTTGCGGTCGAAGATCTCGCCATAGTTGCCCACGGCCTTGATCGCCTTCGCGGCCCAGTCCTTCTCCAGACCGAGCATGCCGCCGAGATTGCCTTCCGAGCCCAGCAGACGG
>JANQLP010000084.1 GCA_028280515.1 Hyphomicrobiales bacterium
ACAAGGAGCAGGTGATGAACGCCTTCAAGATCATTCTGTCCGACGACAATGTGAAGGGCATTCTGGTCAACATCTTCGGCGGCATCATGCGCTGCGACATCATCGCCGAAGGCATCGTCGCGGCGGCCAAGGAGATGGCAATCGACGTGCCGCTGGTGGTGCGGCTCGAAGGCACGAACGTCGAGCTCGGCAAGAAACTGCTTGATGAGTCCGGCCTCGCCATCGTGTCGGCGGACAATCTCGACGACGCGGCCCAGAAGATCGTCGCCCAGGTTAAGGAGGCCGCGTAGATGTCAGTCCTCGTCGACAAGAACACAAAGGTCATCTGCCAGGGCTTCACGGGCTCTCAGGGCACCTTTCATTCCGAGCAGGCCATTGCCTACGGCACGAAAATGGTCGGTGGCGTGACGCCGGGCAAGGGCGGCAGCGAGCATCTGGGCCTGCCCGTGTTCGACACGGTTTCCGAAGCGGTCGAAAAAACCGGCGCCAATGCGTCCGTGATCTATGTGCCGCCGCCGTTTGCGGGCGATGCGATCCTGGAGGCGATCGACGCGGAAATCCCGCTTGCGGTGTGCATCACCGAAGGCATTCCCGTGCTCGACATGGTCAAGGTCAAGCGTGCGCTGTCCGGCTCCAGCACGCGGCTCATCGGCCCCAACTGTCCGGGCATCATCACGCCCGATGAATGCAAGATCGGCATCATGCCGGGCCATATCCATCGCCCCGGCTCCGTCGGTATCGTGTCGCGCTCGGGTACGCTCACCTATGAGGCTGTGGCGCAGACGACCGCCACGGGGCTTGGTCAGAGCACCTGCATCGGCATCGGCGGCGATCCCGTCAACGGCACCAATTTCATCGACTGCCTCGATCTGTTCCTCGGCGACGACAAGACCGAATCGATCATCATGATCGGCGAAATCGGCGGTTCGGCGGAGGAAGACGCGGCGGACTTCATCAAATCTTCGAAAGTGAAGAAGCCGGTCGTCGGCTTCATCGCCGGCGTTACCGCGCCTCCCGGACGGCGCATGGGCCATGCAGGCGCCATTATTTCCGGCGGCAAGGGCGGTGCGGAAGACAAGATGGAGGCGATGCGTTCGGCCGGTATCGCGGTATCAAATTCGCCGGCGGGTCTTGGAACCACGCTTGTTGACGTATTAAATGGTTGAGTGAACCGGCGCGCCACACGTGCGGTCGGTGAAGGCGGAACCATAGGGATACTCATCCCGCACGCGAGGTCGGCTCATGGGACGGCAGGAACGCAACGAGATGTTCGCCCGCACGTCATTTCTGGACGGTGCGAACGCAGACTATATCGAAGAACTCTACGCCAAGTATCAGAACAATCCGGCGACGGTCGACGCGGAGTGGCAGGCCTTCTTCCGCGACCTGAAGGACGCACCGGACGACGTTCTGCGCGAGGCGGAGGGGCCTTCGTGGAAACGCGACGGCTGGCCGATTGCCGCCAATGGCGAGCTCGTCAGCGCGCTCGACGGCGACTGGGCGCCGGTGGAGCAGCATATCGGCAACGCCATCCAGGCACGCGCCCAGACCATGGGCGTCGATCTTACCGGCGGTTTCGCGCTGGCTGCGACGCGCGATTCGGTGCGCGCCCTGATGATGATCCGCTCCTACCGCGTGCGCGGCCATCTGGCCGCCGACCTCGATCCGCTCGGCCTCGACAAGAAGGAGGCGCACCCGGAACTGGAGCCGGCCTCCTATGGCTTCACGCCGCGTGACTACGACCGCCGGATTTTCCTCGATTTCGTGCTCGGCCTCGAGTTCGGAACCGTGCGCGAGATCATTGAGATCCTCAAACGCACCTACTGCGCCAAGATCGGCATCGAGTTCATGCACATCTCCTCGCCGGATCAGAAGAGCTGGCTGCAGGCGCGCATGGAAGGCCGCGACAAGGAGGTCACTTTCACAGACGAAGGCAAGAAGGCCATTCTGTCCAAACTTGTCGAGGTGGAGACGTTCGAGAAGTTCCTCGACGTGAAATACACCGGCACCAAGCGGTTCGGCCTCGACGGCGGCGAGTCCGCGGTCCCCGCGCTCGAACAGATCATCAAGCGCGGCGGCCATCTCGGCGTTGAGGAGATCATCCTCGGCATGCCGCACCGCGGACGCCTCAATGTGCTCGCCAACGTCATGGGCAAGCCGTTCCGCGCCATTTTCAACGAGTTCAAGGGCGGCTCTGCCCATCCCGACGACGTCGAAGGGTCGGGCGATGTGAAATATCACCTCGGCGCCTCTTCGGACCGCGAGTTCGACGGCAACAGCGTGCATCTGTCGCTGACCGCGAACCCGTCGCATCTCGAGATCGTCGATCCGGTGGTCCTCGGCAAGGTCCGGGCCAAGCAGGATCAGCGCCGCGACACGAAACGCAACAAGGTCCTGCCGCTGCTGCTGCACGGCGATGCGTCGTTCGCGGGCCAGGGCGTGGTTGCGGAGTGCTTCGGGCTGTCAGGCCTTGCCGGCCACCGCACCGGCGGCTCGATCCACTTCATCGTCAACAACCAGATCGGCTTCACGACCGCGCCCCACAATTCGCGTTCCTCGCCGTACCCGTCTGACGTGGCGCGCATGATCGAGGCGCCGATCTTCCATGTGAACGGCGACGATCCGGAGGCGGTCGTGCATGTGGCGAAGGTGGCGACCGAGTTCCGCCAGGAGTTCCATAAGCCCGTCGTCGTGGACATGTTCTGCTACCGGCGTCACGGCCACAATGAGGGCGACGAGCCGTCCTTCACCCAGCCGCTGATGTATCAGAAGATCCGGTCGCATCCGAGCGTGGTGGAAGTCTATTCGCAACGGCTGATCGAAGAGGGATTGATCAGCGAGGCGGACTACGCGGAAATGACGGTCGGCATGCGCCAGATGCTCGAAGAGGAGTTCGAGGCCGGCAACTCCTACAAGCCCAACAAGGCGGACTGGCTCGATGGCAAGTGGTCGGGACTGGGGCTCGCCGAGGAAGGTGCGCGCCGCGGCAAGACCGGTGTGGACATCGCCCGCCTGCAAGAGGTCGGCAAGGCGCTGTCGCGTGTGCCGGAAGGCTTCGACGTGCATCGCACCATCAAGCGCTTCATGGACAACAGGCGCAAGATGATGGAGGAGGGCACCAGCATCGACTGGTCGCTCGCCGAATCTCTGGCGTTCGGGTCCCTGCTGCTCGAAGGGTTTCGCGTGCGCCTCTCCGGTCAGGACTGCGAGCGCGGCACCTTCTCGCAACGCCACTCGGTCATTCACGACCAGACCACCGATCAACGTTTCAAGCCGCTCAATCACATCGCCGCCGATCAGGCGCAATACGAAGTCATCAACTCCATGCTGTCGGAAGAGGCGGTGCTCGGTTTTGAGTACGGCTATACGCTTGCGGAACCGAATGCGCTGACCATGTGGGAAGCCCAGTTCGGCGACTTCGCGAACGGCGCGCAGGTGGTCATCGACCAGTTCATCTCGTCGGGCGAGCGCAAATGGCTGCGCATGTCCGGCCTCGTGTTGCTGCTGCCGCACGGCTATGAGGGCCAGGGGCCGGAGCATTCCTCGGCCCGTCTTGAGCGCTTCCTGCAGCTGTCGGCGGAGGACAACTGGCAGGTCGCGAACTGCACCACGCCGGCGAACTATTTCCATATTCTGCGACGCCAGCTGCATCGCAATTTCCGCAAGCCGCTGGTGCTGATGACGCCGAAGTCGCTGCTGCGCCACAAGCGGGTCGTGTCTCCGCTGGAGATGTTCGGCCCGGAGTCGAGCTTTCACCGCGTGCTCTGGGACGACGCGCAAATCCTCGACGACGAGAAGATCAAGCTCGTTCCTGACGACAAGATGCGGCGCGTGGTGATGTGTTCCGGCAAGGTCTACTACGATCTTTACGACGCCCGCGAACAGCGCGGCATCGACGATGTCTACCTGCTGCGGCTGGAACAACTTTATCCGTTCCCGGTGCAGGCATTGAAGCAGGAACTGGAGCGGTTCCCCCAGGCCGAGATGATCTGGTGCCAGGAAGAGCCGAAGAACATGGGAAGCTGGATGTTCGTCGAGCCGAACATCGAGCTGATCCTGCGCGACATTGGCGCCATCCACACACGGCCGGTCTATGCGGGCCGTCCGTCATCCGCCGCGACGGCGACGGGCCTGATGAGCAAGCATTTGGCTGAGCTGGAAGCGTTCGTCGGGGCGGCGCTCGGCGACTAGACGGCTGGAAAAGGACAAGCTCCGGCGCGGCGGCCGGAAAAGGAAAAGGGGCGACAGGCATGGCGAGTGAGATTCGCGTTCCCACCCTGGGCGAATCGGTGACCGAGGCGACCGTGGGGCAATGGTTCAAGAAGGCGGGCGACGCCGTTAACGCGGATGAGCCCGTGGTCGAGCTCGAAACCGACAAGGTGACCATCGAGGTGCCGGCGCCCGCGCGCGGCGTGCTGTCGGAAATCGCGGTTCCCGAGGGCGAGACGGTCGAAGTCGGTGCGTTGCTGGGCAACATCTCCGATGGCGACGCAGCGGCGGCTGCTCCGGCCAAAGAGGAAAAGAAAGCAGAAAAGCCGGAAGCCAAGGCCGAAGCGGCGCCGGCCCCGTCGAAAGCCGAACCGTCACCGGCCGAAGGTGGAGACGGCGATTTCCCTCTGTCTCCGGCCGTTCAGAAGCTGGTCACGGAAAACAAGCTCGACCCTGCAAGCATCAAGGGTACCGGCAAGGGTGGCCGCCTCACCAAGGAGGACGTGCTCAAGGTGCTTGACGGCAGTGGTGCTCCGGCGCCTGCGGCGGCCGAGCCGATCACCCTGACGACGCCGGCCGTTTCCGCCGAAGCGCCAGCAAGCGCGCGCGGCCCCGTGGCGGTCGAGGACGAGGCGCGCGAAGAGCGCGTGCGCATGACCAAGCTGCGGCAGACCATCGCCCGGCGGCTGAAGGATTCCCAGAACACCGCTGCCATGCTCACCACCTTCAACGAGGTGGATATGGGTGCGGTGATGGACCTGCGCAGCGAATACAAGGACCTGTTCGAGAAACGCCACGGCGTGCGCCTCGGTTTCATGGGCTTTTTCGTGAAGGCCTGCATTCAGGCCTTGCGGGAAATCCCGGAGGTCAACGCCGAGATCGACGGCACCGACATCGTCTACAAGAACTACTATCACATCGGCATCGCCGTCGGTACGGAGAAGGGGCTCGTGGTACCCGTCATCCGCGACGCGCAAAACATGACGCTGCCGCAGATCGAGGCGGAGATTGGGCGGCTGGGCATGCGCGCGCGCGACGGTGAGCTATCGATCGCCGAAATGCAGGGCGGCACCTTTACGATCACCAATGGCGGCGTGTACGGATCGCTGATGTCGACGCCGATCCTCAATGCGCCGCAGTCCGGCATCCTCGGGATGCACGCCATCCAGGAGCGGCCCGTCGCCCGCGACGGCGAGCTGGTCATCCGCCCGATGATGTATCTGGCGCTCTCCTATGACCACCGGGTGGTCGACGGCAAGGGCGCCGTCACGTTCCTCGTGCGGGTGAAGGAATGTCTCGAGGACCCGCAACGCATGGTGCTGGATATCTAGGGCACGCTATTCCCCAGCAAGGAAGACATTATGGCTGACGCATACGATCTCGTTGTCATCGGCACCGGCCCGGGCGGCTATGTGTGCGCGATCCGTGCCGCGCAGCTCGGCATGAGAACCGCGGTGGTGGAAAAGCGGGCGACCCACGGCGGCACGTGCCTGAATGTCGGCTGTATCCCATCCAAGGCGCTTCTCCACGCATCGGAGCTGTACGAGGAGGCCGGCCACGGTTTCGCCGGCATGGGCATCAAGGTGTCGCCCAAGCTGGACTTGAAGGCCATGCAGGCTTTCAAGCAGGAAGGTGTCGACGGCAACACCGCCGGCGTCGAGTTTCTGCTCAAGAAGAACAAGATCGACGCCTTCCATGGCGCGGGAAAGGTTGTCGCGCCCGGCAAGGTCGAGGTCACGCCCGACAAGGGCAAGGCGCAGACGATCGAGGCAAGGAACATCGTCATCGCGACCGGTTCCGACGTGGCGCAACTTCCGGGGATCGAGATCGACGAGAAACGTGTGGTCTCATCGACCGGCGCGCTCGAGCTCGGCGAGGTCCCGAAAAAGATGATCGTTGTCGGCGCCGGGATCATCGGCCTCGAACTCGGCTCCGTGTGGCGCCGGCTCGGGTCGGAGGTGCTGGTGGTGGAATTCCTCGACCGCATTACGCCGGGCATGGATGCCGACGTCGCCAAGAACTTCCAGCGCATCCTCAAGAAGCAGGGTATGGAGTTCAAGCTGGGCCACAAGGTGACAAGCGTCGAGACCAAGGGCAAGCGCTGCAAGGTCACCATCGAGCCGTCCCAGGGCGGCGATGCGGAGACGGTCGAATGCGATGTGGTGCTCGTCGCCATTGGCCGCGTGCCCTACACGGAAGGTCTGGGGCTTGAGGATTTGGGCGTGAAACTCGACAATCGCGGCCGCATCATCACCGACGACCACTACAAGACCAGTGTCGACGGCATCTACGCCATCGGCGACGTGATCGACGGGCCTATGCTCGCCCACAAGGCGGAGGATGAGGGGGTGGCCGTCGCCGAGATCCTCGCCGGGCAGGCGGGCCATGTGAATTACGGGGTGATCCCGAGCGTCATCTATACCTTCCCGGAAGTGGCCGAGGTCGGCAAGTCCGAGGAAGCGCTGAAGGAGGAGGGCGTGGACTACAATGTCGGCAAGTTCCCCTTCACCGCGAACGGCCGCGCCAAGGTCAACAAGACCACCGACGGGTTCGTCAAGATCCTGGCCGATGCCAAGACCGACCGCGTGCTGGGCGTGCACATCATCGGCGCCGACGCCGGCAACATGATCGCCGAGGCGGCGGTGCTGATGGAGTTCGGCGGGTCGGCGGAGGATCTGGCGCGCACCTGCCATGCCCATCCCACGCTCCCCGAAGCGGTCAAGGAAGCCGCGCTCGCCGTTGGCAAGCGCGCGCTGCACATGTGAGCCGTAACGACGGCGCCTTTGAGTTCATTTGTTCGCCATGGCCACGCTGAGTAGCGCCACACCGATCCTGCGCATCTTCGATGAAGCGAAAGCAAACGAGCTCTGCACGGACTTCCCCGGGTTCACCGTCAACTGGGACCACCGCTTCGGGCTACACGTTCGCGAATCCCGGCCTTGAGGAGACGCCATGGAACGCGCGCGAAGTCACGGTGAGCATCCGTTCGGCAACAGGCCGGTGTTCTTCCAGCCGAAGGAGGACTGATGCGCCGTCCGGTCCGGGGCACAGCGCCTATTTCATCTCCCCTATTTCATCTCCCAAGTGCCTTCCCAGCGCACCGCGAAGCGTCCGTCAGCAGCCTGGCTGAGCACCTTGGACGTGCCGGTTCCGGTCATACCTTCATACTTGCCGGTGCCGCCCATCACCTCCCACGTGCCGTCGTCGCCCTTTGTCGTCCATGACAGCCACCAGATGTCGTCGTCGGCATCGATGATGTCGCAATAGCCTCGTCCGGTATCGACCTGACCGTTGGCGTCCAGAAGGTAAGTTCCGGCGCAATCCTGGTTGGAAAGATGAAACGGCAGCGTTGGGTCGTCGGCCATGAGGATCGCGCGGCTTTGCGTGCGCAGCAGGTTGGCCTCCTCGCTCAGGGGCGTCACGTCGCTGTTGACCGGAACGTATGAACTTGTGCCCGAGGCTTTGAGAGATTTGGCGTGAGCGGGCAGAAGCGGAAGAGATACGGCAAGCACCGCGGCCACGGCGATGCCCTGCAAGCGAGCGATCATGGTACGTCGTCCTTCCTTCCAAAGGTCATGGTGCGGGGAAATCTCTTTCAAACCGCCGCCCGCGTCCACGTCAAATGTGAGGATTTCAAAATCGCTCCACCCACGGCCGCAGTTCCACCTCCCACGTCCAGGCCGAGCGCGGCTGGTCGAGAGTGGCCATGTAGGTCTGGGCGATGGCGTCGGGTTCGAGCCACTTGTCGGGCTCGTCATCGGTGTTGGTGAGGCCACGCGCCTCGTTCGCCACGCCGCCGTCGATGATGAAATGGGCGATATGAATGTTTTTCGGCTGGAGTTCGCGCGCCAACGACTGCGCCAGGCCGCGCAGTGCGAACTTGCCCATCGCGAAACTCGACGATTGGGCATAGCCCTTCACGCTGGCGGACGCGCCGGTGAAGAACAGCGCGCCGTGGCCCTGATCGAGCATGCGCCGGACCGCCTGCTGCGCGACCAGAAAACCGCCATAGGCAGACACCATCAGCACGGTCTTCACCCGGTCCCGGTCGAGTTCGGTGATGGGCCCGCGCTCGCGTGCGCTCGGATTGTAAAGCACCATGTCGAGCGTATCGAAACGCTCGTCGACCTCCGCGAACAGTTCATCGACGCTTTCGGGGCGGGTCACGTCGCACAGGAACGTGTCCGCCTTGATTCTTTTGGCAAGGGTTTCGAGTTTGTCAGTGTCGCGCGCCGCAAGCCCGACCTTGTAGCCGTCCGCGGCCAGCGCGCGTGCGAACGCACCGGAAATGCCGCTGCCGGCCCCGACAATGAGTGCGTGTTTCTTCATCGGCCCCTGTCCCGTCTAACGCTCAATTCTCGCCGGCAGCGTAACGGCAGGCCCGGCTCGCTGACAAGCGCGATGCGGATCATGCCGAGGGCGGGGAGTCTTTGGCCCGCGCGGCGGCGAGCGCGGGCCGGTCGGCGCAGCGCGCGAGATAGGCGTCAACCGTATCGCCTGCCGGCAGCATCTCGCGGACGACATGGCCGAGGCTGGCGAAGAGCAGGTCCGCGGCCGTGAAGGCCTCGCCCATGATGTAAGGCGCACCTTCAAGCGTCCCCAGAATACGCGCGTCCAGTTCCTTGCGGCTGCGGAACGTGCGCGCCAGACCCTCGTGACCGTCGAGCCCGACGAACTGATGGTTCAGCACCGGCTCCATCACGCCCGAATAGTATGCAAGCCATGTAAGATAGGCGCCGCGCCCCGCCTTGCCGACCTGCGGCGCGAGGGCGGCATCCGGAAACAGATCCGTCAGATAAAGCATGATCGCGGTGGATTCGGTGACCAGCTCCCCGTCGTGAACCAGGGCCGGAACCTTCTTGTCTGGATGCGGGTTGCCGGCATCTGCGGCGCCCGATCCGTCCGCGCGGACAATGTTCATATAGGCGATATCATAGTCTGCCCCGAGTTCTTCCAGGAGCCAGACGATCCGTGAGGAGCGCGATTGCGGCGCGTGATAGAGGGTCAGCATGGGGACTCCTTACACTGGGCTGTTGGAAGAATGAGAACAATAAGTGAACATTTGGACTCTGGCAACTGCCATATCGAGTCTTGACAAAGATAACGGTTCTATTAATTAACATAATAGTTAATTACAGATCGCCATGTTCGTCGATCGCAGAATTCGGAGTTCGCCGCGCAATGGAACCGAACAGAATTGTCTCCCGGGAGGAGTGGCTTGCTGCTCGCGCGGCTCTGCTGGATGAGGAGAAAAAGCTGACGGCCATGAAGGACGAACTGGCTGCGAAGCGCCGCACCCTGCCGTGGGTAAGGGTCGAAAAACCGTATGTGTTCACGGGACCGGACGGCGAGGAATCGCTGTCCGATCTGTTCGGCGGCCACAGTCAACTCATCGTCTACCACTTCATGTTCGGTCCGGGATGGGAGCAGGGTTGCAAGTCCTGCTCGTTCCTGTCGGATCACATCGATGCCACGCTGCCCCATCTCGCCGCGCGCGATGTCAGCTTTGTCGTCGTCTCGCGCGCCCCGCTGGAGGAATTCCTGCCCTTCAGGGAGCGCATGGGCTGGCGGTTCAAGTGGGTCTCCTCAAGCGGCAGCGATTTCAATTTCGACCATCACGTCTCGTTCGGATCCCGGGAGGTCGAAGAGGGTGGCAACGTCTACAACTACGAGACCCATGCGGCCATGAGCGAAGAAATGCCCGGGGCGAGCGTGTTCGTCCGCAACGATGCGGGCGAGGTGTTCCACACCTACTCGTGCTATGCGCGCGGCCTCGACGGCCTGATCGGCACCTATGCCTATCTCGATCTCGTGCCCAAGGGCCGGGACGAGGCCGATCTCGACTTCACCATGGCCTGGGTGCGCTACCACGACAGCTACGGAACGTGAGCATTTCCCCATGCAAGATCTTGACGCCACCTTCTCAGCCCTTGCCGACCCGACCCGGCGCGCCATCGTCGCGCGCTTGGCCCAAGGCAGCGCCACCGTGAACGAGCTCGCCGAGCCGTTCGATATCTCGCTGCCGGCGATCTCGCGCCATCTCAAGGTGCTGGAGAATGCCCGGCTGATCCGCCGGGAAGTGGAAGCGCAGAAACGGCGCTGCCACTTGCGCGCCGAAACCCTGAAAGGTGCGTCGGAATGGCTGGAGGACACGCGCGCCTTCTGGCTGCAGCGCCTGGATGCGCTGGAAGCGTATCTCGACCAAACCCGCAAACCGGAGGACACGTCTCATGAGTAACGCCGCGGCACAGGACACCGAGGTTCTGGAACTGACCATCGAGCGCGAATTCGCGCATCCGCCGGAGGCGGTGTTCGCGGCCTGGACCGATGAGGCGGCGCTGTGCCGCTGGATGGGCCCGGGCGAGGTGAAGACGCCCGAGGCGAAGATGGAACCGCGCGAAGGCGGAACTTACGTCTTTCCCATGATCACGCCGGATGGGAACACGCCCACGGTGCGGGGTACGATCCTAGAGATCGTGCCGAACAGGAAGCTTCGCTTCACATGGGCATGGGATCAGGAGGATGGCAGGCCCGGCCAACTGATGGAGGTTTCCCTGGACTTCAAGGAAATCGCCTCAGGCACGCTGCTGGTGCTGCACCACACCAACTTCATCGACGCGGATGCGCGCAACAAACACGAACACGGCTGGATCGGATGCTTCATCAGCCTTGAGGACCATCTCGCCGGTTAATCGACACTCCCTATCTGCGGTGGATTGGGGCGGAATTTCCCGTTAGAAAGGCGGCTGGTTTTTCTGGAGCGGGATCAGGAAAAGTGGATTCCGAATTTTCCGTCCGATCCCGCTCTCTCTTTGGATACTGATCACGTTTATCGCCCCAGGTGGGCCCACCTAAGGCGATTTCGTGATCCGGGGAAGGCATCCGCCTTATGCCAGATTCACGATCTGTCCTCATCACCGGATGCTCTTCCGGCATCGGTTACACCTGTGCCCACGGCATGAAGGCGCGTGGATGGCGCGTTCTGGCGACGGCCCGCAAGACAGAGGATGTCGAACGCCTTGAAGGTGAGGGCCTTGAGGCCCTGCAGCTCGACTATCGCGATTCCCGGTCAATCGAGAAATGCGCCGAGGAGACCCTCAAGCGAACGGATGGAAAGCTCACCGCCTTGTTCAACAATGGCGCCTATGGGCAGCCGGGCGCGGTTGAAGACGTCTCGGTCGAGGTGTTGCGCGAGCAGTTCGAAGCGAATTTTTTCGGCTGGCACGATCTGACACGCCGCTTCATCCCGACCATGCGCGCGCAGCAACATGGCCGGATCGTCCAGTGCTCGTCCTGCCTTGGCCTTGTTTCCATCAAGTATCGCGGCGCGTACAATGCCTCCAAGTTTGCCCTCGAGGGGCTAAGCGATGCCATGCGCCAGGAGTTTGCCGGAACCGACATCCACGTGTCACAGATTGAACCGGGTCCCATCGAGACACGGTTCGTCGAAAACGCGCTCGCAGCCTACAAGGCGAACATCGATCTTGTCGGTTCCGCACATGCGGACGTGTACAAACAGCGCATTGCCAGCATGGAAAAGGGTGGGAGCACCCAATTCAAACTCGGTCCGGAAGCCGTGCTGGAGAAGCTGGTCCATGCGCTCGAAAGTCCGCGGCCGCATCCGCATTACTATGTGACGACCGCGACGTATTTGCTCGCTTGGGGCCGGCGGTTACTCTCAACCCGGCTGCTGGACCGGTTGGTCGCGAACCATTAGGGCTCTCTTGCCCTTTCGCATTCTGGGAGGCTTGCAATGGCGACTGCCATCTTCATGTCGTTTATTCCGATTGCACTTATTGCGGTCGGTGTGGTGCTCTGCCTGGGGCTGTACAACATGTTGCGCGCCGGGCCGGGAAACACGTCACAAAAACTGATGCGTTGGCGTGTGGTGCTGCAGTTCGCCGCCATCGTCATCGTGATGGCAGCGATCTACTTTACCGGGCCTTGAGAGTCGCAAATCGGAGACGGGGACGAAGCCATGGTCGTTTTGAACAAAATCTATACCCGCACCGGTGATGATGGCACCACGGCGCTGGGCAGCGGCGACCGGGTGGCGAAATACAGCCCGCGTATCGAGGCCTATGGCACCGTCGACGAAACCAATGCCGCAATCGGCGTGGCGCGCCTTGAACTCACCGAAGAAGACAAGGCTGTAGGCGAGATGCTGGAGCGCATCCAGAACGATCTGTTCGACCTCGGCGCCGACCTGTGCGTGCCGCAAAAGGAGGCGGATGACGGCGGGCTGCGGATTGTCGCGGCACAGGTCGAGCGTCTGGAGGCGGAGATCGACGCGCTGAACGGGGAGCTTGAGCCGCTGCGCTCGTTCGTGCTTCCCGGTGGAACACGCGCGGCGGCGGCGCTACACGTCGCGCGGACCGTCTGCCGCCGCGCCGAGCGGCGCATGGCGGAACTTGCCGCGATGGATGGCGAGCCTGTTTCCGAGCCCGCCCTTCACTATGTGAACCGCCTGTCGGATTTCCTGTTCGTTGCCGGCCGTTATGTGAACGGCAAGGGAAAGGGCGACGTCCTCTGGACGCCCGGCGAGAACCGGTAGGGTGCCACGGCTCCAATGTTTGTGCCCATTCACGACAAGAACCCGCTGAAGCGCATTCCGTTCCAGTATGTGACGGTCGGAATCATCGCGCTCAACATCATCCTCTATGTCGTGTTCCAGTCGGGATGGTTTTTTCCGATCGATGAGCGTGTTGCGGCGTTCGCCCTCATCCCTGCGGAATTCTGGAGCGGCACGGCGTCGCTGTCGGACGGTGTGTCGGTTCCGGAGGGCGCGTTCCCGGTCCAGGAGCGCTGGACGCTGGCGACATACATGTTCGTCCACGGCAGTTTCCTGCACCTGCTCGGTAACGCTTTGTTTCTCTGGGTTTTTGGGGACAATGTGGAAGATGCGATGGGCCATGTCCGCTTCCTCCTGTTCTATCTGATCTGCGGAATCTTCGCCGGCCTCGCGCACACATTCGTCTTCAATGCCTCGCGGATTCCCGTAATCGGCTCCAGCGGTGCCGTCGCCGGCGTCGTTGCCGCCTATCTGATGCTCCACCCGAAGGTGAAAATCTGGGTCCTTGCGCTCTGGCGCATTCCCATCAAGATCAGCGCGGCATGGGTCTTGGGTTTCTGGGTCGTGCTGCAGATTGGCAGCGCGCTCCTGTCCGACGGAGACGGCGTTGCCTGGTGGGCCCATGTCGGCGGGCTGGTGGCGGGAGCCGTGCTCATTCTGTTCATGCGACGGCCCGGCGTTCCGCTGTTCGACCGCACCATGAGTGGCGCCTGAACGAGCCTCAGGTGCCGTGAAGGCGCTTGCCCGCAAGCGGTATTGTACGCCATTGACTCGGACGTTTGGCAGCAGTACCGTCGCGCGGCTATTTCGCAGGTGCGAACAGGGATTTCCGGTTAGAAAACGTCGTTGTAACAGGCGTTTCCCTCAACCCGGCCCCTTCGCAGTTCAGCCAATCGGGGCGCTATCTGGGAAGTCACCATGAAGGTTCTTGTACCCGCCAAGAGGGTCGTCGACTATAACGTAAAAATCCGCGTCAAGGCGGACGGCTCAGGCGTTGATCTGGCCAATGTGAAGATGTCCATGAATCCGTTCGACGAGATTGCCGTCGAGGAGGCGATCCGGCTGAAGGAGGCCGGTGCCGCCGAAGAGATCATCGCCGTATCGATCGGTCCGCAGAAGGCCCAGGAGACCATCCGCACTGCACTCGCCATGGGGGCGGATCGTGGCATTCTGATCGAGGCCGACGCGGACGTGGAGCCGCTGGCTGTCGCCAAGCTGCTGAAGGGCGTCGTCGATGCGGAGCAGCCCGACATCGTGATCCTCGGAAAGCAGGCGATCGACGATGATTCCAACCAGACGGGCCAGATGCTCGCCGCGCTGCTGGGGTGGCCGCAGGGAACGTTCGCTTCGAAACTGGTGTTCGACGGCGGAAAGGCCCATGTCACCCGCGAGGTCGACGGCGGTTTGCAGACGGTCGTGCTGAACATGCCGTGTATCGTCACCACCGATCTGCGGTTGAACGAGCCGCGCTATGCCTCCCTTCCCAACATCATGAAGGCGAAGAAGAAGCCGCTTGAGGAGAAAACTGCCGCTGATTATAGCGTTGATGTCTCTCCCAGGCTGAAGGTGCTGGAGACTGTCGAGCCGCCGGCGCGGCAGGGCGGCGAGATCGTCGACAGCGTCGGCACGCTGGTCGAGAAACTCAAAAACGAAGCGGGTGTGATCTGATGCCAGTTCTGCTTGTCGCCGAACATGACAATTCGGCTTTGAATCCCGCGACGGCAAAGGCCATGAGCGCCGCTCAGGCCATCGATGCCGATGTGCATGTGTTGGTTGCGGGCAAGGGATGCGCCGGTGTTGCCGATGAGGCGGCGGCCATCGAGGGTGCCTCGAAGGTGCTTCTCGCCGATGCGCCGCAGCTTGAGCACCAGCTGGCCGAGGAAATGGCCGCCCTGCTCGAACCGCTGGCGAAAAACTACTCGGCCGTTCTGGCGCCGGCAACGACGACGGGCAAGAACTACATGCCGCGTCTGGCCGCGCTTCTGGACGTGGCCCAGGTCTCCGACATCATCGCCGTGAAGGCCGCAGATACGTTCGAGCGTCCGATCTATGCGGGCAATGCCATACAGACCGTGCAGTCCTCCGACCCGGTCAAGATCATCACCGTGCGGACGACGGCCTTTCCCGAGGCTGGACAAGGCGGCTCGGCAGCGGTGGAGGTCATCGACGCGCCGGCGCCCGCGGGTCTCTCCGACTTTGTCGGCGAGGAGCTTTCCGAATCGGACCGCCCCGAACTCGCCTCCGCCAAGGTTGTCGTTTCGGGTGGACGTGCGCTCGGCTCGTCGGAAAACTTCACCAAATTTATCGAGCCGCTGGCGAGCCAGCTCAACGCGGCCGTCGGGGCAAGCCGCGCCGCCGTCGACGCGGGTTACGTGCCGAACGATTACCAGGTCGGCCAGACCGGCAAGGTGGTGGCGCCGGAGCTCTATATCGCCATCGGCATTTCCGGCGCGATCCAGCATCTTGCGGGTATGAAGGACTCCAAGGTGATCGTCGCGATCAACAAGGACGAGGAAGCGCCGATCTTCCAGCTTGCCGACTACGGGCTTGTCGGCGATCTGTTCGAAATTGTGCCGGAGCTCCAGTCAGAGCTGCAAAAGGCTTCCGGTTGAAGCCCGCAGACCGACACTCAGACACCGGGATCGAAAGCGAAACAAGATGGAAATCAAAAAAGTAGGCGTGATCGGTGCGGGTCAGATGGGCAACGGCATCGCCCATGTGATCGCACTTGCCGGTTACGACGTGTTGCTGAACGACATCAGTGCCGAGCGCATCGATGAGGCACTTGCCACGATTAACGGAAACATGTCCCGCCAGGTGGCGTCGGGAAAGATCAAGGACGCCGACAAGGACGCGGCGATGAAGCGAATCGGGCGGGCCGACGCGCTGGAGGCCCTTGGCGACGTGGACCTTGTGATCGAAGCGGCGACCGAGAACGAGGAAACGAAACTCAAGATCTTCACTGAGCTGTGCAAGATGGTGGACGCCCGCACGATGCTGGCCACCAACACCTCGTCCATCTCCATCACGCGCCTCGCGGCGGCGACGGACCGGCCGGAGATGTTCATCGGCATGCACTTCATGAACCCGGTTCCGGTCATGGAGCTTGTCGAGATGATACGCGGCATTGCCACGGAAGACGGCACCTTTTCCGATGCCACGGAATTCGTCCGTTCGCTCGGCAAGACGATTGCCGTGTCCGAGGATTTCCCCGCTTTCATGGTCAACCGCATCCTGCTGCCGATGATCAATGAGGCGGTTTACACGCTCTATGAGGGCGTCGGAAACGTCGAAGCGATCGATACGGCCATGCGCCTCGGCGCGCGGCATCCCATGGGGCCGCTGCAGCTTGCGGATTTCATCGGTCTCGACACCTGCCTCTCGGTCATGCAGGTGCTTTATGAAGGGCTGGCGGATTCCAAGTACCGTCCCTGTCCGCTGCTGGTGAAATATGTCGAGGCCGGCTGGCTCGGCCGCAAGACCAATCGCGGCTTCTACGACTATCGCGGAGACGAGCCGGTTCCGACCCGTTAGCGGTCATGGTGCCGGCGCACTGCGTTCGAACAGGGTTAACGCACGGTAAAGGACTGGCGGCCATACTGGCTGACGTGAGTCGTTGGTCAAAGTAGTTCCTGTTCCCCCGCCATGGACGCCGTATCTGCCGCTTCATCACTGTTCAGGCCTGCGAACGCGGAGTCCTTCTTCGGTTCGACCTCGCCCGATGCGATCATCGCTGCCGGGCAGTCGGCATCTGTCGATTCCGAACAGCAGATCGCGCTGGCGATGACGACCGCGGCCAAGCGCGAGATCAACCGGATTCGCGGCTACAAGCTTGAGCTGTCGCTGGCGGAAAAACAGAAGCTCGCCAATATTCAGGCCGAAGTGCTGAAAATACAGGAAAAGGCGGGTGCGGGAACGGTTCGTGCCGATGAACTGGAAGACCGGACGGAGCTGCTGAAAGAGGCTGACCGCATTATCGGCAAGCCGATTGTGGACATTGAAGCCGACACGAAACTCGCGGAATTCAACAACCTCAGACTGGCTGTGCTTGCGCCGAAGCTCGACAATGCGACGAGGAAACGTGTCGAATTCATGCAGCGCTTTAAGGACAATCTGGAGCAGCAGATTTTCCAGAATCCGGAACGCCAATCGCTGCAAGTGAAATTTCAGGCAGTTTCCAGGCAGATAGACAGCCTGACCCCGCCGCGGCCGATCACCCACCTCTCGCGAGCGGAGGTCAGGGTGTATGACGAAACAGTCGAACTCATCAATGACCATGCGGGTGCCAAGGTCGAGTTGACGGCAGCGGAAATGAGGCGCGTTGCCGCCCTTGAGGAGACCATAGCCAACAATCAGGCACTTCTGCCGGACTTCGGCCAACCCTCGGCCCAGCAGGCATCGCGCGCATATGTCTCTCTGGTACTATAGCATCTGCGCCGGGTCGGTTTCCTGACCGGTGTCCACAATCCGTTCAGTCATGACGTCGCAAAATGATCCTCCAGCATACGCGCTGGTTGTGAGCCAAACAGCGTTCCGCGGGTCAACGGGGTGAGCAGATGAACATTTTTATCGTCACCGTCGGTTCGCGTGGCGATGTGCAACCGTTTGTGGCCTTGGGGAAGGGGCTCAAGGCCGCGGGCCACAATGTCACCCTGTGCGCGAGCGCGAATTTCGAGACGTTTGTCACCGAGAACGGCCTCACCTACGCCCATATGGACGATGAGTTGATCACGATGATGAAGTCCGACACGGGCCGTGCCATCGTCGAGGAGGCCACCAACGTCTTCAAGATGCTCGTCCTCGGCTTCAGACTGATGAAGCGGATGACGCCGATGCAAAGGGCGATGCAGCAGGATGCCTGGGCCGCGGCGCGGGAGGCCGACCCCGACATCATCATCTATCACCCGAAGATGCACACCGCGCCCGACTTTGCGGAGAAGCTCGGCGTGCCCTGCATGTTGACGTTGCCCCTGCCGATGCTGGTGCCCACGTCAGAACATGCCAGCTTCGGTTTCCCGCAATGGCGGCTCGGGGGCCGGTACAACCGGTTGACGCACACGCTCGTCCTCAAAGTCTCCGAAGCCTTCACCCGCCGCTACGTGAAACGGTGGCGCAAGGAGCATGGGCTTTCCCCGCTGCCGCGCGGCCATGACTGCCTGCATACGGCTCAAGGCGCGCCGATCCCGGTGATGCACTGCTACTCGCGCCACGTCGGTGCTCATCCATCCGATTGGCCGGACTGGGTGACCGTCACCGGCTACTGGTTTCTCGACCGCACCGAAGACTGGACGCCGCCGCAGGGCCTGGTGGACTTTCTGGATGCGGGCCCGCCGCCCGTTTATGTGGGCTTCGGCAGTATCGCGGGGCGGTCGCCGGAACAGACCACGCGTACGGTCATCGAGGCCCTGGAACTGGCCGGTGCGCGTGGCATCCTGGCGACAGGCTGGGGCGGGCTCGACGCGGGCGATCTGCCGGAGACGGTTTTCCAGATCGACGCCGCGCCTCATGACTGGTTGTTCCCGCGGGTCGGCGCCGTTGTGCATCACGGCGGTGCAGGCACGACCGCCGCGGGTCTGCGTTTCGGCAGGCCGACGATCGTCTGTCCATTCTTTGCGGATCAGCCCTACTGGGGCCGCCGCGTGCATGAACTGGGCGTCGGGCCCGAACCCATTCCGCAGAAGAAGCTGACCGCGGAGAAACTCGCCGCGGCAATTGCGGACGCGTTGCAGAACGCGGACATGCAACAAAAGGCTGCGGCACTGGCACAGGAAATCTCGACCGAAGACGGCATCGCGAACGCGCTCGCCTTCATCGAGACCTATAGTGTCAGTCAGCTCTCTCCGGGCCGTGCCGGTTGACTATTCTGCGCAATCGCCGCCTTGACGAGATCGACTGCGTCCTGCGAGCCCCATTCCGCCGGTCCGACGAGACGGCCGATCTCTTCCCCTTCCCGGTTGATCAGCAGCGTCGTCGGCATGCCGAACGCCTTCAACGACGCGGCGAGCTTGCCGGATGAGTTGTTGTAGAGCTTCAGATGCTCGATGCCGATTTCCTCGAGGAACGCGCGCGGCTTGTCGAGGCCGGTGCGGTCGATGGAGAGGGCGACCAGATCAAAATCATCGCCGCCGAGCTCGGCCTGGAGGCGGTCGAGGTCCGGCATCTCCTTGCGGCACGGGGCGCACCATGTGGCCCATAGGTTAAGCAGCACCACCTTGCCGCGCCACTCGGCGAGCGAGGTTTCCGAGCCATCGTCCCTGAGGAATGTGAATTCGGGGAGCTTCTGTGGCTCGGCGCGGGCGACGAACGTGATCATCGCGCCCTTGGAGTAGGCGGCCAGTCCGGATTTGGCGGGCCGCTCGGGTTTACCGCTTTGCGTGATTGCCGTCTGCGCAACGTTGCTATCGTTGCCCATATTCACGTATACCGCCCCAAACCCCGCAACGGCGGCAATTGCCACCGCGATCATGATTTTTCCGACCGGCGTCTTGCCTGTTGATTTGTCGTTCTTTTTCTTGGTCATGGGCGGCGAAATCCGAAGGTGGTCAGCGATGACGAACAAAATGTGGGGCGGGCGGTTTGCATCCGGTCCCGCCGAGATTATGGAGGAGATAAACGCCTCCATCGATTTCGACAAGCGGCTGTTCGCCCAGGACATAGCCGGTTCGAAGGCGCATTGCCGCATGCTGGCCGAAACCGGCATCATTTCAGGTGAGGATGCCGCTGCGATTCTTCAAGGTCTAGACACGATCGCGTCAGAGATCGAGGGCGGTGACTTCACGTTTTCGCGCGCCCTTGAGGACATTCACATGAACATCGAGGCGCGGCTCGCGGAGCTTGTCGGACCCGTGGCCGGCCGGCTGCACACGGCGCGCTCCCGCAACGACCAGGTGGCGACGGATTTCCGGCTCTATGTGCGCGATGCCATCGATCATCTGGACGGATTGCTCGCCGACCTTCAACGCGCCCTGGCGGAAAAGGCGCTCGATCATGCCGCCACGGTCATGCCGGGCTTCACCCATCTTCAGCCGGCACAGCCGGTCACATTCGGCCACCACTACCTCGCCTATGTCGAGATGTTCGCCCGCGACAGGGGGCGGCTGACGGACGCGCGCAAACGGTTGAATGAAAGTCCGCTCGGCGCGGCCGCGCTGGCCGGCACGTCGTTCGCCATCGACCGGGAGATGACGGCGAAGGACCTCGGCTTTGACCGGCCGATGCAGAATTCGCTGGATGCGGTGTCGGACCGCGATTTCGCGCTCGAAGTGCTCGCAGCCGCCTCGATTGCGGCCACACACCTGTCGCGAATGGCTGAGGAGATCGTGGTCTGGTCGACCCCGGGATTCGGCCTCATCACCCTGTCCGACAAGTTCACCACCGGGTCTTCCATTATGCCGCAGAAGCGCAATCCGGATGCGGCCGAACTGGTGCGCGCCAAGACAGGCGCCGTTTTCGGCGCGTTCACGCAGCTTCTCATCGTCATGAAGGGGCTGCCGCTCGCCTATTCGAAGGACATGCAGGAGGACAAGGTTCCGGTCTTCACCGCGCTCGATACGCTCTCGCTGATGCTCACGGCGATGACCGGCATGGTCCGGGACATGGAGCCCAACGTTCAGGCCATGCGCAAGGCCGCCGGTGCAGGTTATTCGACCGCAACCGACCTTGCCGACTGGCTGGTCCGCGAGCTTGGACTGCCGTTCCGCGAGGCGCATCATGTCACCGGCGAGATCGTGGCCTATGCGGAAGAGAACGGCCTGACGCTCGCGCGGGTGCCGCTCGACGCGATGCAGAAGGCCGAGCCGCGGATCACGCAGGACGTGTTCTCCGTTCTGAGCGTCGCAAACTCGGTCAAAAGCCGTAAAAGCCTCGGTGGAACCGCGCCATCAAATGTCCGCAAATTGGCGCGAAGCTGGATAAAGCGGCTGGAAACAGACGCGGCATCGGGCTAGAAAGATGGTCGACGTCGTGATTCCGGCAAGGGGACGGGGAGAGACCATTCATGCGCAGCGCGCTGGTACCGGTTTTGGCGGCATTGCTTGTGACTGCGGTGAGCCTGAGCGCGTGCGGGCGAAAAGGTCCGCTCGAGCGTCCGCCCGCGGCCGCCTCCGCCGACGGCCAGGCCACGGAGCGATCGGGTCCGGAGGGGCCGAACCGGCCGTTCGTTCTGGACCGTCTGCTTCGCTAGTCCTTTTTCCGCGAGCTTCCCATGCATCATTTCGCCTATAAGGGCGGCGTCCTGCACGCCGAGGATGTGAGCTTGGATGCCCTTGCGTCCGACGTCGGCACGCCTTTCTATTGCTATTCAACGGCCACGCTGGAGCGCCATTACCGGGTGTTCTCGGAAGCGTTTTCCGGCGCAGACGCGCTGGTGTGCTACTCGATCAAGGCGAACTCGAACATCGCCGTGCTGCGGACGCTCGGTCAGCTCGGGTCCGGCATGGACGTCGTGTCGGAAGGCGAGTTGCGGCGCGCGCTCACGGCGGGCGTGCCCGCTGAGCGCATCGTCTTCTCCGGAGTCGGGAAAACCCGCGAGGAGATGGCGTTTGCACTGAGCGAGGGTATCTACGCCTTCAATGTGGAATCGGAACCCGAACTCACGGCCCTGAGCGAGGTGGCGGCGGGCCTCGGAGCCACGGCGCGGGTCGCGATCCGCGTCAATCCCGATATCGATCCCAAGACCCACCGCAAGATCTCCACCGGCAAGGCTGAAGACAAGTTCGGCGTGCCGTATGAGCGCGCGCGCGACCTCTACAGGGAGGCGGCGGGGCTGCAGGGCATCGCGCCGTGCGGCATCCATATGCACATCGGCAGTCAGATCACCGATCTGAAGCCGTTCAACGATGCGTTTGCCTTGCTGCGCGAGCTTGCCGGTCAGTTGAAGGACGACGGTGTCTCACTGGAGTTCATCAATTTCGGCGGCGGTCTCGGCGTACCCTACCGCGGCACAAACGACGTGCCGCCTCATCCCGACGAGTACGCCAACGTCGTTCTCGACGCCGCCAGCGATCTCGGCTGCAGGCTCATGTTCGAGCCCGGCCGCATGATCGCCGCCAATGCCGGCATCCTCGTTTCGCGCGTGCTCTACGTGAAGGAGGGCACGGACAAGAGCTTCACCATCGTCGATGCCGCGATGAACGATCTTATACGGCCGACGCTGTATGAGGCGTATCACGATATCTGGCCTGTCGATGAGGCGCTGCGCGCCGCGGCGCAGCGCAAGACCGATGTGGTGGGTCCGGTCTGCGAAACCGGCGACTATCTGGCGCCGGACCGCGACCTTCCCCCGTTCGCGCCGGGTGATCTCATGGCCATCATGACGGCGGGTGCCTATGGCGCCGTACAGTCCTCGACCTACAACACACGGCTGCTCGTGCCTGAGGTTCTGGTCAAGGGCAGCGACTATGCGGTTGTCCGCCCGCGCCCCGACTATGACGACCTGATCGGCCGGGAAAAGATTCCCGACTGGCTGTAGACCTTCCGAAAACGTGAGGGAGCGAGATGACCCGCCTGCCTGTTCTCAAACCCGACGCCCTCGATGCCGGTCAGCGGCGCCTTTACGATACCATCGCCGGCGACACGCGGCGTCAGGCGACGCGGCGGTTTCGCATGACCACCGAGGACGGTGCGCTCACCGGCCCCTTCAACGCCTTGCTGTTTTCACCGGAGGTCGGTGACGCGGTCCAGCGGCTCGGCGGTGCCTTGCGGTTCGAGTCCTCGCTACCCGGACATCTGCGCGAACTGGCGATCCTGATGGTCGCGGCGCGCTGGCGCGCCAACTATGAATGGTATGCCCACGCCCCGATCGCCGCGCGGGAGGAGCTGGACGAGCGCGTCATCGCCGCGGTGAAGGCGGGCGAGACCCCTGCAGATGCGCCGGAAGACGTCGCGGCCGTATGCGCCTTTGTGAAGGAGCTCGTTCATACCCGCCGCGTTTGCGATGAAACCTACGCAACCACGCGCGAGACGATCGGCGAACGCGGCCTCGTCGAGCTGATCGCCATCGTCGGGTACTATTCCCTGCTGGCGGGCCTGCTGAACACCTTCGAGATCGGCGTGCTGGAAGGCGAAGACCTGCCGTTCGGCGAGTGACCCGCGTATCTGTAATCAGGCGAAGACGTAGCTCAATCCCGCACCCGCCAGCGCCGCGATCAGCAGCATTTGCCACAAGGGCCATTGGCGGAGCAGAAGCACCGCGCTGAGCGCAGCCAGCGCGAATACGCGCCAGTCGAGTGTCGCGAAGTCCGGCGTCCAGACCGTGAAGGGTCCGTACTTCTCTACCGACACCTGGGCAAAGAACACATGCAGGGCGAACCATGCCGAGAGGTTCAGGATGACGCCGACGACCGCGGCGGTGATGGCGGCCAGTGCGCCTTTCAGGCGCGGTTGCGCGCCGATCCAGTCGATGTAAGGAGCGCCGGCGAAAATCCACAGAAAGCACGGCACGAAGGTGACCCACAGCGTGACCACCGCGCCGGCGAGGCCAAGCGCCAGACCGCCATCACGGAAGGCGGCGAGAAACCCGACGAATTCGGTAACCAGGATCAACGGTCCGGGCGTCGTCTCGGCGAGCCCGAGCCCGTCCATCATCTCGCCCGCGGTCAGCCAGCCGTAATAGTTGACCACGTCCTGTGCCATGTAGGCGAGAACCGCGTAGGCGCCGCCGAACGTCACCACGGCGAGCTTGGAGAAGAAAAGGCCGATCTCCGGCAGCACGGTCTCCGATGCCGCGGCCCATACGGCGACCAGTGGCACCCACCAGATTGCTAGCCACACGGCGACGGTCTGCAGCGTGTGCGACAGGGGCCTTCGCTCGACTGAAACCTCGGCGGCGCCCGCGCTCGAAGCGGTTCCACGCCAGAATCCGAACAGCGCCGCGGCCAGAACGATGAGCGGAAACGGCAGATTGAGCAGAAACAGGCCGA
>JANQLP010000106.1 GCA_028280515.1 Hyphomicrobiales bacterium
GCGATCTGCATGCAGCCGGCGTATGCCTCGCCCAGGATTGCGTCACCGCGCCGGCGCCGGTTGGGCCCGAGCCCGTTTGATCGATCGGACTGCCCGGCGCGAGGCAGGAGGCAGGCTCCAGCGTATCGCTGTCAGCCTGATGCGGAGCGCCGCCTTATGCCGGAACGCGTTGCGGCTTTACGGGCGGCGCGCGGGTTGGGCGCAAACCGCCGTGAGGCTCGGCATCCATCTGCCGGCATCTCTGGCCGCAAAGCGCTCAAGCTTGAATTTCCGCAGGTGGAAGACTGTGCGGCGGTTCTGGAACATCTTGCCGATTTGATCGCCACCGGCTTGATTTCGTCACGAAAAAACGTCGACGGATCCCAGATTTTAATCCCTTGAAGCGCTATGGGGCATTGCTGCCCCGCATGAGTTCAACCTGCCGCTCAATCCAGGGGTAGGTTTTTTTTATACCCTCATTCAATGTCTGGCTGGGCCGCCAGCCCAACTTTTCCTCGAACAGGTCATTGTGCGAATTTCGCCCGCGCACACCGAGGGGACCCGGAATATGAATGATGTCCAGCTGCTTGCCGGCAACACCCATGATCATCTCTGCGAGCTGGTTGATGGTGACCATTTCTTCCGAGCCGATATTGACCGGACCGGTCCAATTGGACCGCGTGAGCCGCGTCGTCGCCTCCAGGCATTCATCGACAAACATGAACGAGCGGGTCTGTTCACCGTCGCCCCACATCTCGATGCTGCCTCCGTTCTTAGCTTCCGCAACCTTGCGGCATAGGGCGGCCGGAGCCTTTTCGCGCCCATCGCGCCAGGAGCCTTCCGGCCCGAAGATGTTGTGATAGCGGGCCACGCGTACGTCCATGCCGTAATTCTTGTGATAGGCGAGGTAAAGCCGCTCGCTGAACAGCTTCTCCCAGCCATATTCGCTGTCCGGGTCGGCCGGATAGGCGCTGTCCTCCCGTGTCACCGGGGCATTCGGATCAAGCTGATTGTGCTGTGGATACATGCAGGCGGAGGAAGAGTAGAAGATCCGCTTGATCGTGCGGTTCTTGCAGGCCTCCAGCATGTTGAGATTGATCGCGGCCGAGTTATGCATGATGTCGGCGTCGTGCTCGCCGACGAAGACATATCCGGCACCACCCATATCCGCCGCAAGCTGATAGACCTCGTCAAATCGACGGTCGACGATGGCGCGGCAGTTCACCGGCTCGCGCAAATCAGTAATAATGAAATCGTCTGCCTCGGTTTCGGCGAACTCGGGAAACTTCAGGTCAGCGCCCCGGACCCAGAAACCCTCACGTTTCAGTCTCTTGACGAGATGTGAGCCGATAAAGCCTCCGGCGCCACAGACCAATGCACTCTTCATTCGGCTCTTCCCCCAAGTCCGATTTCAGCAGGTTCAGGCGTCACATTCTTCCAGAAGACGCTTATTCGATCGCATCACGCGTGTAAACATCCTCAGATCGCACGATATCGTCCTCCCGAATAAATAGGCACCGCACCGAAACTCAATCAGAAGGGCGGGTGTTTTCCCCGGTCCCCAACCGGCATGTGGCGCTGATCGGGATACAGGTGGACCTCAAGTGCGTGGACGAAATCCGCCACGAGGTCGGCATGGTGTTCCAGGCAGTCGGATAGCCGTTGACCGTTGATGCGAACGCTGTGCTGTCCCTGTCGGTCGCCGCGCAGGGCTTCCAGGCGATTGCCGGGAGGCGCTGCCTCCCACGGCATCAGGAGAGGCAGGCAGACGCTCGAAGCATCCAAAATCCCGAGCACAATGCATAAAGGGTACTCTTTGATCTGATCGCAAGACGGTAATCACAAATGTGGTTTTGACACTCGCCTGATGCCCCTCGAGGATACATGCTCGCGACGCATCAACCGGAGGATCTCGACCATTGCTCTCCGAATTGGCATGCTGGTTTTTCCCGACATCATGCAGCTGAAGCGCCGGCGGCAAACACACGATAAAGGTCGTATTCGATACCGAACAAGGGCATCGTGCCCTCGATCGGAGGAAGAATGCGCTTCGGCGCAGCACCGAACGTCGCTCGAACGGTTTACTGAATGATGATCGACAATCCGAAGGTAGCGGCAATCGACAGAGCGGCCATGCCCCGGATTGGCTGTATGACGGAGCGCTCAACCAGAGCACCGAGCGCCAGCCCTATGATCGGCACGATGAGAAAGGCGAGCCAGTAGTTGCCCGTGGCGGAAAGCACGAACCGAGTCAGCACTGTTCCCACCATGAAGAAGTCTCCATGGGCGAGATTGATGATATCGAGCAGTCCAAAATTGATTGAGAGGCCGAGCGCGATGAGGGCAATGATGAGCCCCCAAACCAGTCCGTTTATGGCAAGTGCAGCGACGAGTTCCACTGCGATGACGTCCCCAATACAAGCCGCCCGTTCACCTCGTCAGGAGGTTGACGGCAAAATTCCGACCCTAGCAAATTTGTAATTCAAGTCGGAATCTCTACGCGGATATCTGCATTTTTGCAGAATTGGTTTGACAGCCTGGTTTCGACTTGTGCTTCCAAGCGGGGCAAAAAACAAACTGAGATTCTTATGCTCAGTGCGACCAAGAGCGGAAACGGCGGCAATGCTTCGTTAGGGCTTGCCAATGGACGGTTGCTATCGCGCGGGATAGGCATGTCACCGCATCAACTTCAACACGCCCAAGCGCGTGAACGCCATATCGCTCAACATTTGGGAAAGGCCGACGACTGCGCGCGATGCGTTGGCATCCCGATGATGCGGTGCGGACGGTGCTGCGCGGTGCCGGCGACAAGGCGCTTGTCTCAAGCGCGGATGGCGGACGGCACGCTAGAGCATGATCCCGAAAAGTTGGCAGACTTTTCGGACAAGATCATGCGACAAAACAAAGAGAAAGCTGATCCCATGCTTTGTGATGCGGCACCAACACGATGAGCCAAGCTCAAGCGTTGGCGCCGCATCATCAGCGATGACGATCTAATGTCACATTCGAAACCAAGTTCCCAGAAAGGCTGAGCGATGCCCAACCCCCTTTTTGACGCCTTGCTCGCACCTCATCGCGGCAGCCACGCGCCATTCATCATCCACCCGGACGGACAGGTGGTGTCCTATGGCGAGTTCCTGAACAATGTCGCGCGGGCGGCACACGCGCTCAGCGCTTGCGGACTCAAGCCCGGCGACCGGCTCGCCCTGCAGGCGGAAAAGTCGGTATCCGTCCTTGAGATTTATGGTGCCAGCCTCCTGATCGGCGCCATCTTCCTGCCGCTGAACACCGCCTATACCGATTCAGAGGTCGACTATTTCCTCGATGATGCGAAGCCAGGGCTTTTCATCTGCGATCCCGAACGGCAGTCCGGTCTGAGCGCCAGTGCGGCCGGGCAGGGCACCCGCATTCTGACAATATCTGCAATGGGCCGAGGCAGTTTCACTGATCTGGCAACGGGGATGCCTGCCAAGGCCACACCGGCCGAGCGCGGTGGCGATGATATTGCCGCGCTGCTCTACACCTCGGGCACGACGGGCCGCTCCAAAGGCGCGATGCTGACCCAGGACAACCTTTTGTCCAATGCCCGCGTACTGCAGGGTTCATGGGACATCACTGCTGGCGACCGGTTGCTTCATGCGTTGCCGCTCTATCATACCCATGGTCTGTTCGTTGCGGTGAACACCACGCTCGTGGCCGGCGCGAGCATGATCTTCCTGACCGGCTTCAAGCTTGAGCTGGCGCTGGCTGCGCTGCCTGAGGCCACCACGATGATGGGTGTCCCGACCTTCTACACCCGCCTTCTGGAGGATGATCGCTTCACCGCCGACCTGGTGCGGAAGATGCGTCTGTTCATTTCGGGGAGTGCGCCGCTGCTGGCAGAAACACACAAGGCTTTTGAGGCCCGGACGGGTCACCGGATTCTGGAGCGCTACGGCATGACCGAAACCGGCATGAACACATCCAACCCTTATGACGGCGAGCGGCGGGCCGGCAGCGTCGGCTTCCCGCTGCCCGAGATCGACATCCGGATCACCGACGGCGACGGCGGCACCGGGGTCGAGCCCGGGCAGGTCGGAATGATCGAGGTGCGCGGGCCGAACGTGTTCAAGGGTTATTGGGGAATGCCGGAGAAGACACGCGAGGAACTACGCGAGAACGGCTATTTCATCACCGGTGATTTGGGGCACCGGGATGCCGATGGCTACCTGCACATTGTGGGCCGCAACAAGGACCTGATCATATCGGGCGGCTATAATGTATACCCCAAGGAAATCGAACTGGTTCTGGATGACGCCGGCTGGGTGAAGGAATCGGCCGTCATCGGTGTTCCTCATCCGGATTTCGGCGAGGGGGTCGTTGCCGTTGTCGTCCCCATGCCGGAGGGCACGCCGGATCTGCCGGGATTGAAGGCCGCTGCCGCGGGACGGCTGGCCAAATACAAGCAACCCAAGGCGATCATTCTGGTCGATGACCTGCCCCGGAACACGATGGGCAAGGTGCAGAAAAACGTGCTGCGCGACACCTATGCCGATCAGTTCGCCCAGAAGGCCATTTGATCTCGTTGCCTTTGCGAACGCGGCGCGTCGGCATCCGAATCTGTTCCATCATACGCTGGGCTGAACACATCGATTGAACCGATTGTACATGGTCGCGTGCGCTCCATACTCCTTCGGGCAATCGCGCCAACGCCCGCCCGTCATTCCGCTGATCACGCGCCCGCCATCAACCCGGTCGCACCGGGCCGGTTCTTTGGGAGATGCGGTTCGCCGACCAGGCCTAACCGCTAAACCAAAACAGTTGCCCCATCGCTCGTTCGAGACCGGAAAACCCGGACCGAACCTGATTTGCTAACCTTTAGTAAGACCCTATTTGAAGTTCTCACTCTAACAGACTCCGACTTTTAAGTTCCTCCGTCCGTAAACTATGGTGATTGGTAGATGAATACCGAATGACGCCGGGCTAGTTCTTCGGAAGATGCGGTTCGATCGCCGATCAGGCCTCGTCGCTCAACCAAGACAGTTGCCCCAACGCTAGCTCCAGACCGAAAAAAACCGGACCGAATCTGATTTGCTAAGTTTCAGCAATAACCTATTTGAGCTCCCACCCTAACAGACTCCAACTTTTCGTCTCCTCCGTTCATAAACTATAGGTGATTGGTAGCCGAGTGCCGAATGGCGCCGGGCAGGATCGTATTATCCTTCGATGAACTCGAAGATCGCCATTCTGGCTTCTGCCTTGGTTTGGAACTTGCGCCGGTCGAGCAGCTCGCATTCCAGCGTGGCAAAGAAGTTTCCGCATATGAGACGGGGCTGCGCCGATCGGGACATTGGGCAGCGGGCGTTTCTTCGCGGTCCGCTCCGCCGAATACCTCGCGGCTTCCGACGTGCAAGGAGACAGAGTGCAGCCCTTCAGCATCCGCCGCATCCGCCGCCTTATCAGGCGCCTCGGCCTCAGGGGGCTTGTCCTTGCCGGCTTCTACCGTTATTGCGGCCGGCCCCTAGCACACACAGCACCGAAGCGCACGCGGCAGCTCGTGCAATCCTTCCTTGGCGGCGCAGCGGATGGGCGCCCGCCCTTCGTGCTTGTATCAACGCATGACTGGGAATTTCCTTTCGATCAGCGGGCGCACCACCTGGCTAGGGCGCTTGCCGAGATCGGCTGGAAGGTCATTTACGTCTCGCCCTCGACCGGCTACGACCACTGGGCCTTCAGCCACCGCGCCGCGCCCGGGATTCTCTGCGTGAACGACCTCGATGCGGTGCTTGACGTTGCCGATTCCGCGCTCGTCTATGTGCATTCGGCCGATTTCCGCTTCACGCCGGCGCTGTTCGAAACCGTGCGGGCCCGCGGTGGGCACATGGTCTACGACTATCTTGACGCGCTTGATGAGAAGGTCGCCAACGTGCCGATGACGGCCGAACACATGTGCCTTCACGAGAAGCTGCTTGCGGACGAGGCCGGCTGCCTGTGCATCGCCACGGCCGACGACATCCTTGCCGACGTGCGTAAGGTGCGGTCGGGGAACTTCGGGCTCGTTACTAACGGGGTGGATCGCAGCCACTTCGCCGCAGAGCGGAGCCGGAACGGCCTAGGCGCCGACTTGGCGGCGATCCTCGATCGCAGCCGGCCGGTCGCCGGCTATTACGGGGCGCTGGCGACCTGGTTCGACTACGACCTCGTCAAGGCGCTGGCGGCGGCAGCGCCCGACATTGAGGTGGTGCTGATCGGCCCCGACTATGACGGCTCGCGGGGCGCGCTTGAGGAGCGGCCGGAAAACCTGCATGTGCTCGATCCGGTCGCCTATGACGACCTGCCGCGCCACGCCGCTTGGTTCGACGTCGCCATGGTCCCCTTCGCGATCAACGAGATCACCAACGCCACGTCACCGCTGAAGCTGTTCGAATACATGGCGCTCGGCCGGCCCATCGTATCGACCGCTATCCCCGAAGCGCGCAAGTACCGCTCCGTCTTTGTGGCGGAGACACAGGCCTCCTTCATAGACCACGTGGTACGCACCTGCCGCGACGGCTCGAGCGAGGACAAAAGCCAGCTTCTCGCTGCCGAAGCGGCCGAGAACGACTGGCTCGCCAAGGCGCGCGAGATCGACGTGCTGATCGGATCCGCCGGGTGGCGGTGACGGTTCACGCGGCGACTCAGTCAGCCCTCCAAGCAGAGCGGTTCGGCCCCGCTCTAAAGCTCGCCTGCATGCTCACGATGGAAGCGGATGCCGGTATGCCTTCCCCAAGGAACGGCGCTGCCCGCCGGGCCCCGCGAGAAACGAAGTTGGATGAGACCTAACCACCGCCTGCCCTACATCGCGCCCGACCAGGCGCGAAGCACCCCCGTTGACCGTCGCCTTGGCACCCGTGAGAACAGCGAGAATACGGGGTCCGGAGCCACGCGGATGGGGCCTGAACACCAATCTCTCGAAGCAATCCCGCCGACTCCTCGTCTCGCATGGAGATGGCGGCGGCCTCCCGAAAAACCTCGGAAGCCACTTCTCGCGCCCCCGTAGTGTTCAACGGGCCGCGACCCTGTGCCAAGATAATTATCGGAACGCCAAATTGACGCGCGATTAGAGCGCGTTGCGCTTACTGAGGAACCGTTCTTGAGGCGGCCCGCGATGGCGTCCAGAATACATTTGTCAGCACGAGCGCAAGATTGTATTCAAAATGCCATGGATGAACAGAGCGCGCGCGCATATCGTGAG
>JANQLP010000140.1 GCA_028280515.1 Hyphomicrobiales bacterium
CGCCGCTCCCCGCATGCCGGAAAAGGCCTCAAAACAAGATGTCGCCGCCCGGAGGGACGGCGTCCTTCCGACGGACCGCAAGGTCCGGCGCGGCGCCAGCTGGGGTAATCGGATTCCGGCTGTCTGCTACACCTTCCGGGGTTCGAAAACCTATGGGAGGGTAGTCATGAGATTACTTGTCGGCCTCGATATCGGCCTCATGAAAACGGCATTGTGCTGCGTAGATGGCAACGGCGAAGTGGTTCTGGAGGTCGTCGTTGCGAGCGAACCGGCCGCCATCATTGCCAAACTATCGCCGTTGCGTGACCATGTGGACCTGATCGGGCTGGAGGCATGTCCGTTATCGGAGTGGCTGTATGGTGCGCTGGTCGAGGACGGTTTCGAAACCTTTTGCCTGGAGACGCGCCACACGCAGCGTTTCCTGTCGACACGACCGAACAAGACCGACAGGACGGATGCCCATGGCATCGCTTCGATGATGCGGCTCGGCCACTTCAAATCCGTTCACGTCAAGAGCAAGCAATCGCAGCTCACTCGGGCGTCGCTGACCGCCCGCAAGCAGTTCATGACGTCGATGCTTCAGATCGAGAACACCATCCGGGGACTGATACGCGTCGAGGGCATGAAGGTCGGCCGCATTCATCGCAACAATTTCAGCGCCAGGGTTGAGGAACTGTGCAGCAGCTCGCCGGAGATGTGGCAGGCGATCGAGCCGCTGCTGAGGGCGCGCGATGTGATGCGTTCCGAGCTCAAGGTGCTCAATCTGGCCCTGGAACGCAAGGCGAGGAATGACCCGGTCTGCAAACTGTTCATGACCATTCCCGGCGTCGGGCCACTGACCAGTCTGACCTTCAAGTCGACCATTGATGATCCGCACCGGTTCAAGTCGTCGAAACTGGTGCCGGCGCATCTGGGGTTAACACCACGCGTCTACCAGTCTGGCGAGATCGATAGGTCGGGCCACATATCGAAGTCAGGCGACAAGCTGCTCAGATATCACCTGGTCAATGCGGCAGCCTCAATGCTGATGATCTCCGGCAAATGGTGTTCGATCAAGGCATGGGGTGTACGGCTGGCAAAGAAGAAGGGAAAGGCGAAAGCGATCATTGCTGTGGCGCGCAAGATCGCCATCGTGATGCACAAAATGTGGCTTACCGGCGAGCCCTATCAGTTCGGGACCGTAAAAGCGGACCCCGAAACGCCCTGATCCGAGCCGGGCAATCTGTCTTGCCCAGCAGCGAGAGGGGCTTTGATCAGTCCGCTTCGATCCCTGTGCCGGTCGGTCCGGTTCCATCCCTGTGCCGACCAGGAGCACGCGCCGTCAGCGTGGACGACCGGCACTCAATCGATGCCCAACATGGAGCGCCCTTGCGCGACTCCGGATAGAAGCGTGATGCGGGCGGATGGCAGAGTGATCATTACCCGGATGGGACAAGACCCGCTGGTGACGCCCGCGGCAACGGCGGGGCTTGGTCGAAGCACAGCTCGCTGTGCGCAGATAGAGCACGGTCGCGCAAACGCGCGACTGCCCCAAGCATCCAACAAACAATTGAAAGCAATGGAAATTCCGCTTCCGATAGGCCGAGGCTTGACAGCCGGAATCCGATTATAGAAGGGATGGAAGCCCAAAGGGACGGGACCCGCCCGTAAGGGGCTCGGTTCATATGTGGACGGCCCCTCGCCTGCAAGCGCGTAAATTGGTCGTTTGGAGTTTAGTCGCAGAAGCCAGGGTCCACCGTGCAAAACAATCCCGCCCCGCCCACGTACGGACAGGCTGCATTTCATTCGCCTACGCACCGGCGGCATAGAATGGTCCGAGAGCAGCGTGTGGCCTACAGCAATTCGCCCGATGCAATGCCGAGCTCTTTGAGCGACCGCTCTAGGGGTTGCTTCCATCCCCTCGCACCTTGAGCCGACGCGTCTTCGATTGCGTCCTGCAGCACATGGGGGTCGGTTTCAGTGAGCGCTTCAATGAGCGCCTTGGATTGCAGCAAGTCCTTGCCGCGTTTGACGCGTTCATCCTGCCGACGCTTCTGCGCGACGATGAGTTTGTGCACCGCGTACTTCGCCGGCTGCGGCACATGTACCGGTATTCCCGCGCCGTGCAGAGCAACGGCGCGCACAGGGTCTGCGATCAGCCAATCAAGATGCTGCAACGGCGTTGCGCCGGCATCCAGGTTCTCAAGCGGCATGGGATTTGTGTCCGAGCGCCGTAATTGAGGTGTCAGCAGATCGACAATGAAACCGGTTTGCGACCTGAATGAAGATGACGGCGCGCCTTTTTCTAGTGCAGGTATTGGCCGGAACGTCTCATCTGCGCGCTTGAGGATATCCAGCATTGTGTCGCCCTCTCCATCACCAGCGATGGCCAGTGATGCGGTCGCCAGATCGGCGTCCTGTGTCATCAGGGTGCCGGACGGTAGTGCCGCTCCGATGACGGGGCTGGTGCAGATGTAAGCTGCCGTGCCGACCAACACCGCATTGTCGAACAGCCCGGCATCACTCATCACATCCAGCACATTGCCAAGCGCCCGTGTCGGTGTCGGAATGCCACCATCGCGCAGGGTCCTGACGATGTGGCGGCGCTCTTTGATATTTTTTTGCTCCGCACTGATGTCTTCGGCGCGTTGTTTGGCTGCCGGGTTGTCGGCGCGGCCAATAGCCATGTCCCGATATGTTTTGCCTACCCTGCGCTTGGCATAGAGATAGTCGCGACCCTTCTGTTTCTGGATGTAGACCGTGCCCGGTTTTTCGGTGACGGAATGCACTTGTTGAACCAGATCGGCATAGAGTGTTTGGAGCATCGGACTGAGAATATTCATGCGCGCAGTTATAGAATATTTTTTTCCTTTATTCTATAACTTTCTCCATCCGAAATGCCACCAACGCCTTCGCACTTCGCCTCAGATTTGGTCGGCAGTCTGCTCTAGGTTACAAACCAAGCACAGCGAGCCCGCCCGAAATGTCCCCTTCGCGCTTATGTGCCGACCAACGGTGCCAAGATCGAGTGCCGCTTCGACTCCCGAAAAAAACCACCCGTTGCAATCGAGCTTCTGGAACTTGATTGTCGCGGATTTCCTTGGATCTCTTGGTGCACACATATTGCACACATGCCCTCATAACTGACTGATTTATATGAACAATGCGCCCACTCGATCAGTGGACGGACCAAAATGAACACCAAATCGTCGGGCTATTTCTTGTTCAAACGTTCGGCACTTAGTTGGATTTCGGAGGCCTGCAACCGTCTTGACTTGCTCCTGACCGCGACGAGCTTGGTTCGGTCGAAGTGAAAGCGCTGCCGCAGTATCACTTTGTAAAGGTGGAAGTCTTGACACTATTCTAACCGCCCGACAGGCACTCGATACAAAGGCTCACAGATCAAATTGCTGCGGTGGTCGAAAACGAGGCTGACAGTTGCCATGTTCGCGACGGTTGCGATCATCGCAGCCCTCTGGCACCTGTATGAAGCCGACACCGGATTTACTGTTCGGCACGACGCGGTAGACCGTACGCCTGTCTCGGTCTTCGTTCCGAGTATGCAGTCCCGCGGACCTGCCGTTGTGATCGCCCATGGGTTCGCGGGGTCGCAGCAGCTCATGCAGGGATTTGCCGTCACGCTCGCGCGGAACGGATACACTGTCGTCACCTTCGATTTCGCCGGCCACGGACGCAATCCGGTGCCGCTCTCCGGTGACATCACCCGTGAGGATGGCGCGACCCGAACGCTCATGGCGGAAACCGCCCGGATCGTGGATTACGCAAAGGGCCTGGGCGATGGCCGCGTTGCGCTCCTGGGCCATTCGATGGCGACGGATATCATCGTGCGGGTCGCGCAACAGGATCCAGCGATTTCAGCGACCATCGCCGTCTCCATGCTCGCCCGAACGATGAAGGCGGACAGCCCGAAGAACCTGCTGGTCATTGTCGGCGGCTGGGAGGACTTTCTGAAGCGTGAAGCGCTGCGCGCGGTCGAACTCGTCTCCAAACCGAAGGCCGCCAGGGCTGGCGTCACGTATGGGTCCTTCGAGACCGGGAGCGCCCGCCGAGCCGCATTCAGCCCGGGAACCGAACATGTCAGCGTGTTGTACAGCCAGGTGAGCATGCGCGAGACCGTGGAGTGGGTCGATTCGGTGTTCGGAATCGAGAGGTCCGGTCCACCTTATGTCGACCGGCGCGGGCCCTGGATCATGGCGCTGATTGCCGGCGTCGTTCTTCTGGCATGGCCACTCTCCTCCCTGCTGCCCGTGGTCGCGCGGCCCCGTACCGGCGCCGGTCTGGGCTGGCGCCGCATCTGGATCCCCCTGCTGGTACCGCCGATCGTCACCCCGCTGTTGCTGCGGATCGTTCCGACACATTTTCTGCCCGTGCTGGTCGCGGATTACCTCGCGGCGCATTTTGCGACCTATGGTCTGCTGACGGCGGCCTGCCTCCTCGCGACCCGCCACAAAACACCGGCGCGGTTGCCGCGGAACGTGCCGGTACTGCGCCTATTGACGGGGGCGGCCTTGCTCACGCTGTTCAGCATCATCGCCATCGTCTGGCCGGTCGAAACATACGTGACGTCATTCACGCCCGGGCCGGAACGCACGACCCTCATTCTGGCGCTGCTGGCGGGCACGTTGCTGTATTTCACTGCCGACGAATGGCTGACCCGGGGCGACGGCGCGGCGAAAGGCGCCTACTGGGTTTCCAAAGTCCTGTTTCTCGCGTCGCTCATGCTCGCGATCGCGCTCGATTTCGAGCGGCTGTTCTTCCTCGTCATCATCCTTCCGGTGATCGTTCTGTTCTTCGCAGTCTATGGACTGTTCAGCACGTGGGCGTACCGGCGCACCGGACACCCGTGGGCGGCCGCCCTTGCAAACGCCGTCGTCTTTGCCCTCGCCATCGGCGTCACTTTCCCGTTGCTCGCCGGCTGAAACCCGCAAAAAAACGCCAGGTTCGTGCGCCAAATCCGCGTTTTCGCACGGATGGCGTCCGGTTTGCCGGTACAGCAGTGTAATTTAAAACTTACACAAATAATGTCGTGTTTTATTGACAAACCGTGATCGCCGGGCGAACCTTGTAAAGATCGAACCCCAGGCTGAACAGGAAAGGCCGATCCTTGCACGATCTCGCCTCCAGGAAGAAGAGTCTCAAGGTCCTGTTGGCCAACCCGCGCGGTTTCTGCGCCGGTGTGATCCGTGCCGTCGATATCGTTGAGCGGGCATTGGAGATTTATGGTCCGCCCGTCTATGTCCGCCACGAGATCGTTCACAACCATCATGTCGTGCGCGACCTGGTTTCCCGAGGCGCCGTTTTCGTCGACGAGGTCGACAAGATTCCGGTCGGCGCAATCACCGTATTCAGCGCGCACGGCGTGTCGCGCATGGTCGAAGACGCCTCGCAGGAGCGAAAACTCGACGTCATCGACGCCACCTGCCCGCTGGTGAAGAAGGTTCACAATGAGGGACGGCGATATGCGGGAAAAGGATACGACGTCGTTCTGATTGGACATGCCGGCCACGCCGAGGTCGAGGGGACACGCGGACAGATCGACGGGACGCTGCATGTGATCGGCAGCGTGGAGGAGGTCGCGTCGCTCGAGGTGCGCGATCCCGGCAAGGTTGCATATATCACTCAGACTACTCTGAGCGTCTCGGACACACGCGAGATCATCGAGGCGCTGACAGGACGCTTTCCGGATATCGTCGGTCCGGACACGCGCGACATCTGCTATGCGACGCAGAACCGGCAGATGGCCGTGCTGGAGCTCGCCAGGCAGGCCCAGCTCATCCTTGTCGTCGGCTCCCGGAACAGTTCGAACTCCAACCGCCTGTGCGAAATCGGCTGGAATGCCGGCGTGGAGAGCCACCTGCTGCAGTCCCCCGACATGATCGAGGAACACTGGCTCGATGGCGTGACCACGCTTGGGCTGAGTGCAGGCGCGTCGGCGCCCGAGTCGCTTGTCCAGCAGACGATCCAGGCCCTGTGCGCGTTTCGCAACGTTCGGGTCGAGTCCCTGAAGACGGTCGACGAGAACGTGAAGTTCAGACTGCCGAAACGGCTGGAGAACGACCCCGAAGTCGCCCTGCCCGCCATGAACCTTTAGCGGCGGTACGCTCCTGAGAGGACCAAATGAGCAACCGGCAAAGTGCCAAACCGAATTTCCCTTTCTCGGCCATTGTCGGTCAGGACGAAATGAAGATGGCGCTGCTGATTGCTGCGGTCGACCCTACGGTCGGCGGCGTGCTGATTTTCGGCGACAGGGGCACAGGCAAATCAACCGCTGTTCGAGGTCTTGCAGACCTCCTTCCACGCATCCGCATCGCAACAGGCTGTGCCTACAATTGCGATGCGGATGCGCCCATCGGTCTTTGCGAACGCTGCGCCCAGCTTGCAAAAACGGGCGACCTTAAGGGGGCGCTCACACGCGTGCCCGTCGTCGACCTGCCGCTTGGCGCGACCGAGGACCGCGTTGTCGGCGCCCTCGATCTGGAGCGTGCCCTTGCACACGGTGAAAAGGCGTTCGAGCCCGGCCTGCTTGCCAGGGCCAATCGCGGCTTTCTCTATATCGACGAGGTTAATCTGCTTGAGAACCACCTGGTCGATCTGCTTCTCGATGTGGCCGCATCGGGCGAGAATGTCGTCGAGCGGGAAGGTCTGAGCGTTCGTCATCCGGCGCGCTTCGTGCTGGTCGGCAGCGGCAACCCGGAAGAGGGCGAGCTGCGGCCGCAATTGCTCGACCGGTTCGGCCTGACGGTCGATGTCGGTACGCCGAAGGATATCGAGACGCGTATCGAGGTGGTTCGCCGCCGCGACGCGTTTGAGCGCAACGCGCACGACTTCATCGCGTCCTGGAAGGGACGGAACGAGGGCCTGCGCCGGAAGATCTCCGCAGCCCGCAAGACGCTTGGAGATGTCGAGGTCGGCGACCACGAGCTGGGCCTGATAGCAGAGCTTTGCCTGTCGCTCGGCTCCGACGGCCTGCGCGGCGAACTTGCGCTTATCAGAGCGGCCCGGGCCCTCGCCGCGTTCGAGCGCAAGTCAACCGTAGATGTCTCGCATCTGCGCAAGGTGGCGCCTCTCGCGTTGCCACACAGGTTGCGGCGCGATCCGCTCGATGAGTCCGGATCAAACGTGCGCGTTGAGCGCGCTGTCAAAGAACTGTTCGACCAATGACCCCGGCACCCCATGCAGATAACACTGTGTGGGCGGATGCGTCTCTGGCCGCCGCACTTGTCGCGGTCGACCCCCATGGACTCGCGGGGGTGTCGTTGCGCGCCCGTGCCGGGCCCGTAAGGGACAGCTGGATGGAGATGCTCCGGGCCCTACTCCCGGCACACACCCCAGTCCGCAAGATGCCGCTGCATGTGAAGGATGAGCGCCTGTTCGGCGGGCTGGATCTCGCCGCGACGCTGAAAGCAGGCCAGCCCTTCGTCCAACGCGGCATGTTCGCCGAAGCCGACGGCGGCCTGCTGGTTCTGACATCTGCGGAACGCCTTCCGGCGGAGCATGTCGCGCGCGTGGGCACCGTGCTCGACCGCGGCGAAGTCGTTCTCGAACGGGACGGAATCGGACTGAAAAGCCCCGCGCAATTCGGTATCGTCGCGCTCGATGAAGGCATCGAGCCCGACGAGAAGCCGCATCCGGCGTTGCTCGACCGGCTCGCGTTTCATGTCGATCTTTCGCATGTCTCGGTCAGAGAGACCTGCGCACCGACGATCGGCGCAACGGACGTTTCCACGGCGCGCCGACGGTTGTCGGCGGTGCATGTGGACGATCAGATTCTTGCTGCCCTTGCTTCCGCCGCCCTCGCTTTTGGCATCACGTCGGTCCGCAGCCCTGTACTCGCGGCACGCGCCGCGTCTGCGTGCGCCGCGCTGTTCGGCCGCCGCGAGGTGCACGAGGAAGACGCAGCACTCGCCGCGCGGCTCGTCTTCGCAGGGCGCGCAACCGCGATGCCCGCGACTGATGACACCAAACAGCCACCAGAACCTCCCGAGCAGGAACAGCAGACCGAACAGGATACGCAGGACGGCGACCAACTCGACCACGGTGGCCCGCTCGAAGACAGGCTTCTCTCCGCCATTGCTGCCGCGATCCCGCCTGGCCTTCTGGCGCAGATCCTCTCCGCCGCTCCGCGCGGACAAACCGCGTCGTCCGGCCGCGCAGGTCCGTCGGCGAAACGGGCAGCACGAGGTCGGCCGGTCGGCACCCTGCCCGGCGATCCGCGCGGCGCGAGCCGGCTCAGCGTGATCGAGACGCTGCGGGCGGCTGCACCCTGGCAGAGAATCCGGAGACGGGACACGACGGCGCCCGGCGAGCAACGCAGGCTCGACGTTCGGCGCGACGATTTCCGCATCGCGCGCCTCAAGCATCCCACCGAAACGACGACGATATTCGCGGTCGACGCTTCCGGCTCCTCGGCCCTGCACCGGCTGGCCGAGGCCAAGGGCGCGGTGGAGATGCTGCTGTCCGACTGTTACGTGCGCCGCGATCAGGTCGCCCTCATCGCCTTTCGCGGCGACAGCGCGGAAGTGCTGTTGCCGCCGACACGCTCCCTGGTTCTGGCGAAGCGCCGTTTAGCAGCCCTTCCCGGCGGCGGCGGGACGCCGATCGCCGCCGCGCTCGACGCCTGCTTCGGCCTTGCCTGCAACGTGCGCCGGAAGGGCACTATTCCGACACTTGTCCTGCTGACCGATGGCCAGGCGAACATTGCGCGGGACGGCACCGCCGGACGGGCCCGAGCTCAGGAGGATGCGCTTCAGTCGGCACGGGCAATACGCGCGGCGGAGATGAGCGTGTTGCTGATTGATACCTCGCCGCGACCGAGGGAAGCGGCACGCACTCTCGCGGACGCCCTGAATGCACGCTATCTCCCGCTCCCTCATGCGAGCGCCGCACACATCTCCGCCGCCGTCCGCAGCGCCGTGTCCGAACCGCAAGACCCGGCGCCAGCGGACGGCACGCGCATGAACAGACGGATGGCCGCATCATGAGCAGAGAGCTTGATTGGACCGTTGATCGCCACAGCTGGCCAAACAGCGCCACGAGCCGGTTCGTCGTCGTCGACGGCGTGCGCTGGCACGTCCAGGTCATGGGGCGCGGACCCGCCCTGCTCCTGCTGCACGGCACCGCCGCCAGCACGCATTCGTGGCGCGGGCTCGCACCTCTCCTGAGCGAGGCCTTCACGGTCGTTGCGCCGGACCTGCCGGGACACGGTTTTACACAAGGAGCGGACGGTTCGGCCATGACGCTACCCGGCATGGCGGACGGCATCCGGCGACTTTTGGCTCATCTGGGGTTCGAACCGGTGGTCGCGGCGGGCCATTCGGCGGGCGCGGCGATCTTGGTGCGCATGTGTCTCGACGGCATGATCGCGCCGCGGCACCTCATTGCCCTCAACGGCGCGATCCTGCCGTTCCAGCCGGCGCTCGGCAGCATGCTCTCTCCCATGGCGAAGGTCATGGTGGCCAACCCGTTCGCAAAGCGCATGATCACGTGGCACGCGCGTGACTTGCGGAACGTCGCCCGGCTGTTTCAGAGCTACGCGCATGTGTCCGGGGCAATCACGATGATGGCGAGCTGGGACCTCGACACGTTGCAGGGTTCACTTACCGAGCTCGAGACCCCGATCACGCTGGTTGCCGGCGAACACGATCTTTCGGTGCCGCTGGATCGGGCGCGTCAGCTAAGCCGCACTTTCAGGGACGCCCGGGTCATTGCACTAAGGAGTGTGGGGCATCTCGCACACGAGGAGCGCCCGGCAAAGGCCGCAGAGGTCATTCTGCAATACGCAAAATCCGAAACACGGGGGGAGCTGGCACCGGCCGCATGATCCAGCGCGCCGGCTGCAATTCATGTCCATGAAGCAGACCGTCGGCACATACGAACGACACGCGAAGAACGGCGCAACACGCCCCCGTGCGCTCGTGATCGGCAGCGGCTTCGGCGGACTGGCCGCCGCGATCAGGCTGAGCGTACGCGGCTACAAGGTCACGGTCTTGGAGAAACTGGACCGGCCCGGAGGGCGGGGCCGCGTGTTCTCTCAGGACGGCTTCACCTTCGATGCCGGTCCGACGATCGTCACGGCACCGTTTCTTTTCGAAGAGCTGTGGCGCATGTGCGGGCGCCGGTTTGAAGACGATGTCGATCTGCGCCCGCTGTCACCGTTCTACAAGATCCGTTTCCATGACGGCCAGGAGTTCACCTATTGGGGCGACGATGAGGCGATGCGGGCGGAAGTCGCCCGGATCTGTCCGTCCGACGTCGATGGCTATGAACGTTTCATGCAGGTCAGCAAGACCATCTGCGAGATCGGGTTTGAGCAACTCGGCGACCAGCCCTTCGGATCGCTCAAGGACATGGCGCGGATCCTCCCCGATCTGTTTCGCCTGTCGGGATACAGAACCGTCCACGGCCTCGTTTCCAGGTACATCAAGCATCCGCGGCTGCGTCAGGTTTTCAGCTTTCACCCGATGCTGATCGGCGGAGACCCGTTCACCACCACCGCCGTCTACTGCCTGATTACGCATCTTGAGCGGAAATGGGGTGTGCACTTCGCAATGGGCGGCACCGGCAAGTTGGTCGAGGGGATGGTGGGATTGCTGCGCAGTCAGGGCGGCAGCCTGCAGCTCAGCAGCGAGGTGTCCGAGATCCTGGTCGAGAACGGACGCGCCGCCGGGGTCCGGCTGGCCAATGGCCGGATCATCCACTCTGACCTTGTGGTTTCGAATGCGGATTCCGCCTGGACCTACAGCCACATGCTCCCGGCCAACCTCAAACGCCGGTGGTCTCCGGAAAAGGTGGCGCGCGCCAGCTACTCCATGAGCCTGTTCGTCTGGTATTTCGGTACGAAACGCCATTACGACGACGTCGGCCATCACACGATCATGCTTGGACCGCGCTACCGGGAACTCCTTCAGGATATCTTTAAACGCAAGGTCGTGACGCCGGATTTCAGTCTTTACCTGCACCGCCCGACGGCAACCGACCGCTCGCTGGGGCCAGACGGCTGCGACACCTTCTATGTGCTCTCGCCCGTGCCCCATCTCGACAGCGCCTATGACTGGAAAGCGGGCGCGGAACCGTACCGGCAGACGATCGAAAAGCATCTGAGCGAAACACTCCTGCCCGGCCTGTCAAAGGAGATCGTCACATCACGGCTGATGACACCGATCGATTTTCGTGAGCGCTTGCTCGCGTACAAGGGCGCGGCCTTCGGCCTGGAACCCATTTTCTCGCAGAGCGCCTGGTTCAGGCCTCACAACCGCAGCGAAGACATCGACCAGTTATTTCTCGTTGGTGCCGGGACGCACCCCGGCGCTGGATTGCCGGGCGTCCTTTCCTCGGCGCGCGTGTTGGACAAGGTGGTACCAAATGCAGCAATCAACATCTGACTCTCAAATCTCGAAATCGGATCTCGACGTCTGCCGCGAGGCCATACGCAAGGGGTCGCGCTCCTTCTACGCGGCTTCGCTGCTTCTGCCGAAGCGGATCCGACACCCGGCCTACGCGCTCTATGCGTTCTGCCGCTTTGCCGACGATGCGATCGACCTTGACTCGGCGAGCGTGAGCGCGATCCACCACCTGCGCGGGCGCCTTCGTCTGATCTATGCGGGCACGCCGTTTCCGACGCCGGTCGACCGGGCGTTTGCCGAGACCGTTGCCCGGTTCAACATTCCAAGCGCGCTCCCGGATGCGCTGTTTGAGGGGTTTGAATGGGACGCCCGCGGACGGCGATACGAGAACATCTCCGAGCTGCGCAGCTATGCGGTCCGCGTTGCCGGCAGCGTCGGCGCGATGATGGCGCTGCTGATGGGTGTGCGCAGCAAGGACCTCATTGCCCGGGCATGCGATCTCGGCATGGCCATGCAACTCACGAACATCGCGCGAGATGTCGGCGAAGATGCGCGCGCCGGCCGCATCTATCTGCCGCTCGATTGGCTGGCCGAAGCGGGCATCGACCCCGATGCGTGGCTCGCCAACCCGGAACATTGCGACGGCATCTCGGAAGTGGTCGCCCGCGTACTGGAACATGCAGAGTATCTGTACGAACGCTCCGTGTCCGGGATCGACCGGCTGCCGCTGGATTGCAGACCCGCCATTCATGCAGCGCGGATGATCTACCGCGAGATCGGCCAACAGGTCGCTCGCCAGGAATGCGACTCCGTTTCCCAACGCGCGATCGTTCCCGCGCAGCGCAAAGGCTGGCTGCTGATGCATGCCACAATGGCGGCGCTGTCGCTCTCCTCGGCTTCGCTGCCCTCCGTCAGCGCGTTGCGCGAAACGGATTTCCTGATCGAGGCGCTCGACCATCTTGGCGCGACGCATGCGCACGCATCGCCGGAGTTGGATGGGGTCCCGTGGTGGAACCTGGCCGGTCGCATTGCGCGTATCATTGATCTGTTCGACCGGCTTGAACGTATGGACCATGGGAAAACCGTTACGGCAGAAAGCGGTCACGGCACCGCCCGGTAAAATGCGTCGACCGGCTGCGCGTGGGACGAACCATGGATGCGCAGGGTTACTTCGCTCTTTTCCTGTTTATCTGCGCGTGCGGCGCGGCGGCCAGCACGGGTGCGCTGTTCCGGCCGGGTGACTGGTACGAAAACCTGACCAAACCATCATGGCGCCCGCCCAACTGGCTCTTCGGGCCTGTCTGGATGGTGCTCTATGCCATGATCGCCGTTTCAGGCTGGCTCGTCTGGCAAGAGACGGGACTTGCGGAGGGCGCCATTCCTCTCGCCATTTACGGCGTGCAGTTGCTCCTGAACGCATTGTGGTCGGCCATCTTCTTCGGCATGCGGCGGATCGGGGTGGCGGCCGCGGAGATGGTCATGCTGTGGCTTTCGATCTTTGCGACGATCGTTGCCTTCTGGCCCATCGATATCCGCGCAGCCTGGTTGCTCGTCCCGTATTTGTTCTGGGTCTCCTTCGCGTTCATGTTGAACGTCAGCATCTGGCGTCTGAATACACCCGGCGCGCGGGCCGAACGCGGAGCGACGTGATCATGGATATCGCAGCCATGAAGGCGGTCATTGTGTTCGGGCTGATCCTTGTGTTCTGCATCTGGGAGCTTCGCGCGCTGCGGCGATTGCGGCGCGAGCGTGAGGCGAACATGGCGTCGAAGCGAGAGACCCGATCATGAGCCCGCTTGTTTCACTCATACTGCTCAAGGTGCTTCTTGTCGGCGCGGCTCTGGCGTTCGCCGTGCACGAACTTCTGGCCTTGCCCCGCCTGAAAAGGAAGAACGCGGAAAAGAGGGATACCGCGGACGCGGATGGCGCGTCTTGAGCCGACTGACGGGCTGAGGTTCAACCCAGCGCGCGCGGCATGCGGAAGGGCAGCAGCATCTTGACCCACTGTGTTCCAAAGCGGTCAAGGCGCAGGCTCTCGTGCATCGCTGTCACATCCTCACCCAGCAGCCGGGATGAGATCTTTGAGCGCGCGTAGAACGGGCCGTCCTCCAGCGTGTCGAGGACCCCGGCGGCATTGCCGGCTTCGGTCGATGTCGCACGCGGGATACCCCATCGCGTCGTCGCGAGCTTGACCCGCGACGGCGGCTCGAAAAGCTCGCAATCGCCGGAGCGCCGGAAGAGCAAGCCATAGGACTTGTGCGTTCCGTCCCGCCGCTCGACCGCGTAAAGGACGCCGGCACCGCGCCCGACGGGCGCCCGCGACCAGTCCCAACACGCGAAATCGTCCTCGAGCGGACGTTCGCCCCAATTGGCATCAAGATAGCCCGCACCGCGCCAGCTGATCGCGGGGCGCTCCAGCGCAACTTCGATCCGGGCGGCCGGCGCAATCGGATGCCACAGGTGTCCCCCCTGCCGGTCCAGCCTGAAGACCTTGTCTGAAATGGCGTGCGGGCGGACGGTGACCCGTCCCCGAATCCGGCTGAGATGTGGAACGGCAAGTTCGTTGATATCGACCGTAAACGCATTCCCGTCCCACGCCATTGCGCTCGGTCCGACGACCATCTCTCCTGCCGTCCGCGACACGGCGCTGTTCGGGCGTTCCGTCATCGCCCAGCGGCGTGTCTTTCCGTATAGCGCCACATTGATCGCACAGTGGTTCTGCGGATTGCCGCGGCCGGACCAGGCGTAATACGGCGAGAACACGCTGCCCACGAAGCCGATGATGGTGATGCCGAACTGCCCGTCATCGCTGAACCCGTCCATATACCACCAGCGGTAGCCGCCCGGCCTTACGTCCTGATCGAACCGTAGTCCGCCAGAAGGCACTCCGCGGCCATCCGGCCGGACAGGGCGGCCATCGGGATGCCGGGCCCCGGGTGCACGCTGCCACCCGCGAGATAGAGCCCCGGCATCCGGGTTCGGCACCCAGGCCTCTTGAAAGAGGCCTGCCATCCGTGGGACGCCCTGCCGTAGATCGCTCCCCCCGTTGCCGGGAAGCGGCGGGCGAATTCGCTCGGCGTCGTCACGCATTTCGCTCCGGAGGTCCGGTCGACGTGAAGTCCACGGCGCTCGAGGTGAGAGAAAATCTTGTCTTCGCATCTTTCGATCTCCGCTGGTGAAAAGGTGTGCGCATCGCCGACCGGCGGCGCATTGATGAGGCACAGCAGCCGCTCCGGCGCGCCGGGGCCGTGCCCTGAGTGATCGTCCCGGTCCTGCGCGCAGACATAGATCGTCGGTTCGTCCGGAACGGTGGACCGCCGGAGGATGGCGTCGAACTCCCCCTGGTAGTCGCTGGAAAAAAACACGTTGTGGCGGACAAGAGGAAAACCCTTCGTGTTCGCCACAAGCTCGACGGTGACGGCCGACAGCGACCGGTCCTCGACACGGGACGGCGGGACGGCGCCTTTCGCCGCGGCACCGAACATGCCGGAAGCAAGAGCGGCAACATCGGCGTTCACAACGACGGCATCCGCGGCAAGCCTGTCGCCCGAAGCCAAAATGACACCGCTCACGCGGCCGTTTGCCACCTCGATTTCCGCCACCTCGTCTCCATAGCGGAGATCGGCGCCAAGGCCCGTTGCGAGCTCGGCGATTGCGGTCGCGACCCGCACCATTCCGCCGTCGACGAGCCAGACGCCCTCCTGCTCGACATGGGAAACCAGCATCAAAGTCGCCGGCGCCTGAAACGGAGACGAGCCGCAATAGGTCGAGTAGCGGCCAAAAAGCTGACGCAGCCTCGGGTCCTTGAAGTACTGCCCCAGCATCTTCCAGAGCGTCTGGAACGGACTGATCCGCAACAGCCCCGGCAGACCACTCAGTCCGCTGGATCGGATCAACCCCGGCAGACTTGGCTCGGACGCCTGGATGAACGACGTCTCAAGCACCTCGTAGATGGCGCGTGCACGGGCGCAGAACGCGACGTAGCCTGCTGCCTCGTCCGGGCCTGCCATCTCCCTTATCGCCTCAGCCGACTCCTCGATGTCGACATAAAGGTCGAGACGCGCGCCGTCGGGCCAATCGTGACGGGCGAGAATGCGCGCCGGCTGCAGCGTCAAATGGGACGACAGGGATGTACCCGCACGCGCAAAGATGTCCTCGAAGACCGGCCTCAGAGTGAAAACGGTGGGTCCGGCGTCGACCTCGGCGTTGCCGACGATCGCCGCGCGCAGTTTGCCGCCGGGCCCGTGCATGCGCTCCACGAGCGTGACCTGCACGCCTCGCGCGGCGAGCAGAAGTGCGGCAACCAGACCACCGACTCCGGCCCCGACGACAATGACCTTATGCTCGTCCATCCCACCTCACACGCACGGACAGCCTCGGCTTGATTTTGCCATATGTCTAGTTTAAATTACACTTGAAAATGACAAGTTAAATTGACATTCAAAACGACGGGAGAAGCGCCGTGGATTCCAAGGCTCGAATTGAAGCGATGATGGAAAGATCACTGGCGCGCATCGACGTCGATTCGTCTCCTCCCAAACTCGCCGAGGCCATCCGGTATGCTGTCTTTCCGGGCGGCGCACGCGTTCGGCCTCGGCTTTGTCTGGCAGTTTCCGCTGCATGCGGAAACGATCGTTCGGAAGTGGCTGAAGCCGCGGCCGCGGCCATCGAGCTTTTGCACTGTGCATCGCTGGTGCACGACGATTTGCCGTGCTTCGACGATGCAGACCAAAGACGCGGAAAGCCGTCGGCACACCGTGCCTACGGTGAGCCCCTTGCCATACTGACCGGTGACGCACTGATCGTTGCCGCTTTCCAGCAACTCGCCGTCGGCGCTGCCGCTGCGCCCAGGCGTCTGCAGAAACTGCTGACGACGATCTCGCAGTCGGTCGGGTTGCCGCATGGCATTGCCGCTGGACAGGCGTGGGAGTGCGAAGCGGCCGTCAACCTGGCCCAGTACCAGCAGGAAAAGACGGGCTCGCTGTTCGCGGCGGCCACGGTGGGAGGCGCGCAGGCCGCCGGCGTCGACGCAAAGCCGTGGGCGATGCTCGGCAACCGGCTCGGCGAGGCCTACCAGATCGCAGACGATATTCGCGACTGCGCGGGCAATGCGGAGGAGCTTGGAAAACCGATCGGACAGGACGAGGCGCTCGACCGCCCGAGTGCCGTTCGCGAATTCGGCATCGATCAGGCGATTGCGAATCTCAAGCGGCTCGTGTGCGAGGGCATCGATTCCATCCCCGACTGCCCCGGCGCGAACACGCTCAGGGACCTGATCGCGATCGAGACCAAGCGCTTCCTGCCGAAAGGAATTTCACGTCAGGCAGCCTGACCCGCGTCTTCACGGCCTTGGCTGTCGGACGAAAACACGTACCCGGTGAGTTCTGATTCCAATGTCGTTCACTGACCTTTGCCTAGACTACCGGAATTCTCTCCTTGCGAGCCCGACATTCCAGAAGCTCGCCGCGCGCTTTCCCCTGACGCGGCCGATCGCCCGCTCGCACACGCGCGAGCTCTTCGATCTGTGCGCGGGCTTTGTCTACTCGCAGGTGCTGCAGGCCTGTGTGCAGACCGGATTGTGCAGGACGCTTACAAAAGAGCCGCAGACGATCGACGCGATTGCCCGGCAACTCGGCCTGCCGAAACCGTCCGCCGAGCTTCTGGTGCGGGCCGCGACTTCGCTTCGGCTCGCCGAACGGCGAAGCGGCGGACGGATCGGTGCCGGCCCTCTCGGCGCCGTGCTGGCGGCGAACCGGGGCATAGAGGCGATGGTCGAGCACCATGCTCTGCTTTATGCCGATTTGCGGGATCCGGTGGCGCTGCTTCGGGAACAAGGCGGAGAAACGGAGCTTGCCAAATACTGGCCCTACGCCAAGGGCGACTCGCGCGATGCGCTCGGCAATGGAGATGTAAGCGCCTACTGCGACCTGATGTCGGCATCGCAATCCATGATCATGAGCGAGGTACTGGATGCGTACCCGTTCAAGAACCACCGGCGCGTCCTCGATGTTGGCGGCGGCGAGGGCGTGTTCCTGTGCGAGGCCGCCCGCCGCAACCCGGCACTCCAGGTCGTGCTCTTCGATCTTCCGCCGGTCGCCGACCTTGCGCGGCAACGGTTTGCCGAGCATGGATTCGCGGACCGGTCTCAGGCCGTCGGCGGGGACTTTTTCGTCGATGCCCTGCCCGGGGGCGCGGACCTCGTGACGCTCGTCCGCGTTCTTCACGACCATGACGACGATGCCGCGCTTGCGCTGTTGAAGTCCGCCCGGACGGCCCTCGACGAAGACGGCACGTTGCTGATCGCCGAGCCCATGGCCGGTACGCCGGGAGCGGAAGCCTCGGGCGACGCATATTTCGGCTTTTACCTGCTCGCCATGGGGAGCGGCCAACCCAGAACGCTCACGGAAATCGAAGGGCTTCTCGACGAGGCCGGCTTTGCGGATGTGACGCAGATTCCGACCCGAATTCCGCTTCTGACCCGCCTGCTGACCGCCAAGCCGCGCATGTAAAAAGTGTTCTGTCTTCTTGACACTTTTTTTCGTCAAGATAAACTTACACTCAGCAAAAAGCCCGTCGCAATCAGCAGGTGCGCGTGGAAACCGAGAGCAAAAAACGATGAATTCCGTTGCCGTCGTCCTAGAGAAACCGACGCAGCTGGCACTCAGCGAAATCGCGCTTGATCCCAAAGGCGAAGACGACGTCGTCGTCGATATCGCGTGGAGCGGCATCAGCACGGGAACCGAGAAACTGCTGTGGTCGGGAACCATGCCGCCGTTCCCGGGTATGGGGTATCCGCTGGTTCCCGGCTACGAGTCGGTGGGCAAGGTGGTGGAGACAGGCGGCAAGACCGACATCCGGATCGGCGAACAGGTGTTTGTCCCGGGTGCCCGTTGCTTTGGCGACATTCGCGGCCTGTTTGGCGGAGCCGCGTCACGCGTGGTCGTACCGGCCAATCGCGTCACGCCGGTCGGCAAGGACCTCGGCGAAGACGCCGTCCTTCTGGCGCTGGCGGCCACGGCGCAGCACGCGATCGCCGCCGGAAACGGCCAGTTGCCGGATCTGATTGTCGGGCACGGAATCCTTGGCCGGCTTCTGGCGCGCCTCACGGTTGCGCTCGGATCCACACCGGTCGTCTGGGAAACTGACCCCGCGCGCGCGCGCGGCGCGCTTGGCTACACAGTACTCAACCCGCAAGACGACGACCGCCGGGACTATGTCGCCATCTACGATGCCAGTGGCGACTCCGGCGTGCTCGACACACTGATTTCGCATCTGTCCCCTGGGGGCGAGATCGTGCTTGCGGGCTTCTATCAGGACCCGCTGTCCTTCGCATTTCCCCCGGCGTTCATGCGGGAAGCGCGGTTGCGGGTCGCGGCCGAGTGGAAGCCGGAAGACCTCTCCGCCGTGCTGTCGCACGTGCGGTCCGGAGGCCTTCCGCTGACCGGCCTGATCACCCATCGCCGCTCCGCCGCTGACGCCCAGTCCGCGTACCGGACGGCCTTCGATGATCCGACTTGTCTGAAAATGATCTTGGACTGGAGCGCCTATTCATGACCGCCATGAAAGCGAAATCGCCTGCAGAAAACGGTTCTTCCGCATCAGCGATGAACAAAATGAATGACTATCTGCGTGAGGAAGCTGCCGTTGAGCCGGACCCGGTGCCGACCGGTGAAGTGGCGAAGGAAACCGAGATCATCGCCATTTACGGAAAGGGCGGTATCGGCAAGAGCTTCACGCTCGCCAACCTATCCTACATGATGGCTCAGCAAGGCAAGCGCGTGCTGCTCATCGGCTGCGATCCGAAGAGCGACACAACGTCGCTGCTTTTCGGCGGGCGTGCCTGTCCGACCATTATCGAGGTCTCCTCGCAGAAAAAGCAGGCAGGCGACGACGTCGAGATCGGCGATGTCTGCTTCAAACGCGATGGCGTGTTCGCCATGGAGCTCGGCGGGCCGGAAGTCGGCCGGGGCTGCGGTGGACGCGGCATCATCCACGGCTTCGAACTGCTCGAGAAACTCGGATTCCACGATTGGGGATTCGACTTCGTACTGCTCGATTTTCTGGGCGACGTGGTGTGCGGCGGCTTCGGCCTGCCGATCGCCCGCGACATGTGCCAGAAGGTCATCGTTGTCGGCTCGGACGACCCCCAGTCGCCGTACGTCGCCAACAATGTGTGCTCCGCGGTCCAGTATTTCCGCAAGCTCGGCGGCAATGTCGGCGTCGCCGGCATGGTGATCAACAAGGACGACGGCACCGGCGAAGCGCAGGCGTTTGCCGAATCCGTCGGCATTCCGGTGCTCGCCGCGATCCCGCAGCACGAGGACATTCGCCGCAAGAGCGCGAACTATCAGATCATCGGACGCATCGGCAGCGAGTGGGCGCCCCTGTTCGAGGAACTGGCCACAAACGTCGCAATGGCACCGCCCCTCCTCCCCAACACCCTGAATCAGGACGGACTGCTCGGCCTGTTCAAGAGCGAAGATGTGGGGCGCGACGTGGCGCTTGAGCCCGCCACGCTGAGCGACATGTGCGGCAAGGAAGTGATCGAAAAGCCGTCTCTCGAGATCATCTACGAGAACGTGTGAGGCGGCACGAAGAGTGCGGGACATGGCAACGAAAAAGACCGGAAAGAAAGCCGCAACGCGCACCACGCGCGAAGTCGGATATGACGACACGTCGAAGCCGGCGCACCAAACGGTGCCGGACCAGCAGGACATCAACGTTGCGGCAACCCAGCAGGATGGCCTGGGATGCCATGCCGGCGCGGACTCCCTGAAACGCGCAGCGGAACTTGCCGGAAAGAGCGAGACGCTCGCCAAGTATGCCGAGGACTATCCTCAGGGTCCGCACGATCAGCCTCAGAGCATGTGTCCGGCGTTCGGATCACTTCGGATCGGTCTGCGCATGCGGCGCACGGCGACGGTTCTTTCGGGTTCCGCCTGCTGCGTCTACGGCCTGACCTTCACCTCGCATTTCTACGGGGCGCGGCGCACGGTCGGGTACGTGCCGTTCAGTTCCGAGACGCTCGTCACCGGCAAGCTGTATGAGGACATCCGGGATTCGGTGCATGAACTGGCCGACCCCGAACAGTACGACGCGATCGTCGTCACAAATCTGTGCGTCCCGACCGCGTCAGGCGTTCCGCTCGATCTTTTGCCGAAGCAGATCAACGGCGTGCGGATCATCGGCATCGACGTTCCCGGGTTCGGCGTTCCGACCCATGCGGAGGCAAAGGACGTGTTGTCCGGCGCAATGCTCGAGTATGCCCGCGAGGAAGCCGAGCAGGGCCCGGTGCAGGCACCGCGCGACGGCCTGAAGGATCGCCCGACCGTGACCATGGTCGGCGAGATGTTCCCCGCCGACCCGGTGGGCATCGCCGCAATGCTCGATCCGCTGGGCCTGGCGGCGGGCCCCGTCGTGCCCGTACGCGAGTGGCGCGAACTCTATGCCGCGCTCGACTGCGCCGCCGTCGCCGCCATCCATCCTTTCTACACCGCGTCCTACCGGCAGTTCGAAGCCGCCGGCCGGCCGATCATCGGATCGGCCCCTGTCGGTTACGAAGGCACGGCCGCATGGCTTGAGAGCATCGGCGCGGCGTGCGGGATATCCGCCAAAAAGGTCGAGGCTGCAAAGCAGGCCGTCCTGCCGGCGATCAAAGGCGCGATCGGCGCTATGCCGATCAACGGCCGGATCACCTTGTCGGGCTATGAGGGATCGGAACTGCTCGTGGCGCGACTGCTGATCGAAAGCGGCGCGGATGTGCCCTATGTCGGCACCGCCTGCCCGCCCACCCCCTGGTCACAGCCAGACCGCGAGTGGCTCGAGGCCAAGGGCATCCACGTGCAATACCGCGCGTCCCTTGAGCACGACCTTGCGGCCATGGACAAATTCGAGCCCGACCTCGCGATCGGCACGACACCTGTTGTCCAGAAGGCGAAGCAACAGGCGATCCCGGCGCTGTACTTCACGAACCTGATTTCCGCGCGCCCGCTCATGGGCCCCGCCGGCGCCGGATCGCTGGCAATGGTTGTCAACGCCGCGCTCGACAGCAAGCCGCGTTTCGAAGAGATGCGCCGGTTCTTTGAGGACGTCGGGTCAGGACATGCCTCGGGCATCTGGCGCGACGTGCCGCAGGACCGTCCGGAGTTCCGGGAGAAACAAAAGCGGCGCGGCCAGCCACCGGTCACGCAAAAAAGCACAGCGGAGGATGCGCTCTGATGCTGGTCCTCGATCACGACCGCGCCGGTGGCTACTGGGGCTCCGTCTACGTCTTTGCCGCAGTGAAGGGTCTCCAGGTGATCATCGACGGCCCCGTAGGCTGCGAAAACCTGCCCGTCACGTCGGTGCTGCACTACACGGACGCATTGCCGCCGCACGAATTGCCGATCACCGTCACCGGGCTTGGAGAGGAGGAGCTCGGCCAGCACGGAACCGAAAGCGCGCTGAAACGCGCACACGGCACGCTCGATACCGACCTGCCGAGCGTCGTTGTGACCGGTTCGATCGCCGAGATGATCGGTGGCGGCGTGACGCCCGAAGGCACGAATATCCAACGCTTCCTGCCGCGGACCATCGACGAGGACCAGTGGCAGAGCGCCGACCGCGCCATGGTCTGGTTGTGGAGCGAGTACGGCAAGAAGGGCGGCAAGAAAATGCCGCGCGCGAAAAAGCGGCCCGACGGAGCGCCGCCGCGGGTGAACATCATCGGACCGTCATACGGCATGTTCAACACGCCGTCCGATCTGGCCGAGCTGATCCGCCTCATCGAGGGTATCGGCGCGGACGTCAACATGGTGTTTCCGCTCGGTACACACATCGCCGACGTGCCGCGCCTCGTGGACGGCGATGTCAACGTGGTGATGTACCGGGAGTTCGGACGGCTGCTCTGCGAAGCGCTGGACAAGCCTTACCTGCAGGCCCCCATCGGGCTGCACTCGACGACCAAGTTCCTGCGCAAGCTGGGCCAGTTGCTCGATCTCGATCCCGAGCCGTTCATCGAGAAGGAAAAGCACACGACGATCAAGCCGTTGTGGGATCTGTGGCGCTCGGTCACGCAGGACTTCTTCGGAACCGCCAGCTTCGCGATCGTCGCCAACGAAACCTATGTCCGGGGCATCCGAAATTTCCTCGAAAGCGAACTCGGCTTGCCCTGCACGTTTTCGTTTTCGCGTTGCGCGGGCCAGAAGCCGGACAACGACGCGGTGCGGCAGGCCGTTCAGGAAAAGACGCCTCTGGTTCTGTTCGGCAGCTACAACGAGCGTATGTACCTCGCGGAAACGGGAGCGCGCGCCATGTACATCCCCGCCTCTTTTCCCGGCGCCATCATCCGCCGGCACACCGGCACGCCGTTCATGGGCTACGCCGGCGCGACGTACCTGGTGCAGGAAATCTGCAACGCCCTGTTCGACGCGTTGTTCCACATCCTGCCGCTCGGCACCGATCTCGACAAGGTCGACCCGACGCCCGCGCGGCTGCACACGGAGCTGCCGTGGGACGAGGCGGCGAAGGCCGCATTCGACGAACTCATCGACGCACAACCGGTTCTCGTTCGCATTTCTGCGGCGAAACGGCTGCGCGACGCGGCGGAAAGCGCCGCGCGCTCGGCGGGCGAAGAGCGCGTCACGGCAGACCGCGTTGCGGGGGAACGCCGGGCGCTGGTGGAGGGTCAGGTGTGATGCGAACCCATGCGCGTGGCATCGGAACGTTTGGTTTCAACAAGCCGACTTCTTTTCGTCGGCTTCAGATTGGGAGGGGAAGGTCATGAGAAGCGACACGATGAGCGATGTTTCCAGCAGAGCGATCAGGCAACATCAGAAAAATGACCTCAGGATCATCTACGGCGTCAGCTTTCTCCTGTTTCTGACGGCCGCAATCGTTCTGCGCGTCATGCCTTGGCGCTGGCGTCTGTTCGGCGGACGCGGGAACGACCGGTCTGTTTTCGAGGAGGCGCGGGCGACAACGAACCGGATCATGCCGTTCGTCTTCATGGCCTGACGCATCGAGTTTCGCCCGGGTGAAACCGGGTGGATGACTGCCGTGGCGAATTCCGCGGCGCACACGCCCCTCCGTTTGGCGGGGCAGACAGCAGAAGTACCAAAGAAGGAGGGTACCTCATGGCTGATCGAGATGCCTCACTATCGGGTCTGACCCCGGAAGAGGCGCAGGAGTTTCACGGCGTTTTTATGACGAGCTTCATCATATTCACGGTGATTGCCATCATAGCGCACGTCCTCGTTTGGATGTGGCGTCCGTGGCTTCCGGGTCCCGACGGCTACACGTCCCTGGATCAGGGCGTGCAGTTCGCGGCGACTTTTTTAACGTCAATCGTAACGTAGGAGGGAAGATCAATGTGGAGAGTCTGGCTTCTCTTCGACCCGCGAAGGACGCTGGTTGCAGTGTTCACGTTCCTGTTCGCGCTGGCAATTCTGATTCACTTCATCTTGCTCAGCACGGACCGGTTCAACTGGCTAGAAGGGCCTGCCCCGAAGGCCGCTCAACTGTTCTCGCCTCCGGCCGCCAC
>JANQLP010000149.1 GCA_028280515.1 Hyphomicrobiales bacterium
ACGCTTGGGCTCGTCTCATTGTGTTGGTGCCGCATCACAAAGTAACCGATTAGCTAGTGTTCCGGGCTGACGGTCCGGGATCGGACCGTCAGAGTCGGAGCATTAGTATTGCGAAGCCCTGAGGCCCGGCGTCGTTCTCCGATTTGGAGCATGATCCGGAAAAACGGGCAGAACGAAAAGACCTGTAGGGTGGGCATGCGAAGCATGCCCACCAATTAGTGTTGGCGGCCTTGGCCGCGTGGGCACGGCGCGCTCTTGGCGCGCCTTTGCCCACCCTACGCTGCTCTTCGGACCAGATCATGCGACAGAACAAAGACAAAGAGAGCGCGATTGAATCGACCAAAAGCAATCGCGCTTCTGTGATGCGGCACCAACGCTTGAGCCCGTCTCATTGTGTTCGTGCCGCATCACAGAGTATCGGATTAGCTGGTGTTCCTTCTCTGACGGTCCGGGGTCGGACCGTCAGAGAAGGAAACACTAGCGCGGACCTTGGGCGGATCAGCCACGCGTCAACAGCGGCATCCTGAAATCAAACACGAACAGGACGAAGGCGACGACCCAGCAGGCGGCCGCAACGATCAGCCACGCTTCCGGCGCGTCGGTGAGGGGAGCTGCGATGCGGGTCGTTGCCGCCAGGATCGCGAAGGCGAGTACGGCGATCCCGGACCTCGAGGTGAGGAAAGATCTGCCCGTATGCCGGCGAATCATGCTTCCCATGACGCTGAGCGTCATCATGCCGATCGCGCCGGCGGTCCATGCATGCAAAGCGGCCCCTTCCGGGACTGCGCCCGGCAGCCACGCGTTCACCGCGAACAGGGCAAAACCCAGGGGAACAAAGCTGTACGCTACATGGAAGGTGAAGATGGATGGCGCGTCGATCACGCGCCAGCCGTGCCATTGCGTGAGCCGCAAGACCTGCGCCACGGCCGCCAGAGCCCCGGCAATGATCATCGGCGGCGCGGTCGGATCAAAGACCCAGACAACAAGCCCGGCCGCGGCACTGTATGCGGCCAGCCCCTCGATCAAAGGAGAGGGCGGTATTTGCGCGATTTTCCCTCGCCGCTGGAGAAGGCTCTCCGTCAGGCTACGGGTGAGCCGTCCGCCGACGGTCATCGCCAAGCCGAGCGAGGCGGCGATTCCCAGCCGCAGGCCGAGGTCGGGCGATGACCAAAGGCCGGGCACGGTCGCAAACAGTCCCCCCGCGGCCGACAACCATAGGAGCACGATCACCTTGTAGTTCCGACGATCAGCCGCCGCGATGACGTGGAAGGACACGACCGCGGCGAGCCCGATCAGCGCCGCCGCGATGATTGGAGCAAAAGTCGGCGGCAGCGCAAAGGCAAAGCGCCCGGCGAGCCACAGGACCACCAGAACCATCTCGCTTGCATGGCTTGGCGTCCTCCCCGTCCAGCGGGGCAGGGCGGTCAGCAGGAAGCCTGTGCACACGCAAGGCGCATACCCAAAGACGAGTTCGCGGCCGTGCCAGGCGAAGGCCGTATCGCCGCGGCTGTCCATCACGTCGATTCCTGCGAGGAAATAGGGCAGCAGAACACCGACGCCGACCGCCGCATCAAGACTCGCAAAAAGGAAGAAGCAGGCGAAAGGCGGAGTAGTCTTTGGTCGAAGAAGTGAAAGTTGCAAGAGAGCCTCTCCCGGCATCGGTTGGCTGGTTTGCGGGATCATTGGTCAAAAGGTGAATGCAAGTCGGTGCGGGCGGAAATGCTGTTTTGGTGTCCTGCGATTGCAAGAATTCTCTCAACTCGCGGCGACGCCAATTCGGACTATGTTTGTTCGCGCGTCTGTCGCGCCCTCTTGACACGCTGTGTCTTGCGGGCTTGTTACCTGACTGTCGCAACGGGAGGGAGAGGTATGGCGGTTGCATACGTATTCCCCGGCCAGGGCAGCCAGGCCGTCGGGATGGGCAAGGC
>JANQLP010000160.1 GCA_028280515.1 Hyphomicrobiales bacterium
TTCTCCGCCTGGTCGCGGTCCCACCACAGCACGTAGCCCATGTACCGCGCGTCGGTGAAATCGCGCCGCGCGGAATGCGGGTCGAAAAACACCCGGTCGAACTTGGGCTGTTTCAGATCGATTTCCGCACGCCCGTTACCCGCGTTGCGTACCAGCACCTCGATGACCTCGAACCCGCCCTTGGCCAGATCCTCATAGGACTCGCTGAAGAGCGTATCGAGGTCTTCCTTGCGCTCCACATATCGGAGCGCATCGGTGGCGGCCTCTGCGGCCTTGGCGTCGTTCGGCGTGCGCGGCCACGCGCGGGGGTCCGAACGCTGCTGGATTTCCAGCCCCAGCATCACGTCGATCTTGCCGCCGATGAAATTGAAGGTGGTGTCGGGTTGCCCGCGTTTGCGGAGTGCGGCGGCTTCTTCGGCGGTCAGCTGCTTGCCGTCGTAATAGTCGATGTCGCGGAATGCGAGTTGCCGGGACTCATCGTTCGCCTCGTCCGCTTCCTCGAACCAGTCGACAAGGCGGTTCAGCGTTTCCGGATCGGTGTTCATTGTCGTCTTGTTGGATTTTCGTGCCATCAGAAGGCCTTCCAGCTCATATCTTCCGTATCGCGTTTGGCAAACAGCCGGTCCCAACGGTCCGCGTCGGGTTTCGTCGCGGGCCGTGCCGCGCGCGCGGTCATCTTGTCCAGCAGTTGACCCACCAGGCCGAGCGCATCGACCTGGTCGTCATGCTTGCCCATGGGAAAGGTCAGAAGCTCGGTCTCGAAGTCGGCGTACCAGCCGACATGAACCGGTACATACAGCCCGTCGAGCGCCATGCGGCCGCGAATGGACTGGGCGCGGATTGACTTGTCGCCGCGCGCGGGAAAACCTTCGCGGTGCACGAACGTGCCGCGTTCGCGCATGCGCCGCGTGAGGAACGGCCCAACGCCCGAGCGGATCTGGCCGCGCTCTTCGGCCCAGCCGATGGGAGCCCATTTTTCGACGAGATCGCAAAAGGCCTCGATCCAGACGGATGAATCCGTGCGTCCCCGCCATACGTCAAGAAGGTAGATCCGGCCCCTGGGGTCGAGCCCGATCACGACATGGGCGGTATAGTCCCCGTCGTCCCGCGTCACCGCATAGTCGGACCCGCCATAGACCCGCAGCGTATCGCGCGCCGGCGCCTCGGCGTAGCTCCGCAGCCAGTCGCTTTTGAAATAATCGCCGTCATCCGGCGCCGGGCGTTGTTGGTACAGCGCGGACCAGAAACGCGGCAGCGTGTTTGTCCTGATGCGTTGGAGCTCGTCGAGCGTATAGCGTTCCGGACACAAAGCGTGACCCACATCGGAGATGGCTGGAAACTCGATCACCTCGAACGTGTCGCCGCCCGCCGCCTGCTGCGCCAGAATACGGCCTGAGAGATCGTCCTCGTGCATGCGGTGGTTGATGAGGATGATGGCGCCGCCCGGCTCGAGACGGTTGTAGGCGGTGCCGGTATACCATTCCCATACACGCTCGCGTTTGAGTGCACTCTGGGCGTCGGCCATGTTGGCAAAGGGATCGTCGATCAGGAAAACGTCTCCGCCGCGGCCCATCACGTCCCCGCCGACGCCGACCGCGTAATATTGCCCGTCGGCGTTTGTGTGCCATCGGCCCTTCGCTTTGGAATCTTCGGAAATCCGCGTGTCGAACAGTGCTGTGTAGGTGTGCGAATTGATGATGTTCCGCACATCCCGCCCATAGCCTTCCGCAAGCGTCGCGGATGCCGACGCGGCGATGAGGCTCCTGTCAGGCTGGCGCCCGAGATACCAGGCGCCGAAGCGGCGTGAAGCCAGCTCGCTCTTGCCGTGGCGCGGCGGCAGCAACAGCATCAGACGGTCGCAGGTGCCATTCTCCACCCGTTCCAGCGCCGCGGCGATCCTCGCGTGCAGCGCCGTCTCGACGTAGGCCGGATAGGTATAGGTGGTGAACGGGATCAGCCGGTCACGAGCGCGGCGTCTTCCGAGGACCGTTTGCGCCGCCTGCGCGGGCGATAGCGATAAGCTCATCGTCGCTGATATCGTCTTTGTGGCGTTGCGCTCCCCGGCTGATGCCGGTCGTGCTCAAATCCGGCAGTGCCTTTTTCAGAAGTCCCAGAGCGGCCGAAACCTGGCTCGGCGACATCTCGGCTTTCCCCAGCGCGTGGTCTGCCATCCGGGCGATGAGATCACCGACCGGAATCTTGTCCCGCACGCGCCGGATGCGAAGGGGCTCCTTCGGCGCGTCGGCAGACCGCGCCGCCATCAGTTCGTGTCCTCCAGGTCGTTTGCGTCTTCCGGCAGCGGGTCGTGCTGAAGGCTCGCGCGATTGCTCGTCAGCTTGAATCGGCCGTCCTCGGCATAACTCGTCACGGGGGTGCCGCTGGACACCGCGTGGGCATGGAACTCGACCCAGTCGCCGCGCGCTTTGGAGGAATCCCAGCTGGCCTGCCATGCGCCGGCGCTCTCGCTGAGCGGAACGTTCTCTGTCTGCAGTGCCTCGCGGCCCGGATAGACCAGTTGGACGCTGGCCGATGCGACATTTGCCGCATCGCCGTTCGCGTCCTTGAAGGTGAAGGAAAGCGCGACCGTGTTGGCGCGCGTGAGGATGGAAGCCATGTGTCAGAATCCAATTTCTTGTTTGGCTGCGCCGGCCGACGTAGCTGATATTCCCTGCCCGCCCTTGATGGTCTTGGGTCCCGAGCCCGCCTTTGCGGACGCGCGCGCCTGTCCCGCCGTAAGACCGGTCTGGCCTTGTCCGGCGGAAACTGCAGGAACTGCATCCTTTGTCGGCAGGACCGAAAAGGCGCCGATGAGGTTCGGCGTGGAGGTGCCCGATATGTTTGTCCAGCCCGCCAGCAGCGGCACGTTACGGAAATCGAAGCCCGATGCCGCGGTGACGTTGAACGTAGAAAGCGAGCGTGTGAGACCCTCGGCGTTGAACGCGCCCGCGCCTGTCAGGCCGAACGAGACATGCGCCGTGGACTGGCCCGCGAAAGAGACGGCCGGGTCGAACTGGATTTCGAACCCGGTTTGCGCCGTCGAACCGCCGGCGCCGTTGAGCGCCGCCGCCCCAAAGACCGCGAGGTTACTCTGAGCGGTTGAGAGCGCTGCAGCGTTTGTGACCGCGAAACCCGATATTGCCGTCTCGGCCTGACCGGTGGCCCGCGCGATCCCGGCAACCGTGGCATCGTTCTCGAGAAGGAAGGAAACCGCCGCGGTGGACCCGCCGGCAAGCGCAGTTGGCGAAGACCCTGCGATGGCGGACGTGGCCGCCGCGGTCGACTGTCCGGCCAGATCGACCAATGCAGCCCCGGCGACATCGAGAGCGCCCGACTGGACAGCGGCCGTGCTCGTGACGAGCGGGACGCCGATCCCGAGGCCGATCGGCCCGCCGATCATGGACTCAGTCCTCGGTGATGGTGCTGGCGGTGGTGATGCGCGGGGTCACGCCGTTGGAGACGGCAATGGTCGGCGACAGGGCGCCGTAATACATGAGATTGTTGGCCGTGCCGGAGCCGATGCCGACATGGGTGATTGTTTCCGCACCGCCGGTCGCGGTCGGAAAGTCGATGTTCGACGTGGGCGAAACCGAGTTGCCGGTGACGGTCCATCCGCCGGCGCTCCGGCTGACCGTCACGCGCGCGTAACTCGTATATGTGGCCTCGTTGGTGGCCATGTTTCCCGCTTCGCCGGGCGAAGCCGTGTGCAGGCTGACTGTTAGAGTGGTCGCCGGAGATGTCGCGTCGTTCTCGGCGATGTCGGCAATGGCCGTGCCATTGAAGATCAGTTCGAGAAGGTCGTTCTCGAAGGCGTTTGTCTTGCTCATGTTCGGTTCCGGAATCAAAAATGCCCGCGCGGCGGTGCCGTGCGGGCGCAACAAACCTGATGTTAATTCAGAATAGCGCTCATAAACCACAAGCCACACACGAAGTCAAGCAAAAAACCACAATATTTTGTAGCACCCCCTAAATCTGGGCTTTTTTTGGGCGCAAATATCTGGTGGTTGTGGTGTGGGGGCCGTCTTTCAGTCCATGTTCGCGAATCGGATGGGTCCCGGAGCGAATCTTCCGGTGGTGCTCCAGTGACCGATACAGCCGTCAGAGTGCGCTCTGCCCGCCGAGGAAATGCCCAGATTTCTGCGCAAGCGCGCCATCGGACCACCACACTGACATCAAATGCCTGTGCAGACTGGTCTTTGCTGGGGCGCGCATCAGCATGCAGGTGAAACAATGCCGCGCCGTTTCTCTGGGATCATATGGTCAATTTCCGCAGTTTGCGGACTGTTTGCAGGGCTTGCCGCCTGCGCGCCGCCACATACCTACTATGCGACCCGGCTGAACAGCGTTCCGATGCCGGAGCCGGTTCTGATGGCGCGGGCCGCTGAGCCTGAATGCCGGGTTCAGGCTGTGCGTGCCGTCAAGCCTGCGCCGGAAAAGCAGAAGGTCTCAGAGGCCTCCGAGACGAAACGCACCGCCGCGAATGTCACGGGCACCGACTTCGAGAATGAGACTGCCGACACCGATACCGCGCGCAACGAAACCAGGGACACCGAGACAGCTGCATCCCGCGATGCGGAGGCGGAAACCGCAAAAGCCGAGTCCGTGCAGGACACCCAAAGTGCGGAGCTCAAACGTCTTGAGCAGGAGCGCGATTGTTACAAGCGTGCTGAGCGACTGGCGCGGCAACGCCTGGACGCGTTGCAGGCTTACTCTGCCGAGACCATTACGGCGCTCAATCAGATCCGCGGCGGTCAGGCGTCCCCCGGTCATCGGACCGCCTGGTAGGTGCGGCAGTGCCATTCGTGGCTGTCTGCGCGCGACGCTCTTACCCTTTACGCTCGTCGTTCAGCGACAGGAGTAATGGCTGATGGTCGGACGCATCGGTCTGCGTGTCGACCCGGACATCGGTCGTCCGCGCGCAGACGTCGGATGTGACGAAAAAGAAGTCGCGGCAGTGCGCGCCGTCCGGCCATTGAGTGTGATCGTGAATGCCGCAGGTCGGGTCATGGGGCTTTGCCCCGTGAGCGCAGCGCCAGGCGTCGACGAGCCGTCCAACACCCTTATCGAATGACGCCAGCATTGCGGTATAGTCATTGCTCTCCGGCTCGAAATTGAAGTCGCCGCACAGCACGAGGGTTTCCGGACGCACCGGCGGTGCATAAGGGCCACGCGCCTCCGCAGGCGGGTCGTGAGCATTCCTTGCGCCTTCGAAATGGAGCTCGCGAAGCCGTGCAACCTGCGCCGCGCGGTGCCCCACGGCATTGAACTCCAGGTGGGTTGTCATGACGCGCAAAGGACCGGCAGGAGTGGAGACGTTTACCTCCGTCGCCTGTCGCGCCATATGCTTGATGCCGGGGGCAGCCGGTTGCGGCAATGTATGGCGAAAGGCGCACAAGACCGGAAGTCGCGACAGGATCATATTTCCGAAGCTGCGCCGGGGCGCAGTCGGGCCGTCCTCGGCGATCATGTCGACGCCTGCGCCGAACCACGCCGAGTGATCCGGAAAGAGGTCGGCGATCTGCTCTACCTGATCAGAGCCGCCGTCAAGCTCGGGCATGAATCGTGAGACTTCCTGCAGACAGATGATATCCGCATCTCCCATGGAGCGGATCACGGCCGCAGTGCGGGTCAGGTCGACACGCCCATCGACGCCTTTCCCGGCCTGAATGTTCCAGGTCAGGATCTCCGTCATTTAATACCGGCATGCATGAAGGACTGCACGAACTGTCGCTGGAAGAGCAGAAAGGCCACAAGCAACGGTGCAACCGCCAGAAGTGTCCCGGCGGTGACGATCGACCAGTCGACGCCTGATTCCGGCGCGCTGAAGATGGCGAGGCCGACGGTCAGCGGACGTGTGGTTTGTGAATTCGTGATGACCAGCGGCCACAGGAAGTTGTTCCAGTGGTAGCTGACGGAAACCAGACCGTAGGCGATGTATGTGGGCTTGGCGAGCGGCACGTAAACCCGCCACAGGGTCTGCATCGGGCCGCATCCCTCGACCCGGGCGGCGTCCTCCAGCTCCTTGGGAATGGTCTTGAAGGTCTGCCGTAATAGAAAGATGCCGAATGCGCTCGCCATGTAGGGCAGGCCGATGCCTGTGATCGTATCGACGAGATGAAGTTCGCTCATGGTGCGGTAGTTCTCGACGATCAGCACTTCCGGCATGATCATCAGCTGCACCAGCACGAGCCCGAAAGCGATGTCCCGGCCGCGAAATTCGAACCGGGCAAACGCGTAAGCCGCGAGCGTGCAGAGGACGAACTGCGCCGCCAGGATCGAGGTCACCATCATGAAGGTGTTGAGGTAGTAGCGGGCAAAGGGCGCCTGCGACCACGCCTCCCGGAAGTTCTCCAGTGTGAGCGGCGCAGTCAGGTCGAACCGCGTCGCGAACTCCGGCGGATGGAACGCGCTCCAGAAGGCGTAGATGAGCGGCAGCAGCCAGAGAAACGCCAACAGCCATGCCGCGCCGACCTCGAGGACCCTGCCGAGGCTCAAGCGCCCTCCCCGCCTTGCAGGTTTGAGGTTTGCCGTATCCGACACGGCCGTCATCGGTAATGAATCCTCTTGTCAAGGATCACGAACTGTCCGATGGCGATGACCGCGAGCGCCAGCAGCAGGACGACCGTCAGGGTCGATGCGTAGTTCGGGTCGAAGAAACTGAACGCGTTTTCGTAAATATAGTAGAGCAGCAGGGAGCTCGCATTGTCCGGCCCGCCTTTGGTGAGAATGAAAAGCTGATCGACCAGCTTGAACGAGTTGATCACCGCGTTAATGAGCACGAACAGCGTCGTCGGCATCAACAGCGGGAACGTGACGCGTCTGAAAAACGTCCAGCGGCTTGCGCCTTCGAGTTTCGCCGCTTCTTCCAGTTCCGGCGGCAATGTCTGCAGTGCGGCCAGATAAAAGATCATGAAGAAGCCCGCTTCCTTCCAGATCGTGATGACGATGATGCAGGCGAGCACCGTATTGGTGTCGCCGAGCCAGTTGTGTGAGGGGAAGCCGAACAGCGCCCCCACCTGGTCCAGCAGTCCGATTTCAGGGGTGTAGAAGAACAACCAGATATTGGCGACCGCGATCATCGGCAGGATGGTGGGCGTGAAGTAGCTCATACGTACCAGCCCCCGCAGCGGGAGCTTCTCGTTGACCCACACGGCCATCAGAAGGGCGATGGCGATGCTGGCCGGGATCGTACCGACCGCATACCAGATGTTGTTTTCCACCACCTTCCAGAACACCTGGTCCTCGAGCATGAACCTGTAGTTGTCGAGGCCGATGAATTTCGAAGGCCGCGTGACCGTGCCTGTCGAAAAGAAACTCTGTGCGAGCGTGGCGAACGCGGGATAGTGGGTGAAGGTGATCAGGAGAATCGCAGCCGGCGTCAGAAGCAGCCAGCCATAGATCTGGTTCTTGATATTGCGGGCGCTGGTCATGGCGCTCCCGGTCGGCAGGTGGCAAAGAACGGGACCCGGGGGCGGTACTTACCGTCCCCGGGTCCTTCTGGAGACGATCTACTGATAACGTTTCAGAAGCCGCTCTGACTGGTTCTGTGCGGAGCCCAGCGAATCCGCTGCAGACGTCTTGCCGGTCAGGGTAGCCTGAATGGCGTCGTCCAGCGCTTTGCGGACGCGGCCGGCCTGGTAGGTCGACAGCTCCGGCGTGGCGTATTTGAGCTGGTCGCGCGCCACGGCGGCGGGCGGGAACTCGGCCACATACTTCTTCAGAGCCGGAGTATCGTAGGCAGCCGGGCTTGTTCCGATGTACCCGGTCTTGATGCTCCACTCCGCCGCGCGCGCGGGCTCGGTCAGGAAACGGATCAGTTTCATGGCGGCCTTGCGCTCTTCCGGCGTGGTCTGCTTGAAGATGTAGAAGTTGCCGCCACCGGTTGGCGTGCCACGGCGCTTCTCGGCCGGGAGCATTGCGACACCGAAATCAAACTTGGCGTTCTTCTTGACCGCCGTCAGATTGCCGGTCGAGTGCCACATCATGGCCGTCCTGCCTTCCAGGAAATTCTTGCGCAGCGTACCCCATTCGATCGTGCCCTTCGGCATGATGCCATGCTTGGCGCCGAGGTCCTGCCAGTACTGAAGGGCCTGAACTGTGGCCTCCGCGTTGAAGAAGGTTTCGTTGCCTTCGCCATTCATCAGCAGCTGATCGTTCTGCATGGCGAGCGCGCCGAACATCCAGTACGGGTAACCGGTCGACGGGATCATGATCGCCCAGCGGTCAACCTTGTCGCCATCCTTCTTGACCAGCTTCTTGCCCATGGAGACCAGTTCTGCCCAGGTCGCCGGAGGCTTTTCCGGGTCGAGGCCGGCGTCGCGGAAGGCGTCTTTGTTGTAGTACATGACAATGGTCGAGCGCTGGAACGGAATGCCCCAGGTCTTGCCGCCGGTGCGGCCATTGCCCATCAGGGCGGGGTAGAAGCTGTTCAGCCACGCCTTTTCCTCGTCCGTTTCGACAATGTCGTCGAACGGTACGATGGCGTCCTGCTCGATCAGCTCATAGATGTCGATGGAGAACATCACCGACAGCTGCGCCGGCTTGCCGGCCTTAAGGGCGGCAAGCGCCTTGATGCGGGCATCGTTGTAATTGCCGGCATAGATCGCGTTGACCTTGATGTCCGGGTTTTCCTTCATGAAGTCGGCGACAAGGCCGTCGACAATCTTGGTCAGCGGTCCACCGACCGCGACCGGGTAATACATGGTCAGTTCGACCGCCAGTGCGGATTGCACGTAGGCGAACGTTGCGAAAAGGCCGATCGCAAGACCCCTTATCGCTCTCTTGATCCTTCTGATCATTGACACCTCCATTTGTTGGCAGCCGCTTTCTGTGGCTTGCCGAATTGCAGAACTTGTTCGTACGGATCGCGCTGAACCCCGTTCGGGCCGTGTTGCGCCAACCCGCTTGTCACGCCGCGACGCTGAGCGGCTCCGCGTCAGGAACGAGTTGCCCCGATTCCGCGTCAAAGACGTGAACATCTTCGTTCGACCAGGTCAGGCCGATATCGTCGCCGTCGCCGAGGGCACATCGGCCCGGCACGCGGACCAGTACCTGTTGGTCCCCGCAAATCGCCTCGACGATGGTATCGGCACCGAGATAGTCGCAGGACGAAACGCGTGCGGGCACACCTTTCAGGCCGGTCTTTCCCCGGCTGCGGGCCTGGCTTGCGATCGTCAGAATGATGTGCTCGGGACGAATGCCGAGAATGCGGTTTTCGCCGCGCGTGTCCGCCACCACCATTCGGTCCGTCCCGGCCACGACCGCGCCGCCCTGTACGCTGGTGAGTGCGATGAGGTTCATGGGAGGCGTCCCGATGAAGCTCGCCGTGAACGTCGTTGCTGGTGTGTCATAGAGTTCGCCCGGAGTGCCGTTCTGTTCAATGCACCCTTCCCGCATCAGGATGACGTGATCCGCCATGCTCATGGCCTCGGTCTGGTCGTGCGTGACATAGACGACGGTCATGCCGAGGCGCCGCTGCAGCGCGCGCAGCTCGATACGCATCTCGTGCCGCAGCTTGGCGTCGAGGTTGGACAAGGGCTCATCCATCAGGCAGATCGGGTTTTCGGCGATGATGGCCCGGGCCAGTGCGACACGCTGGCGCTGGCCGCCTGAGAGTTGTGCCGGCTTGCGTTCGAGCAATTCGGTGAGCCCGACAAGGCCGGCGACATGGTCCAGCCGTTTCGTCTGCTCCGCAGCGGAGACCTTCCGCACCTTGAGGCCGAACAAAATGTTCTCCCGCACGTTCAGATGCGGAAAGATCGCGTAGGATTGAAAAACCATGGAGACCCGGCGTTCTGCCGGTGTCGCGGCGGTCATGTCCTCGTCGTTGATGAGGACGGCGCCTTCGCTGACGTCTTCCAGGCCGGCGATCATGCGCAGTGTGGTCGACTTGCCGCAGCCGGAAGGCCCGAGCAACACCACGAAGCTGCCTTCATCTACGGTGAAGGACACATCGTCCACGGCCACCGTTCCAGGCCAGCTTTTGGTTACCCCTCTCAGCTCAATCGCCGGCATCACTCCCAACCCGTTATGAAGCAAAAATGCCCTGCGACATCTAATGTCATGTTATGTCAGTTTTGTTACGTTTTATACACAAAATGACGAGCGTACCTGCTGCGGGCGGCCTCCGGTCATTCCGGAACATGGAGCGTGACGCCTTCGCGCGCGAGCATGCCTGCGAACGGTTCGGGCGGGCGCCGATCGGTGAAAACGGCATCGATTTCAGAGGCATGCCCGACCCTTATGGCAGCGTCCGACCCGAATTTGCTGTGATCGAGCGCCACGAACTTCCGGCGGGATATTCCCATCGCCGCCTTCGAAACCCCGATATCCCTGTAGTCGTAATCCAGCAGCTCGCCCTCGGTGTCGATACTCCCAATGCCGAAAATGCCGTAGCCGACACGAAAGCGCTCGAGGAACTCGCGTGTGGCCTCGCCCGTGGTCGCGTGATCATTGTGCCGCAACAGGCCGCCGGCAAGAATGACCTGGAAAGAGCCGCGCCGGCTCAACATGGAGGCGACAGTGAGATGGTTTGTGACGACTGTCAGGCTTTGATGGCCAAGCAAGGCTTCGGCGACCGCCTCCATCGTGGTCCCGATGTCGATGAAGATCGTTGCACGCTCGGGAATTTGCGCCGCCACAAGGCCACCGATGACCCGTTTCTCTGCCGGGCACCGGCTGCGTCTCCCGCCATAATCCATGACTGAAAGAGCGCGGGGCAGACCGGCGCCACCATGATAGCGGGCAACAAGACCACGGCGCTCGAGTTGCTTGATATCGCGCCGCACCGTTTGCTCGGAAACACGAAATGCCTTGGCCAGTTGATCGATGGCGACGAAACCCTGTTGCCGCACGCGTTCCAGGATCTCGGTCTGTCGGCCTTGCAGCCCGGGGTTCGAGGTCTCCTCCAGCTCCAGGGCATCGCTCATGTGCCGCTCCATCCTTGCCCGACCAGCGGGTTGCTGGTGTGTTGCTTTCTCTCAGACGCAAATGTCAAATTTGTTACAATTCTGACATTGCGTGATCGAAAACGCAAAAAGCGACTCTCCTGATTTTGATCCGCTGCTCCGGCATTCAGGCTCTCGAACGCTCAGCGGGCTTGCTTTCTTTCGTCTTTATTGAACCTTTTGTCGCAAACATAAGACTGAAGACATGAGCCGGTATGCGGAGGTACATCGTACAAATGCATGGGTTGTTTTCGCGGGGTCTTCACTCCAGTGACACGTGAGTCTGTCATCTAGAATCGCTTCACGGCACTGTTATATGGAAAGGGACGGGAAAACCCCCATATGTACGTACGACCGACGGTTCCATCTGCGCACCTCCCATGCCATTCGCGAAGTGCGCGCGAACCTTGACCATACCGAGGCGCTGACCTGGGAGCCGGTGCACATCCGCCGGGCAGACTGAGGAGACTTGTCAAATGCGGTTCATTCCTGCGGTAGCATTGGCGCTGGTACTTGGGTTAGGTGCTGCAAGCAGTGCAGCCGAGGCCGCGTCGATCCTCGGATCCTGGAGCGGGCGTGGCACAGTCAAGCTCAACACCGGTCAGGTTGAACCGGTGAGTTGCCGGGTGCGTTATGAGAAAGGCGACAGCGCCGGCCGGACGTTCACACTCAACGCCACGTGCGCGGCGGCTGCCGGAACGTTTTCCATCTACGGCCGGATTTCGCAACGTGGCGCAACCAGCTATCGCGGCGTCCTGTTCTCCGAACAATCCACCATGGCCGGAAACGTCGATATTACACTTCGTGGCAACAGCCATACCGCCCGCGTGCGCAACGACCGGGGCACCGGCCAGGTGACACTCCGCCGGCGCTAAGTCGAAAGCCGAGTTACAAGCCAAACTTGATGATATTCGGACCTTGGTCCTGCGCTTTGCGTTCGAGCGCGCACTGTCGGGTCGCCTGCGCGCGAACCAGGGCAAGGTAGAATTCGCTGATGTTACGCGACGGCCGCGCGCAGTCCGACATTGCGCTTGACGGACTGGGCGGCAAGCGCCACCGGTTCGAAAGCCTTCACCAGTGCCAGTTCCAGCTTGCCCTCCATGTCGAGCAGGATCTGGTATGCCTCCCTGGCCGGCAGCGCCTCCTTGTAAGAGCGTTTGTCGATCAGGGCGGAGAAGATGTCGACGATGGTCATGATCCGCACCGGATCGCTTATGTCGCTGCCCGAAATGCCGTCGGGATAGCCGCTTCCGTCGAGTAATTCGTGATGATGGCGCGCAATATCGACCACTTCATCGCTGAAATGGGCGTCATCCAGCAGTATCTCCGCGCCCTGCGCCGCGTGAGTGCGGATCTGTTTAATCTCCTTTGCGCTCAGCTTGCCGGGTTTGTCCAGCAGCGCAATCGGCATCTTGACCTTGCCGACGTCGTGCATCAGCGCGCCAATGCTGATGCGCTGCACGTCGGAGTCGCAGAACCCAAGATGCATGGCAAACGCCGCGGCAAGTCCGGAAACCGTCATGCAATGTCGGTATGTGTAGCTGTTGTGCTGCTTGACCGCATCCAGCCACAAGGCAATTGAACTCTCTTTCAGGCTCTCGGCGAGCAGTTCGCTGGCACTGACCACCTGCGCGCGCGGCAATGGCTGGCCGGAGGCGACCGTCTCGTAGAAGATGTCATGCAGCGAGCTGACTTCTTCGGTCGCATTGACGACAAACTCGGGAACTTCTGTTTCTACGCCGGCGGCACCGATTCCCTGAGCCTGGGCGCGCATGGTGATCAGTTTGATCGCCTCGTTCCGCCGCGGCATCGCGGGAAAGGTGAACGCGGCACCAAGCGCATCGGCCTGATAGGGTTCCGCGCGCGAGGTTCCGCGAATGACGAACACCTTCGCCAGACCGCGATTCTCGTCTCCGAATTTGTCCTTGAACTGCTTGATGCTCTGCTGATCGGTGAGGTCGACATCGACAACGATCGGGGAAAGCGCATGCACGCGGGTCGGACAGTAGTCTTCCAGGGCCATGAGCCGCATAGGCAGCCACTGACCGAGGCGCTTCGCGGCTGGCTCCGACCGCTTTGGGTCATCCGATAGATACAGAAATGTCATCACGCAACGTCACCGGATTGTTGAACGGCCCAATGTACACCGGTCCATGGTTACAAGATTCTTCTAATATTCCGTTTTGCTGCATGTCTAATTTTTCGTTGCATTTGAGGGAAACCGCGAAAAACCTCAACAGTCTGAAAGTATGGATGGTTCTCGCCCGACGAGAGTACTCCGGCTGCCGAATCCTGTTACGCGGCGCCGAATCGGCCAGCCGTTAAGAACGTTCCGTTACGGTTCGCTAACGCTGATGCTTGTTGGAATTGGTCTACGGCGTGCGAGGTATGTGCCCTTCCCGCCCCCGAGCCGCCCGTCATACGGCCATCAGGCTGCCGCGCTCTGCCACTTCTGGAACTGCTCGCTCAGGTTCTGGAACCGTTGCAGCGCTTGAGGCGTCGCAATCGGGTCTGCGAACTGGTTAATGGCGTCGTCAAGCGCGTCCCAATCCTCCTCCGTCAACCATCGTTCCGCCGCCGGGAAGAAGTACTTTTCCTCCATGTCGATGTGGTGGCGCTCGCGCTCGATGAAGGACCGCGCGGCGAGAATGAATGTGGACCGGGTCATCGGGCTCGGATCGGTCATGAGATCCGCCGTTGTGCGCGAAAAGGCATGCAGTTCGCTCGACAGCTTGTCGTGCTCTTCCTCCAGTCCGAAGAATTCGCCGTCAAGGCCTTGCGCGCGCTCACGCAACCGACGCAGCACGAGGTCTTCCTTGGGATGATGGTGCATGTCCGGGAAGCTGCGGAAGTAGTCGACGATCTCGACGATCAGTTGAAGATCGGGTTCGCCGGTCTTTTCCAGCAGGTCGACCTGACGTTCGAGGAGATCGAGAAGAAACGAAATACTGCGGTGCTCATTGCGCAGCACGGTCATGGTCTGGCTCACGGTATCCTCCCTTGTCCCTTGCAGTTTTTTGGAGTCAGGACACCACCGGGCCGCAGGCGTTGACCAGTCCGCCTATCGACGCTGCGACAAATTGGAGCGACCGTGGCGCACCTTGGCGTTGCGCCCTATTTGCGGGCGTTGCCCTTCAGCTCTTCAATGGCCGTTTTCTGGTCGGCGATGATTCGTTTGACCAGGTCGCCAATCGAAACCATGCCGGCCAGTTGATTGTCCTCGACAACCGGGAGGTGACGGACATGTTTCTCCGTCATGATTTTCAGGCACTCTGTGACGGTTTCATCCGGCGAAACGCAGATGACGTCCGCCGTCATGATGTCGCGTACCGGCGTCTCCGGTGATGTCTTGCCCTTCAGGATCACATTGCGCGTGTAGTCCCGCTCGGTGATGATGCCGACGATCCTTTCATCCTCCACGACAAGCAGCCCGCCACAGTCCTTGATCGACATTTTCGTAACGGCATTGAACACCGAGTCGTCCGGGTCGATGTCCCAAACCTCACTGCCCTTCTCGTCAAGCAGCTCGCGAATTGTCGTCGGCGTGTCGGATGCGGTGCCCATATCTCATCTCCCCCATCACCGATGAAAACACTCACCACGCGGCCTTGCTTGGCCAGCACAACAGTATAGGCGGCAAAACGGGTCGCGCACGAGGTTCATGCGGAAGCCGCGACCATCGGACGCTTGCGCTCAAGAACACACTTTTTTTCGTCGGTGGCGGAAATGTGTGTTGGCTCTCAACCCGAAGCTTGGACGTGATAAGAGGATGCTGCGATGCGCGACAAAAAAGGAGAACGCCAAATGACGCCCCGCGACCTGACGCTGAACCTTCCGGAAACCGTCGAGGAAATCCGTGGTCTTTTTGAACGTTACGAGAAAGCCCTTGAAGACAAAGACGTCGATGTCCTGGACGACACGTTCTGGCGCAGCCCGCACACCATTCGTTACGCCCTGCATGAGAACGGATACGGCTTTGACGAGATACACAAACACCGGGTTGGCCGGCCGGCCGGGCCCGGCATCAAGGAGAGGCGGCTGCGGCTGGAAATCCTGACGCTGGGCCGTGACTTCGCCACCGTGAATCTGGAGTTCAAGGTGCGTGGTCAGGACATGGTTGGCCGGCAGAGCCAGACATGGGTCCGTTTTCCGGATGAGGGATGGAAGGTCGTCGCGGCGCACGTCTCGACGGTGAACGCGGAACCTCTCTGGTAGTGGCTGCAGACCCAATGCGACTGGGAGGCGGTAACGCGGTTTCAGACGCCCCTGCGCATCACGGCGCTTGCGTCAGTATGTTCGAAGCCGCACGCTGTGTTATCGCGAGTCATCAGGGATTTACGAAGGGCGTCGAGGTTTTGTGAAACTCATCCGCGCTTATAAGGAAGCGTTCCTGCGCCTTTATGGCGACCTGGGGCTCGACCTCGCGGCCGCGGTCACGTTTTCCGCGGTCCTCGCTCTGTTCCCGTTTCTGATCTTTGTCACCGCTCTTGCTGCCTTCCTCGGCGGGGCGGACGCGGCCGAGCGGGCGGTCGCGCAGTTGTTTCAAACCCTTCCGCACGAGGTTGCCGATGCGTTCGCGCCGGCGGTGCGCAGTGTGCTCGGACAGACCCGGGGCGACATCCTTACCCTGGGCTTTGCCCTCGCCCTTTTCATTTCTTCAAGCGGCGTGGAGAGCCTGCGCACCGCGCTTAATCGCGCCTACCGGGTTGAGGAGGACCGTTCCTTCTGGCGGCGCCGGCTTCAGAGCTTCGGTTTCGTTATCGGCGGCGCTGCCGCCATGCTGATCGTCGGGTTCGCGATCATCCTCGCACCGGCCATCCAGGCCTTCGCCGGGGACCATTTCGAACGGCTTGGCCCCGTCATCGGCTTGCTTGATCAGTTGCGCCTGCTGATCGGAACGCTCGCATTGTTCATCATGCTGTTTGCCATGCATTTCTGGCTGCCCGCCGGCCATCGGCGCCTGCTCGACATCTGGCCAGGCATTCTTCACACGGTTGCGCTCTGGTTGATCGCCGGCGTCTCCTACTCGACCTATCTCGCCCATTACAATTACTACGCCAGCATGTATGCGGGTCTCGCGAACATCATGATCGCGTTGTTCTTCTTCTATATCTCGGCTGTCATCTTTGTGTTCGGCGCTGAGTTGAACCGAGCCTTCATCGAGGAGCGGAACGGCCGCTGACGGTTGGTCTTCGGGTTGATCACGTATCGGCGTCGTCGCCGCGCGCCTCGGGTTCGTAGAACTCCGCGTCCAGATCATCGATTTTCTGGGCCATGTATTTGCGAACGTCGGCGATGGCCTGATTGTATTGCGATGGCCCGATTTGCCGGAGCATGAATTCGACGACGCGTTCAGCCCTGAACGCGCTCAGCTCTTCATCGAACTCCGAAGCGTAAAAGTCTACAAGCGCATTGGTAATCCGGTTTTTACGTTCGTCGCTCAGTTTGATGCGCATGGTTGGTCCTTTGTTTCGCTTGGCTTGGCCAGACATCTACCGCCGACAAATCACCGCCGCGTCAATGAAAGACGAGGCTCCACTTGCTCTTCCCGCGACGACATGTCGTACTTCAATCACAAATGTTAGTGCAGCGCTTTCAGCAATTGAAACGCTTCGGAAACAGGCGTTTTTTGCGGCTTTGGAGAAGATTTCGGTCTCGGATAGCGAGCTGAACCGGTTCGTATAACGGACAGAACCGGCTCGTATAGTGGATTGCCGCCGGGGGCCCAATCGGATATCTTGGCGCGCATTGAGGTATCGGGGGCTCATCGGGGATAACAGATAATGTTCACCAGTAATCCTTTTGCCGAACTCTCGGCGACCATCTCGCCGGGCGTCATGCAGGCTTACGTCGTCATTATGGCGCTCTTGGTTGTCGGCGGTACGCTGTTCGACGTTATCCATAAGGGTAGCGCTACCTACTTCTTCAAGAACTGGCGCAGCGGCCGGGAGAACGCGGAGAAAGAGGTTGGCGCCGGACAGAAGATGTCCATCGCTGTCCAGACGGCCGTCGTCGACGTGATGGCCTCCGGCGAGTTCTGCACAACAAACCGCAGGATCGCCCACCTGCTGGGTATGTACGGTTTCGTGGCCTATGTCTTGGCGTCCGCTGTCTTGGTCTTCAACTACGCGAATCCGGGGGCGGAAACGCCCGCGATTTGGACCGCGCTTTGGTACATCGGAGCGTTGATGATCTGCGTCGGCGGGTACTGGTTCTGGTTCTTCATACGGGTTGATGTTGCCGCTGAGGGTCATTCACCGTTCCGCCTGGTGCGTGCCGACCTGTTCATCGTCTCGTTGGTCCTGAGCGCGACGTTCGGCCTTCTCTGGGCCTGGGCGCAGGCTGCCGGCAGCGCCGGTTCCGTTGTCATGCTGATCCTGTACCTCATCGCCACCACGGTACTGTTCGCGGGGGTCCCCTGGTCCAAGTTCTCCCACATGTTCTTCAAGCCGGCTGCAGCATTCGAGAAGAGAATGTCGAAGGCTGACGGTTCGGCCGGGAATTTGCCAACGCAGACCCGTGACGATCCCGAGCAGCAGAAAAGGCACTCCATGGAGTTGTTGGTGGATGCGCCGATGGATATGGGGCTGGGCATCAAGCGCGAAGCACCCCGACACTATTAGAGGGGCGGTGCGCAAGTCTTTTTAGAACGGAGAAGGAGCCGAACAATGCCAACATTCGTCTATATGACGAGGTGCGACGGATGCGGACATTGCGTCGATATCTGTCCCTCGGACATCATGCACATCGATAAGACATATCGCCGTGCCTACAACATCGAACCCAATATGTGCTGGGAGTGCTATTCGTGCGTGAAGGCCTGTCCGCAGGACGCGATCGATGTGCGCGGATATGCCGATTTCGCCCCGCTTGGCCACAGCGTCCGCGTGAAGCGCGACGAAGAGAGGGGTACGATCGCCTGGCGGATCAAATTCCGGAATGGCACGGAAAAGAATTTCCTGTCGCCCATAACCACCAAGCCCTGGGGCACGGCCATCCCTCAGCTTGCTGATGTTCCCGCCCCCAGCCAGGAACAGCGTGACAGCGAACTGCTGTACAGCGAGCCAGGGTTTATCCGTATGGATGACGGCGATCTTCATACCCTGGAATCCAACGGTCTCAAGTTGAAGGAAGGGGTGTACTACTGATGGCTTACAAAACGATCATCGAAGACGATATCGACATTCTGGTCGTTGGCGCAGGCCTCGGCGGGACCGGTGCTGCCTGGGAAGCGAGATTCTGGGGACAGGACAAGAAGATCGTCATTGCCGAGAAGGCAAATATCGATCGTTCCGGCGCGGTCGCCCAGGGCCTTTACGCGATCAACTGCTACATGGGCACCCGTTGGGGCGAGAATAATCCAGAGGACCATGTCCGATACGCGCGTATCGACCTGATGGGAATGGTACGCGAGGACCTTGCTTTCGATATGGCCCGTCATGTCGACTCGACTGTTCACCAGTTCGAAGAGTGGGGCCTGCCCATCATGAGGAACCCGAAGACGGGGACTTATCTGCGTGAAGGGCGATGGCAGATCATGATTCACGGCGAGTCCTACAAGCCAATTGTCGCCGAAGCCGCCAAGAAATCCGCCGATAAAGTGTTTAACCGGATCTGCGTCACCCACCTGCTCATGGACGACGCCAAGGAAAACCGGGTTGCCGGCGCTGTGGGGTTTAACGTCCGCACGGGCAACTACCACGTCTTCAAGTCCAAGACTGTGATCTGCGGCGCAGGTGGCGCTTCCAACATCTTCAAGCCCCGTTCAACGGGCGAAGGTATGGGACGTACCTGGTATGCGCCCTGGTCGTCCGGGTCCGCCTATGGGCTCATGATCGAAGCTGGCGCCAAGATGACGCAGATGGAAAACCGCATCGTGCTGGCGCGCTTCAAGGATGGCTATGGCCCGGTCGGCGCTTACTTCCTGCACCTCAAGACCTATACGCAAAATGGTCTGGGCGAGGAGTATGAATCCAACTGGTTCCCTGACCTTCAGAAAATGGTTGGCAAGGAATATCTGGATCCGGAAGTCTCGCATCTGACCCATAGGCCCATCCCGACCTGTTTGCGTAATCACGCATTGATCAATGAGGTAAATGCCGGTCGTGGCCCCATTCACATGGTGACGATGCAGGCCTTCCAGGACCCTCATCTGGAAGAGGTCGGCTGGGAGAACTTCCTCGGCATGACAGTCGGCCAGGCTGTCCTTTGGGCCGCGACGGACGTGGACCCCAAAAACGAGAATCCCGAACTCACAACGTCCGAGCCCTACGTCATGGGGTCTCATGCAACGGGCTCTGGCGGCTGGTGCTCGGGTCCTGAGGATCTGTCTCCTCCCGAGTATTTCTGGGGCTACAATCGCATGATGACCGTCGAAGGCCTGTTTGGTGCCGGTGACGCATGCGGCGGCACTCCACACGCCTTTTCATCCGGCTCGTTCACCGAGGGGCGCCTCGCCGCAAAGGCCGCCTGCAAATATATCGACGATGGCAAGGCTGAAGGTATTGTTGTTTCCGATGAGCAGATCGACCGCCGCAAGAAGGAGATCTACAAGCCACTGGAGCATTACAAGACCTACCGCAACGAGATCGTCGCCGGTGATGTCAACCCGCACTACATCAATCCCAAGCAGGCTCACGATCGTTTGCAGAAGCTGATGGACGAGTATTGTGCCGGCGTGACGGTCAACTACATGACCAACGAGAAGCTCCTGAATATCGGCCTCAAGAAGCTCAAGATCATGGAGGAGGATCTCGAGAGCCTGGCTGCAGAGGATCTTCACGAATTGCTGCGTGCATGGGAATTGAAGCACCGTCATCGGACGTCTGAGTGCGTCATGCAACACACTCTCTTCCGCAAGGAAACGCGTTGGCCCGGCTACTATTATCGTGGTGACCACATGAAACTGGACGATGAGAATTGGCACGTTCTGACCGTTTCCCGGCGCGATCCGGAAACCGGCGAATACACCATGGAGAAGGCGCCGCTTTATCACCTGGTTGACGCGGACGAGGACAAGCCCAGCACCAAGAAGGCGACAAACGCGCCGAAAAAGAAGCCTGCGAGAGCAAAAGCCGCGGCGGCAGCAAGATAGCGGTATGCGCCGGGACGCTTATTGGGCTTGGCGGTTATTTGCAGCTTACAGAGATCGGCAACTTATATGCCGATCTTCCTGGAGCGCGTGACCTCGCTCAAGGGCGACGCGTAGCATGATGAGTTCGCCGATGAACATCATTGAAAAGAGCGATGAGGAGATTGTTGCGTTGGCCGCGCCTCTTTGGCGCGACCTCGTCAGGCATTCCAACGAGGGCCAGTACGGAGAATTCGTGAAGAATTTTTCCAGTTCCTTCGCGCTCGCCATGAATCAAATCGAGGTGGGCCACCAGTTCGCAAACAGCGAGCTGGCCAGAAATCTGTCCGAAGACGTTGACCATCTCGGCGTCATTCGCCGGGGCGAACATGTGACGGTTCTGTACCGTCAGCGGAGCACTATCAGGGAAGGCGAATGGCTTGGCAGGCTTGTACTCGGATATGAAGACGAAGAGGTCAGGATTTTTGGCGCAACGATATTCTGAGACGACGGTGCGGACTTGATATGAGCGAAACCATCGGGGACGGCCAGTTTGTCGAACTGACCTACAAGGTGACCGACAAGAAATCGGGGCATGTCCTGACGATGGTCGAGTTCCCGTTGGGCTATATCCACGGTCACAATGAAATTCTGGCGCCCTACGTCCACAAGGAACTGGAGGGCAAGTCAGTCGGTGACGTGATTGAAGTGCTGATCGACGGAAACCAGATCTACGGCGCGAGAGACGAGTCCCTCGTATTCACCGACCGTATCGAGAATGTTCCCGAGGAGTATCGGCAGATCGGCACCTCCATACTGATGGAAAATGACAAGGGTCAGACCAAGAGTTTCATTGTAACGCGAATGGACGACAAGACACTGACGGTCGATGGCAACAATCCGCTTTGCGGCAGAGAGGTCGTTTTTACGCTCGAGATACTAACTGTGCGCGATGCGACCGACGAAGAGATGAAAACGGGCGGGACGGTCGGTGCACAGGCGGATATCGACCCGTCGCTCACGCGACCAATCTGAGTTGAAGGGCGAACGGAAACATCCTTTACACAAGAGGTGACTTATGGCCGAGCAAAAGCAAGTGAAGAAGGTGCCGGAGGGCAAGACGCGCTTTTTGACGACGCGTCAGAAAAAGGCGAACAGTAAAGGGTTCGTTGGATACGACACCATCTGGGAATCGTTCCAGAAGGAAGTCAAATACAAGACTCCGAAAAAGCCGTAGGCGTCATGCCACAACTTGTCCCGCCGCATGCGTCGCAGTCCGTCAAGCCTCTGTTGCTGGCCGAGGCCGAGCGCGCCGATGAATTGAAGCGCGCCGAGTCGCTCAAGCGCGTGCCGCTCGATTCCCGCGCCGTGTCCGATGTTTTCATGCTGGCCATGGGTGCGTACACGCCGCTGGACGGGTTCATGGGCCACGACGACTGGCGCGGCTCCTGCGTCGATATGAAGCTGAGCGACGGCGTCTTCTGGCCGATCCCGATCACCCTGCCCGTGGACAAGGATTTGGGCGACTCCATTGGTGCGGAAGAGGAAGTGGCACTTGCCGATGCCGAGACCGGCGAAATCCTCGCCGTTATGCACGTCACCGAGAAGTACCCGATCGACAAGAAGATCGAGGCCGAGCATGTCTACCGCACGACGGACGGCGAACATCCGGGCGTGGCGAAAGTGTATGCGCAAGGGAACATCAACCTCGCCGGACGGGTTTCGGTTCTGAGCGAAGGCGAGTATCCGACCAAATACGCAGATCTCTATGTCCGCCCGGCGCAGTCGCGCGCCTTGTTTCTCGAGAAGGGCTGGTCGCGCGTCGCCGCGTTTCAGACGCGTAATCCCATGCACCGCAGCCACGAACACCTGGTCAAGATCGCTGTGGAGGTTTCCGACGGAGTGTTCATCCACCAGGTGCTCGGCAAGCTGAAGCAAGGCGACATCCCGGCGGAGGTACGCACCGAAGCGATCCAGGCCATGATCGACAACTATTTTCGACCGGGCACGGTCATTCAGGCCGGTTACCCGATCGAGATGCGTTACGCGGGGCCGCGAGAAGCACTGCTACACGCGCTGATCAGGCAGAATTTCGGCTGCTCGCACCTGATCGTCGGCCGCGATCACGCCGGTGTCGGCGATTACTACGGACCGTTCGACGCGCATCATATCTTCGATGAGCTTTGGGACGGCGCGCTTCAGACGCGCCCGCTCAAGATCGACATCACCTTCTACTGTCGCAAGTGTCACGGTATGGCGACAGCGAAGACGTGTCCGCATGATCCGAAGTACCATGTATCGATTTCCGGCACACAGCAGCGTCAATTGCTCTCGACCAATGCAGACATTCCGCCCGAGTTCAGCCGGCCCGAGGTGGTGGCAATCCTGAGGGATTACTACGCCACGCTGAAATAGCCGGGCCGAGACTTTCTCACATGATCATCGCGCAGATCTCCGACACGCACATTGCGCTCGACGAGGCCGATACGGATCAGCGGCTTCGCGACTTCGCGAACGTCATTGACGACATCAATGCGCTCAACCCGGTGCCCGATGTGATCGTCCATACCGGCGATGTGGTGCACAACGGCCGCTCGGATGAATATGCAGCCGCCGTGGATATCCTGAAATCGGCCAATACGCCCGTCTACGCGATGGTCGGCAACAAGGACGACCGGTCGAACCTGCGCGCCGCTTTCGCCGAATGCGGATATCTCGACGAAGCATCGGACTTCATCGACTATGCGGTGGAGAACCTGCCCTTGAGGCTGATCATGCTCGATACCCTCAATCCGGACAGCAACAAGGGCGATTTTTGCGCTGAACGCGTCACGCGGCTGACCGGAATGATTGAGACGGACGACGAACGCCCCGTTGTCATTTTTACCCACCACCCGGCGTTCGAGGTGAGCGTTGGCCCCGACCCGATGCACTTCGACAGTCCTGAGACAATGGGCACCTTGCGTCGCGCCCTCCTCCACGGCGGCCGCACGGCTGGCGTGTTCAGTGGACATGTACACCGGGCTACTTTTGGTGACATCGAGGGTGTGCCGGCGAGCGTGATGTCCGCCGTGTCGACGACGCTGCGCAAGGGTGAATACCCGCCTCATATGACGGGCCGGGCCGTCTATCAGGTCCACCGTTTTGATACGGACGGAAAGTTCATTACCGAAACCCGTATCGTCGGCGTCTGACGCACGATCAGCATCGCGCAACAAATCCGATGCGCTATTGCAGATGCGCGGGTCCACCGCATCGTCGGAGCGGGCCATATGTCGCTATTGACCCACGCGGATGCGGTCAACGCCGCGGTTCGGACACACCTGAAGGAGACCCGTTTGCCACACGTCGGTGCGGCCACGATGAGTAGTTAGGTCGACGGCGCCTTACCCTGGCGCATGTCCCCGAATTCCCCCGGCGGGTTCGTGAATGCCGGGAAACCGGTCTGACCCTCGACCTCCCGGAAGTGCTTGAGCACCCAATGAACCGACGGGAACGCGAGATCGTCCCAGGGAATGTCGTCCCACGCGAACAGGCCGACTTCGGTGCTTTCAGGTCCGGGCTCGAAGTGCGGCGTGGCGAGATGGGCCACGTGCATCACCTGAACCTGGGCGATGCGGGTGATCGTGTAGACCGCGAGCACCGCTTCGATGACGATGTCGGCGCACGCTTCCTCCCGCGCCTCGCGCATGGCGCCGTCCGCGGCCGTCTCGCCAAGCTCCATGTAGCCGGCAGGAACCGTCCAGTAACCGGATCGCGGTTCAATGGCGCGTTTACACAGCAGGATCTTTCCGTCGTGATGCACGACCGAGCCGACAACGACTTTCGGGTTCTGGTAGTGCACGAAACCGCATTCGCCGCAGACATCCCGCTCATGGGTATCGCCTTCCGGCACGGTACGGACGAAATTTTCAGGGAGTTTCTGACTGTTCATGGCTGATCCCGGTTCAGTGCGGCTGTATCGCAGACAGACGGTGACGTTAGACCATCCGCGGCGATCAATGCCAATTGCCCTGCAAGCTCTGACCCTTGTCACCCCCTGGGCTTGATTTCAAGCCGTGCGTCGGCTCAGGTGCGCTCAAGCCCATGAGGTTCTTCTACTCCGATACGTTCAACCTGCCGTTGCCGGCAGGGCATCGCTTTCCCGGCGGCAAATACACCATGTTGCGAGAGCGCCTTCTGGATGAGGCTGTGTTGCACTCAGACCAGCTTCATCGCTCCCCCCTCGCCGACACGGCGGATCTGCACCGCGCGCATGACGTCGACTATGTCGCGCAGTTCGAGTCCGGATCGCTCGACCGGGAGGCCATGCGGCGCATCGGTTTTCCGTGGAGCGAACATCTGGTTCGGCGGGTGCGGGCGACGGTGGGAGGTGCAGTCGCGGCGGCGCGCGCTGCGCTCGACGAGGGCATCTCCGGGCAGCTTGCCGGCGGCACCCATCATGCGCACCGCGATTTCGGCTCAGGGTACTGCGTCTACAACGATCAGGCGGTTGCGGCCTTGCGCGCGCTTGCAAGCAAATGGGTGGAGCGCGTTGCGATCATCGACCTCGATGTCCATCAGGGCGATGGCAGCGCGGCGATCCTGACCGGTAATCCACTTGTCTTCGTGTTTTCCATGCATGGTGAGAAGAACTTTCCGTTTCGCAAGAGTACGTCCGATCTGGATGTGGCATTGCCCGACGGCGCCGACGATGCGGCTTATCTCGATGCGCTTGATGAGCATCTCTCCGCCGTCTTCGCGTTCCGTCCGGACCTCGTGCTCTATCAGGCGGGCGTCGATCCCCTGAAGGAGGACCGTTTGGGGCGTCTGGCCTTGACCTATGCGGGGCTCAAGGCGCGCGACGAGATGGTATTCCGGGCGTGCCTTCTCAATGGCGTGCCCGTCTCGATGGCTCTTGGCGGCGGATATTGCGATCCGATCGATGCGTCTGTCGAGGCGTACGCAAATACCTATCGCGCGGCGAAAGCCGTCTACCGCTTCTAGTCCGAGGCCGACGCGAAGCTGTTCACACTGGGTTCATGGTCATGGCCGGAATGTGTCGGCTGGCAGCAGCCGGAATCGTGATTTTTCCATTTAAGTCAGAAGGTTATTATGGAAGAGTTGCGGAAGTTTTGCCATGCAACCATGTCCAGAAAACTCCCAGACCTTCTCCAAAATTCCAAATTTCGGTCAGGTCGGAGCCAGATTGCCTGACTAAATTTACTCTCGTGAGCCGGTTAAAGCACGACGCCCGGAGTTGCTCCCGGGTTCGGCTCGATGATTGCCGAGCACGCTGCATATGGCCGTTCGGCACAAACCTCACCAACACGTCAAACGTCCGCGTCAGTCGGTGCGTGTGCATCGGCTTGCCGGAACGCCAAAGGAGGCGAAGATGAAGTACGCACTTGCATTGCCTGTTCTCGGCCTTGCCATTGGGCTTGCGGGCCCGGTCAGCGCCGCGGCGCTCAACGGTATTTCCTTGAGCGGTTCCGCCGTTGTCGCCGAACAACAGACCACGTGTAAGGAAGGCGAGGTCTGGGATGAGACGAAGCAGAAGTGCGTGAAAGTCCAGTAACGCACGAACGCGCCTCATCGCACTAGGTTTCTGATCATCCTCCCGTGAAAAGAAACCGGCGGGTGGCTCCGTCACGGAGCCACCCGTTTTTGCGTTGAGGCTCTACGAGTCAGCCGCTGTTGCGCAAGCCAGCTGAAATGCCGTTAATGGTGAGCTGGATGCCGCGCAGAACCTTCGGGTCGTTGGAGTCCGCGCGGTACGCTTTGAGCAGATTGACCTGCAGATGGTTAAGCGGGTCGAGATAGGGAAAGCGGTTCGAGATCGAGCGCGACAGCAGCGGGTTGCCGGCAAGCAGGGCGTCGTTCTCCGTGATCTGCAGGAGCGCGTCGATCGACGCCTGCCGTTCAGTGCGAATGCGGCCGAAGATTTCATTTCGGAGGTTCTCGTCTTCCACAAGGTCTGCATAGCGTGAGGCGATCGCGATGTTGGTCTTCGCCAGTACCATGTCCATGTTGGAGAGCTGTGCCCGGAAGAACGGCCAGTCGCGGTACATCTCGCGCAGCAGGGCGAGACCGTCCTCCCCCTTCTCTTCCAGCCACGCATTGACGGCGCTGCCGAACCCGTACCAGCCGGGCAGCATCAGCCGGCACTGCGACCAGCTGAACACCCAGGGTATGGCGCGCAGGTCCTCGATGTGCCCGAGCTTTTTGCGCGAGGCCGGGCGCGACCCGATGTTGAGGGTCGCGATCTCGTTGATCACGGTCGAAGCCCAGAAATACTCATCGAAGCGCGGCGTTTCATAGACGAGGCTGCGATACGCCTTGAAGGCCCTGTCGGACAGATCCGCCATGGTGTCGAGATAGTGTTGCGGCACGTTCTCATCCTCAGGCCGCAGCAGCGAGGCCTCCAGACAGGCGGAAACGAGGATTTCCAGATTGCGCCGGCCTAGGTCGGGGTTGGTGTATTTGCTGGAGATGATCTCGCCCTGTTCGGTGACGCGGATCTGGCCGTTCACCGCGCCCGCGGGCTGGGCGAGGATCGCGTCGAAGCTCGGGCCCCCTCCCCGGCCGACCGTGCCGCCGCGGCCATGGAACAGACGCAAGCGCACGCCGTGCTTCTGGAACAGCTCGATCAGGCCGACCTCGGCCCGGTAGAGTTCCCACCCCGAGGTGACATATCCGCCATCCTTGTTGCTGTCGGAATAGCCGAGCATGACTTCCTGTACGCCGCCGCGGCTGTCCACAAGCGCGCGGTACGCAGGTATCGATAGCAAACGGTCCATGATCGGCACGCAGTTGCGCAGGTCCGATATTGTCTCGAACAGCGGCACGATGTTCACCGCGCTTTGGCCGTCCGGCGTGATCAGCCCCGCCTCTTTGAGCAACACGGCAAGTTCCAGCATGTCGGACACGCTCTGGGTGTTGGAGATGATCGCGTTGGGCAAGGCGCGGCGGCCATAACGCGCATGACCAGCGGCGGCGGCCTGAAAGATGGTGAGCTCCTTTACCGTCTCTTCCGAATAGGTCCAGAACGGCCGCAACAAGGGCCGTCGGCTGGTCAGTTCTCCGGTCAACAACGCAACGCGACCGTCTTCGTCCAGTTCGCTGTAGTCTGTGCCCGGCGCGACGGCCTTGACGAGTTCCGCCACCGTCCGGCCATGGACATCCGAGTTCTGGCGCATGTCCAGGCTTGCCAGATGAAAGCCGAAGCAGTCGACAGCCCTGCGCAACCGCCGCAGCCGCCCCTCTGCGAGCGTGCCGGACTGGTTGGCGACGAGGGAGTCGTGGATGATGTCGAGATCGGCCTGCAACGCGTCGGGTGCATCATAGGGTGCTGAACCGTCCACTTCGGTGCCGGACCATGTTGTCTCGTGTATTGAGCGCCGGGTCGCCTCGAGCCGCGCCGCAATCAGCAGTGTCGCACGGCGGTAAGGCTCGATGTCACGGTGCGGCGAGGTGTCGGGCGACCGGTCCGCCAGTTCGGAAAGCGGCTCGGACACGTCGACCATGCGGGTCGACAGCGAGAGTTCGCCTCCAAGTTTGTCCAGTTCCTCCAGATAGAAAGCAATGGCGCGGTTGCTCTGCATCCGCAATGTCCGGTCCATCACCTCGGCCGTAACGAACGGGTTGCCGTCCCGGTCGCCGCCAATCCAGCTGCCGATCCGCAGGAACGACGCGAGACGCACCGGGGGTGACGCCGGAGCAAGCTCGGAAATGCGGTCTTCGAGGCGCCCGTAAAGCCGCGGCAGTTCGCGCAGAAATGTATAGTCGTAATAACTGAGGCCGTTTTCGACCTCGTCCTCGACATCGAGCTTTGTTTGCCGCAGAAGGTTGGTCTGCCATAGCGTCAGGACGTTGCGCTGGATCTTGGCGTCAAGCTCCTCGGCTTCCTCCGGGGTCCACGGCCCCCGTTCGCGCTGATCGATCAGACCGGCAATTGCCATCTCCCGTTGCATCGTACTCTTGCGTCGCACTTCGGTGGGATGCGCCGTCAACACCGGGCTGACAAGCGCGTCATTGAAGAAGGCCTGCAGGTCGGCGGCGCTCAGGCCCGCGTCCGCCGCGTGCTTCAGCGCCAGCGCCATGGTGCCGGGACGTGGCGGAGACCCTCCGATGTCATGGGCTCTGGTGCGGCGGATGTGATGCTGGTCTTCGGCGATATTGGCGAGATGTGAGAAGTAGCTGAAGGCGCGGATCACCTGAACCGCGCGTTCATGACTCAAGCGGGCGAGGATGTTCTCCAGTTCCAGCTTGGCATCAGTTTCGTCGTCGCGGTGAAAGCGGATCGAGGTCTGGCGGATCCTCTCGACCACGTCGAAAGTGTCCTGTCCCTCCTGATTGCGTACCGTGTCGCCCAAAACGCGGCCAAGCAGGCGGATATCGTCGCGAAGGGGAATGTCCTTGACGGTTGTCTGTTCCATACGTGCACTCTTACTTGGCCGGTCGCCCGGCGGCAATGGTCGCGTCGCACTTGCGGGCTCAACGCCGCCTACTTTTACACACGCACTTACCGATACGCCGTCGAGATCGATCCCGCACAGCACGACATCCCGCAGGGATCGATCGTCGCCGCATTTGTGTCCACTAGCCTGTGGATCGGCGTCATCGCCGCCGGACGCATGATCGCCTACATGGAGTGAGTGGCCGGGGGTGGAGCGTGATCGTCACGCTTCCACGAAATGGCCGCTCCGGCTGAACGCTTCCTCTTCGGGCGTGAAATGCGGCGCATCGTCCTCAAGGCTCGGGTCGAACCGGTAGGTTCGTTCCAGAAATCCGCTTTTTGCCAGAGCGTCCTCAAGCGATTTGGTTGCCGCATGCGCGTCGCGAACGGTCTTCGTGAGCCGTTTTGCCTCGTCTGACCCTTGTGTGGACGCGACCGCCTGACGCAACCTGGATAGCTCCCCGACCGGACCCTGCAGTGCCTTCAGTTTCTCGATGTCCGTTTCAGCGAGGCCGCCCTGCCCGAGTGCCCGGGCGCGCGCACGTTCCGTCTCGAGACTTGGCCAATGGCGTGTCGTGTAAGGCGCGTCATCCTCACGATGATACCAGGCCTCGGTGCGCATGATCGATGACGACACCGTATTGTGCAGCTTCCAAAGGAACAGGCGCAACGATGGGCCGTCAGTGATGGTGTCCAGCTTGTCTTCAATCGAGACTTCGAAGGCTCCGCGCTCCGGATGCGATCCGAGGATCAGGTATTCCAGCGGATACATGTCCACTTCCCTGTTGCACACCACGAACCGGTTGAGGTGATAGCGGCAGTAGGGACATGGATACATGGTCGCAAAGAGACGGAAGAAGTCCTTGAACAGTGCAATCAGACGCGGTTGCTCGGATGCGCCGCGGCTGGAGATGATTTCGGCGGCTGTATGCAGGAACCGCCAGGTCGGCGGGCCGACAAAGTATGGAAAACTGACGCGCATCCGCGCATCGCGCACGTCACTGCGCCCGAGATAGACATCCAGAAATGCGACGTACTCCGACAGGAAACCGGTCTCACGTCCGAATTCTAGCCGCTCACGGCGTTTTTGAACGCCGTTGAGATAGTGACGTGTCAGCCGCCAGGCTTGCCGGATCTCCAGCTTTTGCCGAGGTGTGCATGTGCTGAAGTGGGCGGCGACGGCTTCGCCGAACGGGTGGAATTCATCCGCAGTGTGAGCGCGGTCAAACCACTGGTCGAGGGCTCCTTCGTCAGGCTGGGTATTGCCCGAAATATCCTTGATCGTCGATACACTGCAAGCAGCGAGCAGTTTGGGCATGAATTCCTCATACCAGTAGGCCGCCGGCATGAGCGCTCCATCGACATCTTCGTCTGTGTCGTTGATGATCACATGCGCCCACGATTGGAGGTAGTCGCCGGCTGCTTCGGATCGCGGTTCGTTCTCCGGCGTGCTTTCGAAATGCAGGTCCAGGCCGCGTTGACGTACGAGTTCGTACGCCACGAGCGCGCCCTGCTCCAGGTCGTTGAGCTTCAGGTTCTTCCGTTGCAGGGTAAGCGCGAGTTCCACGCCCGCCGCGAAAACACTATGGACGCACTTCTGCTCATGCCGTGCCGCCTCCATCTTGGCCACAGCGGCTTCCATCTGCGGCGTCTTGTCGACTGTCTTCCAGTTGGCAATCCGGTCCTGAAGACGTCCAAATTCATCGCTCAGTGATCGGTTCACGTCATCGAGGACGGGGTGGCACGCGGTCTCGACGATGCCGAGGGCCTTATAGAGTGCAATTGCGGCGTCCGCGAACGCGACGAAGTGGGTGATCGTGTAGGGCAGCGCCTTCGCGCGCAGATGCGTTTCGCAGTTGGCGGCGCAGTTCTCCCGGAAGCTGCGATAAGCCGCGCCCTGCAGCAACCGGAACAGACCGATCTGCATCTGCAGGCGCGAGGTCCCTTCACCCGGTGTCGCGCGATGGCCTGGCGACTTTGCGACTGCTCTGCCGGCGGCCTGAAATGTGGATGTATCTTCTGCTGCCGGTCTCATCACGTGCGGTATGTCACTGTCGCGATACCCGGCAGAAGCCTGCTCTTGGATATCCGGCAACTGGGCGCAGAAGTCCTCGAATGTGATCGCATCGGCGCCCTCCCGGTCGGCTTCACGAAACAGGGATTCGCATTCGGTCTCCTCCATGCCGAAATGCATCAGCAGCTCGTGTAGCTCCCGATGAGAGATCTCTCCGTCGCCGTCAGCGTCCAATGCGTCGAATGCGATCCGCGCCCGTGCGTTGCTGTCCCCTTGCAAGGAGGCGACAAGGGCGAAGAACGGGCGGCGTGGCAGGCCATCGAGCGCGGCTGCATCTTCGAGCATATGCCGCGCCTCGCCGTCATCAGCCTGCAGACCGAGTTCCACGATGACGGCCTTCAATGTGTCATGGGAGACGACCGCTTCACCGTCCGGACCCTGCTTGGCGAAACGCGTCCAGAGCGTTTCGATGGTCTCGAATGTTACGAACCGGGTCATGGATCCAACTTCAGCGGCCTCCGCTCACCCCACAAGCCCGCTGTTGGCAATACCATCAAACACGAACTGCACGGCAAGCGCGGCCAGCAGTATGCCGACGATACGGGTGAGGACCTGCAAGCCGGTCACACCCAGGATACGCTGGACCTGGGTCGCCATCAGCATCAAGACGTAACACAGCACGATGTTGGACAGCAGCGCGGCGACCACGACCGCAAGCACGGCCGCGTCGCCGGCCGCATCCGCCCCAAGCAGGATGGCGGCTCCAATGGCCCCGGGACCGGCGATGAGCGGTGTTGCGAGCGGAAACACCGACAGATCGGCACGTTCAGCAGCTTCGACGTTCTCCTCTTCCGTCGTGGTCGTACCGCCGGATGGCCGGGCAAACACCATGTCGATGGCGATCAGAAGCAACAGGATGCCGCCAGCGGTGCGCAACGCCGCGAGCGAGATGCCGAACGTGGTGATCACCGACTCACCCAACAGTGTGAAGAACAGCAACACGCCGCCGCCGATGAGCGAACTCTTGAGCGCCATTGCCCTTCGTTCCGCCGGTGTGTTGTCGTGGGTTAGCGCGGCGAACAGCGCCGCCAGGTTTGCCGGGCCGACGGTGGCAAAGAAGGTCGTGAAAGCAACCAGAGCCGTCTCGATCATGGATCGGGAGATTATCTGAGTCTCACCGTAGTGTTCCACTCATCAAATACGCATGAGGTAAAAGGCTACGGGATAGATTTTCTGGAAAAAGGGGTGCCGCCCCGTTTCCGGACAGTCCCGCGCGCGGCTCGCAAGACTGTCCGTCTCCATCAAACGGGGCGGCTTCTCTCATTTCTTTGGCCACCGCTGCGTAAAGTTCGCGCCGCGACCGCGGAAATGAGGATTATGTGGCGTAACCGGGATGACGGCTCTTTTTGCCTTCCCGGTCTGCTTGTGACGGCCGCGGACTAAATCGGCGGGAAGCTCGCGACCGCCATATTTCCAAATGCACCCTTCAGTATCGGTTTGCTTCCGGTGCTCTCTGACTTGGTCCTGAAATGGGGAACGGAGGGGCCGAATAAAGTGATGAACATCACACTCAGGTCGGAAAAGTCGACGGAATGCGCTTTGGCTGGACAGGGCCGCCAAAGCGGGTGTCTAATGAGGCTTACTCAGTTCAGTATCGATTTTGGTTTGCGCCTTCGGTCACGGGCGCAGCCTTACTTGGTCGCGCCGCTTGCCCCGTGGTGCACAGGTCGAGAGAACGAATAGAGGCAGCACCTGGCTCGCAGCGGCGCCTGATGGGAGCGAGCAAATGCCCGAACAGAACACACGGACGAGCGAAGATGCACGGCCGCGCGAAGATGCACGGCCGCGCGAAGGCGACGCGACGGCTAACGCCTTTTTTCATGCGGTGAAACTACTTCTTGGCTGGAATGTTGATATATTGCGCTTCTACGGCCAGCGCACGGTGCGTTACGGTGAGTTGCCTTTGCGGTTGATGGCCTGTTCGAACGTATCGGATCTGCAGAAACTGCAGGACGATTTTCTCCGCCAGCTCACGGAAGAATACCAAGACGAGGCCGCGAGGCTGAGCCGGATTGCCGGCAACGTGCACCAGGCGTCGTCACCGGCGCGCGGCGAAGACTATGCGGCAGCTCTGAACAAGGCGCAGGCCGATGCCACCCGCATCATCGAAGAAGCAAAGGCGCAGGCTGAACGCATCGTCGCGGCGGCCGAGGCGCGGGCCGACGGGACGGACGCTCAGCCCAGGGTCGCAAAGAAGCGCGCGTCGGGCGTCTAAACGCGACGCACGAAACTGCCGGGCGCGCGCTCTAAAGGTTTGTTCCGCGCCTCAGCTCTTCTGGGCGTTGTGGCCGAAATAAAGGAACTCGCGGTCCATCTTGCCCACGTCCGCCGCGGCGAGCTTCAGGTTGCTGCCATCCAGCATCTGATAGCTCTTTTGCGACTTCACCCATTTATCGGCCGGTTGGAGTGTGGACAAGGTGTAGGTGGTGGCTTCGCTGAGATAGTGGGTCGGAATAACCACCTTGGGCTTCAGCCGGTCGACGATCGCGTTGGCCTGGTCATAGGACAGGATGTGCTCTGATCCATCCACCGGCAGCGTCAGCACGTCGATCTTGCCGATGGCCTGCCAGAACGCGTCAGGCGGATTGTGCCGGTTGTCGCCCCAGATCAGCGTACGGATGCCCCCCGTATCGACCACATATACGACCATGTCCATGTGCCCCACATTGTTGGGGGGACAGGCTTCCGCACCGAACTCCTTGAGCGCGTCCGTCCACGGATACCAGCCGGGGGCAATGCAGGCGTGCTTGTCGGCGAATCCGGTGATCTTCAGATCCGCGAACTCGAAGTCGCCGACCATCCGGTCCAGCACCATGGTCGAATTCGGGCGGTCGATGGCGTCATGATCGAAATGCGTGTGGGTCGACATGGTGATGTCGACGGTCGTTTCGGGAAACTTGTTTTTGAACCACAGACCCCACGCGCCGGAAGGGTCGTCGCGCCAAGGGTCGAACATGACGGTGGCTCCGCCGGGCGAGGTGAACTTCATTGCGCAGTGACCGTAGAAGTCGATGCCGACTTCGCCGGCAGGAAAGCTGTCCTTTCCCTGCAGTTCGATAACGTGGTTGTTGTTGCCGGGCTGTTTCCAGTCGGTTGACTGCGCCTTTGCCGGGCGCGGGTCGAGTGCGGCGACTGCCGTGCCGACGCCGGCGGCCCCGGCGGCAAGGAAGAATGACCGCCGCGACAGGCCGGGTGCCATTCTGTCTTTCTGTCCGTTGAGACGTGTGGGTTTGAGATGCTCCTTTTTCATCGCTTTCCTCCCGCATTTGGTGTTTGAGACATTGGCTCACACGGTTTGCGCGATAAGCGTAGCACCGGGGTGGCTTACCACTCATATGGGTAAAATCGGGGGGTGGTATGGGGAAAATCCCAATATTACTGCAGGGAGAGCAGATGCTGCCGCAGATTGACCTTGCGTTGCTCGATGCCGAGTTTCTTGCGGATGTTGTTGCGGTGAAAGTCGATGGTGCTGGTTTCGCGGGACAGCGCCCGGGCAATGTCCTTGGTGGTCTGTCCGTTGAGCACCATTTGTGCGATCTCGGCTTCCGTCGGCGTGAGCGTTTCGAAAGCGGTGACCAGCTGACCGGCAAATGACGATGTGATCTGCTCGAGGTTCGCCTCGATCAGATCGAGATAAACGGATGAAGGGTCGCTTTCGCCGAGCGCCGCCCTCAGCTTGGCGATGTGGGGCAATACGAGCCCCTTGATCTGCCGCAGGATCTTCTCTTCGGATTCCGCCCGCGACGCTTCGACATTGGATAAAAGCACGCGCAACGCCGTGTTGGCTTCCTCAAGCTGCCGGGTCCGGTTCGCGACCCTCTGTTCCAGGTGCTCGAGCGTGACGTGGAGTTCATTCTCCACATCCTGCCGCCGTGCCGCCTCGGCCAGGAGTTCCAGATCACCCTCGATCACCTCGCGAAAGGCTTTCAGCAGTTCGCGGCACGCCAGCGCTTTCTCATTGTCGTGCCGGTCCAGGACGCAGATGGTGCCGAACAATGCGCCGTCCGGCCAAACGAGCGGATAGCCGACATAAAATGCCATTCCATGCTCAAGGTCTTGATTATCGCTCCATTCAGGATCGGAATGCGCGTCGCGCACAATCAACTCATCACATCGCTCAAGGACCGAGTAGCAGTAGAGCTTGGGATTGAGCTCGAACGACTGACCGACGCGGTAGGGGTTGCCCTCACCTGCGCTCGACACCAGCACGGCATGATCCGGCGGGTCGGTGCGCATGACGAGGCTGGCCGGTGCGTCCATCAATTCGGAGCTGAGGTCGACCACCCGCTGCCATTTCGCCATCATGGCTTGAGGAATATTCGGTCTGACGGTGCCCATCGCGGCATACCTGCAAAAACTCAAGATCAACTGTAGGTCGCACCCGATGCAAAGACAAACGCGCTTCGGTGCTGGCTTGCCGACAATTTGTGAAGTTCGCGGACAGTTACAGTCATAACAGCTTCATGCAGATTGCGTAGGGTCCGAACACCTTACCAGTGTGTTTACCGACGGCCCCGCACGAGTCCTCCCAAAACCGACGCGGGGCCGTCTCCTCTTCCAGAAACCTCTCAAGCTGGCCCTGTTGACGCAGATCAAGGTTCGGTGGTCCGTCGGCGCTTAGCTAGGGACATGACGGCGGCGGTATGTGCATTTGTGTCCGGCCGCCAACAACGCACGATGGACGGCGAAACCGTTCATCGCGGCCGAGCGGCGATGCCGTGAACGCGGCCCGCTCCCGTGCCCGGCGCACTCGTCCATTCCCTCGAGATCGAGGACGCAAGAATGAAAACTGTTTTGATGGCGACCGACTTGTCGGCGCGTTCCGATCGCGCATTTGACCGGGCGGTGAAGTTGGCTCGCGCGCACGACGCGCGGCTTTATGTGGTGCACATCGTCGATCAGGCACTGCCTGAACAGATCGCCGAAGCTCAAAAGGAGGCAGCAGCGGAAAACATCCTCGAGCACATCGAAACGATTGCCAAAGATGCGGATCATGTCATCAGGGCCGACGTGAAAACCGGCAAGTCCAGTGCCGGTATCGTTGAATACGCAAAAAGCGTTGACGCCGATCTCATCGTACTTGGCATCCACAATATGAGCTATGAGAACCCGTTCCGTGGCACCACGTCGGAGAAGATCATTCGCATGGGCGATGTCCCGGTTCTGGTTGTCTCCGCACGGGCCCGCAAGAACTACAACCGTGTTCTTGCCGCGGTCGATTTCTCGATCCATTCCCGTTGCGCATTGCAATGCGTGCTGGACCTCGTTCCGGATGCGGAGCTTCACCTCGTACATGCCTACGACATACCCTTCGCGGGCTTCATGCATGGGTCTGAGACAGGCGCGCAGGTCAAGAAGGACGCGGAACGGCGCATCAAGAACATGGTGAAGGATGAAATGGCGAGTATTCTCGGACCGCTCGGTCTCGATATGGCGAAGGTGAAACCGGTTCTCAAAAGAGGCCCCGTCACGCAAGTGATCCGGAAAGAGGCCACGCGGGTGAAACCGGACCTTCTTGCCCTCGGCACGCACGGCAGAACGGGGATTGCGCATGCGTTTCTCGGGAGCGTGGCGGAGGACCTGCTGGGAAATCCACCGTGCGATGTGCTCGCGGTCAAGGCGTGGTAGCCGCGTACAGCGCCTGCCGCGCCGTCACTTAGTCCCCGAACAGCAGAGCTTCTGCCGCCTCCAGTATATCGGCATGGTCAAAGGCGAGGTTGTGGGCGCGCCAGTCGCCGATCCATGCTGCATCGGCCGCATCGTCCCCGCCGCGCGGTTCGCCGCCTGGAACGGTCCCGGCAAAAACCGCGGAGCAGACATGGCCGCGCGGATCGCGCGCCGGATCCGACCACAGGCCGAGCAGCATCAGGTCACCCGCTACAATGCCGGTTTCTTCCTCAAGCTCGCGTCGGCAGGCGTCCTCGATGCGCTCTCCTACTTCGACAAAACCGCCGGGAAGTGCGAGATGACCTTTGAAGGGCGGGTTGGCTCGGGTGACCAACAGAACGCGCCGGTCCGGGTCGAATAGCGCGCAATCGACGGCCAGCAGCGGTGTCTGTGGTGCAGACATTTGGCTCGCCTATTCTCCGATCGGTCTGATGGGATCGCGCTCGTCTGCGGTCGGGGGAATGCGTCTGATCTGAAAGCCCCTCTTGGTCTGCTCAAACCCGATATCGTGATAGAAGGCCAGCGTCGCCGGATTGTTCGTGCCGGTCAGAAGCATCACCTTGTAACAGTCATGGTCCCACGCGATCCGTAGCGCGTCTTCGACAATCGCCTTGCCGAATCCGCGGTTACGGTGCTCCGGATCCGTGACGACGTTTTCGATCAGCGCGAAAGGCGCGCCTCCCCTCGTCAGGTTGGGCACAATGATGAGAGTGCATGTGGCGGTGACGATGTCGCCATGCATGCCCACCAGAACGGCGCTGCCCGAATACCGCGACAGGCGCTTAAGAATGGCCGCAGCCTCGCTCCGGTCCAACGGAGGGTCTTCGGGAACGAGATGTTTGTAGAGCGGGAGCAACGCGTCGAGGTCCTCGTCGCGCGCCGGTCTTATGGTCAACTCAGCCGACACCGGCCAACCCTCGGAAGAAGGGCAACAGCCATGTGACGGGCGTCCAGACCAGCCATTGAAAGACGTTCAGATCGATGCCGAGTTGCCGCCCGGCCAGCGGCAGGATGAAGATGAACCCGATGAGGATCGGTAGGCCGTATGGCTCCAGCCGCGCCAAAGGCCTCCCCAACGCGGGGGGCAAAAGCCCGACCGCGACCCGCCCGCCGTCAAGCGGCGGAAGCGGCAGCATGTTGAAGACGGCGAGAACCAGATTCAGGATGATAGAATTCGAGAGCGTGCGTCCGACCCACTGGGCCGCGGCGTCAGGAACCAGCCACAGAACATGAAACAGCAGGGCGGAAGCTGCAGCCAGGGCCAGATTGATGGCCGGCCCGACGGCGGCAACGATGATCATGTCGCGCCGGGGATTGCGTAGGGCTGCGAAATTGACAGGCACCGGTTTGGCCCAGCCGAACAGGAACGGGGCCCGCATGAACAACAAGAGCGCCGGCAGAAGAACCGTTCCGAAGGGATCCACATGTTTCAGCGGGTTGAAGGTGACCCGGCCCTGGAGGAATGCCGTATTGTCACCAAGCCGCCAGGCGGCATAGGCGTGAGCAGCCTCGTGGAACGTGATTGCGATCAGAACGGGCACGATCCACGTCGAACCGGTGTAGAGCAACCCGGCAATATCCATCGTCACGGCCTCCGGAGAGATGGTGCGTGCGCGCGAAGATGCGCGTGTGCAGATGGATATAGGCTACTGTGGGGCGGAGAGAAAGCGCTGCCATGCAGCGCTTCCCTTTTGTGTGTTGAACGATATGCCCGTCAGGCCGCGGCGACGTCCTTCAGGAAGTCGTCGACAACGCCGCGCAGTTTGTTGGCATCGGTCGTCACGTTCTGGGACGTACCGAGCACCCGATCAGCCGACTTCTGTGTCGAGTCCGCCGCTTCGCTGACGCCGGTGATGTTCTGCGAGACTTCGTTGGACCCGGCAGCCGCCTGCTGCACGTTTGAAGAAATCTCCGCCGTCGAGGCGCCCTGCTCCTCGACCGCGGCGGCAATTGCCTCGGTCGCAGACGACACTTCGGACATGGTCGATGCAATCTGACGGATGGCGTCGACCGAACTGTCGGTCTCGTTCTGGATGGCCGTGATCTGCTCGGAGATGGCATCGGTGGCCTTGGCCGTCTGGGTCGCCAACTCCTTGACCTCGGACGCCACCACCGCAAAACCCTTGCCGGCGTCCCCTGCCCGGGCCGCTTCGATGGTGGCGTTGAGGGCGAGCAGGTTTGTCTGTTCGGCGATCTCCTGGATGAGGGTGATCACCTCGCCGATCTTCATGGCTGCGTCGGCGAGGCCGGCGATCTTCTCGTCGGTTTGCGTCGTTGCCTCGCTCGCCTTGCCCACCACGTCCTTGGTCTGGACGATCTGCCTGGATATCTCGCTGATCGATGCGGAAAGCTCTTCGGACGCCGCGGCGACGGCCTGGACGTTCTGGGACGCTTCCTCCGATGCAGCGGCGACGCTGGTGGCTTGCGATGTCGTCTGCGTGGCGATCGAAGACAGCGATTTCGCGGTGGTTTCCATCTCGCCGGTGTTGGTCGAGACAGTTTCGAGCAGGTCCTGCACCTTCTGTCGGAAACCGGAAATCAGCTCGTCGACGCGTTTTTGGCGCGCGGCGCGTGCCTCCTGCTCTTTCTCGTTTTCCGACATCAGACGTGCGCGCTCGATGGCGTTGTCCTTGAACACCTGGACGGCATTTGCCATCTCTCCGATCTCATCTGACTGGCCGAGTGCGGGAATGTCGGTTTCCGTGTTGCCGTCGGCCAGTTCCTTCATGGCGCCGGTCATCCCGGAAATCGGCCGTGTGATGCTTGTGATGGCGACGTAGCAGAAGCCTCCGCCGATCACGAGGACGCCAAGCGTGGCGGCCAGAGCGATCAGCAACTGGCTCTGCGCCTCTGCACCCTGGGCGTCCGCGCTCGCCACGAGATCCGATGCGAGCCGGTCTTCGACGCTCTTCAGAAGATTGATTTTCTCCGTGATGGAATCGAACCACTGTCCGCCCTCAATGCCTGCAGTCGAACCCGTTTGCGGGCTGTCGATTGCGACCTGGCGCAGCCGTTCCACTTCATCGACTACCGGTCCTGTCAGTGTGTTGGCCAGAAACGCGCGCTGCTCGGGAGTGGCCGTTACGTCAAAGCGGGACAGAAATGCATCTTGCTGGGCAATCAAGCTGACGAACTTGTTGTAGATGGCCGGTTTGAATGCACCCGCCGAGAACCCGGCCGCGCCCATGGCCCGTTCGACTCCCGCGCGCTCCTTACCTTGCAGAAAGCTGGTATAGGCGCCGATGCGGTTGGAGATGTCGGCATTGGTGCTCAGAACAGTCATCTGCTCGATGACGGCGAGCAGTTTGCGGATTGTCGGTGTGTAGTAGCCCGCCATCTGACCGACGGACACGTTCAGAGCGTCAACGCCATTCCGTTTTGCGGAGAGCTCCGCGAGGGCCGCTTCTCCGGCCTTGATCCGCGAACCGAATTCTCCGTTGTGTGCAGCGATGTTGAACGCATTGAGCTCGGATTTGAGTGTTTCCAGCTTTGCGTCGGTGGATTGGCGTTGCGATTTCAGCGTGTCGCCGAACTTCGCGCCGTTGGACCCGATGAAACCGGCCGAGGCGCCGCGCTCCTTCTGCAACTCATGAACCACATTGGAAATCACAGGCGCAAAACGGGCGAGATCGGTAATCTCCGCCATTTCCGCCGAGCGCTTCCAGTTGGAGTAAACGAATATCCCGGCGAAAACGACGAAAGCCAAAACCGGTATGGACAGCGCCAGTATCACGCGTCCGCCCACAGAAATATTGTTCAATGAATTGAAGAGCCCAGATCTCGCCATCGAGCTTTCCCCCTTGCATATGCCGCCATTGCTTGCCCTGGCGCAACCAATCAAGCGCGTTGGCGCGCAAGTATCCTCGCGGTTGCGTTGGCAAGCGAATATCACCGATGGTTGCAAGGTGTGGTGAACAAACGTTTAAGGCCGAGCGTCAGTTTGGCGCGTATACGAAAGTAACAACGAAGATACCGGCAGGAATTGCAGATGGAGGCTCGCCATTCAGATTTGATGTCAAAACGCCATACGCCCTCCATAGCGGTCATGTCTGCCGGCTGTCAGCGCAAACATGCTATGCATCCGGGAAACAAAAAAACGAATCTGGAGCCTGCCATGTCCGTTCACGTCGACCCTGTCCATTTCGCTACCTGCCACTGCGGCGCCGTGCGATTGCGTTTGACCCTCCCGAACGGCATCGAGAACCCGAGGCGGTGCGACTGTTCCATGTGTCGCCGCCGCGGTGCGGTCGTCGCCTCGGTGGTGCTGGCCAATCTGGAGGTCGTTGAGGGTGAAGATGAGCTCGGCGTCTACCAGTTCAACACGATGACCGCGAAGCACTATTTCTGCACCAGATGCGGTATCTACACCCACCACCAACGCCGCTCGAACCCGAAAGAGTATGGTTACAATGTCGGCTGCCTTGAAGGTGTGAACCCGTTCGATCTGGGCGAGGTTCCGGTATTCGATGGCGTCAATCATCCAGCCGACCGAGGCTGACAGGCGCCTCGGGACCGCGCACAGACGCGGCTTCCTGTTTGTTCACCAATTTCTGGCATCACGGGACCATGCCGGTTGTCGCCACTCAGGAAACGGAACTCTACGCTCCGATCAAGGCCTTGCTGGAGTCTCAAGGCTATGAGGTGAAGGGCGAAGTCGGGCCTGCGGACATCATGGCGGTTCGTGGAGACGAAGAACCGGTTTTCGTCGAGATGAAGCGCGGATTCTCCCTGAGCCTGTTTCATCAGGGGGTCGAACGCCAGAGGTTGAGCGATGCGGTCTATGTAGCCGTGCCGCGCGGAACGGGCCGGTTGTTTCGCGGATCGCTGAAAAAGAACACCGGGCTTTGCCGGAGGCTGGGCTTGGGGCTTATGACGGTCCGCCTGCGCGACAGCTTTGTGGAGGTGCATCTCGACCCCGCACCGTACGCTCCCCGCAAAATGAAGGCGCGCAAAGTCCGTCTCCTGCGTGAGTTTGCCCGGCTCGAGGGGGACCCCAACCCGGGTGGGTCAACACGCCGCCGCCTGATGACGGCCTACCGGCAGGACGCATTGCGATGTCTGAGCTGTTTGCATCGATGGGGGCCGACGAAGGCGGCGCTTGTGGCAGAACAAACGGGTGTTGCGAAGGCCCGCCGGCTGATGGCCGACAACCACTATGGCTGGTTCGAGCGCGTCGAAACCGGCATCTATGCGCTCAGCCCGAACGGCGCGCAGGCCCTCGGCGAATATGCCGACGAGATTTCGCGGATCGCCCCTGACGACCAATCCGAAAACCTGCGCACAAACTAACATGCGATGACATCCCGTCCCGGTTGCCGAACCGTCTGAGCACCGCATCCGTTGGTGGTCCGAATGGACAGGGCGCCCGCGTCGATCAGGCCGAGAAGACGGCACAGCGCTAAGCGCTGCCGGGACACGGTCGGTTTGATATCGTGATGCGGCCCGGCAATTTCTTTCGCCGGGCCGCTTCTTTTTCGGCATGTCCGAGCGTTGTGCACCATGGCGTCCGCTTTTCCACAGGATTGCCACACGGCGCGGGTGCTTCGCGTGGGCTCGCCGTGCAGGGGCGCACGCGTCATGGTAGAATTGTTGCGACGCTTGAGATTCATCGGGGGCGAGGTGGCGCAGATCTGGTTCCTATATGACGGACCACAGCCGACGAACGGAAAACCTGCATATCGGCTGCCCGTAACCGAGTGCATCGACAAGCTCGACGTCTTCAAAAGCCGGTTCTGCTCCGACCTTTCAGAGGTCCCGCGGTTCAACGTCTCGAACACACTTGGCTCCCTGCGCGGTTACCGCCATACGGTCATGAAGCTCAACAAGGATGAGGCGGCGGCCTTTGGCTGGAAGGCAGGCTATTACCGGCTCGAACTCAAGCCGCACGAAGTCATGGAACGGCTCGGGCGGCCCGAGGAATCCCGAAGAGCATCCTGATTGGAACGCCAGAAATCTCTATCGTTTGTATGTTCTGCGTGCCCGGTGCGCGACTTTCGTACGGCATCCACGCCTGAAGACCGGATAATAGGCATAATGATGTGGACCGAGTTGACCGCGCAGTGGATTGCGCTGCAAGGCAACCCGGTTTTTAAGTACGGCAAATGCCTTGGCGCTCGAAATCGCCATGGATATGGGCACCTTCACATAAGCCCGGCAGTTGCTGCCCCTCGCCTCAACCTGAGTGCTCATGAGCGATGCGACGAGCGCCATGCCCAGTGCGGTCCCCAATACACGTCCTGTCATTGAGTTCACCCCCAATTGGCTTGCAGCACCCGCACGGCTTCCATCATGGCATCAACAACAGCGAGGCACAAAGGCTGATTGTCCAATCCGGAGTTTAAACCACGCGTTTTGGTGCCCTAACGTAGGTGGTGTGGTGCCCGCTCCAGCAGGTCCGCCGCGTCCTGCACGATACGTCGGACAATATCGGCTGCCGATTCGACGCGTGAAATGAGATCGACTGCCTCCCCTGCGATAAGCGCGCGCACCGAGAGGTCGTCCGGGTCGGAGGCGTCATAGGCCTCCTGCGCTTCGCCGGCGCGGGCCTTCATATCGTGAATGTCGTTTACCCATTTGTCCGCGAAGGCATTGCGGACGGAGCGGCCCGTATAGTGCCACGGCCAGTCGAGCCCGCGCGCAATGTCGAACACCTTGGAGCGCACGGTTCCATCACCCGTCGCTGCGACCAGCCCTGCCTTGGCAGCATCGGTCCCGTCGGCCTCTGCGCTTGCCCAGAAGCGTGTTCCCATCATCACACCGTCGGCGCCGAGCATCAGAGCGGCGGCGAGCCCGCGCCCATCGGCAATGCCACCGGCGCCCAGAATAATCTGGTCCGGCCCGGCGGCATCGCGCACCGCCGGCAGAAGCGCCATCAATCCGCGGTCCATGCCATGACCGCCCGCTTCCTGTCCCTGAGCGACGAGGACGTCCACGCCCGCGCCGACAGCCTGCTCCGCCTGCACGACGGTTTGTACCTGCCAGATCGTTGGGATGTCCCGTGCCTTTGCGTTCTTGACGATCTCCTCGGCATCTCCGAACGAGACCATCAGAGCCGCCGGATTGTGATCCAACGCCTGTTCCAGCAGGTCCTGATTTTTCTGCACGCTCCACGTGATGAAACCGATGCCGACACGTTCGTTACCGGCATCACGGAAGGCCTGCTCGACCCAACCGGCATCACCGTATCCGCCACCGATCAGCCCGAGCCCGCCGGCGCGAGTGACCGCCGCTGCAAGGGCGCCACCGGCGACCTTGTCCATGGGCGCAAGCATCACCGGGTGGTCGACGTCGAAAAACTCGGTGAAGCGGGTCTTCAGGCGGGGCGTCATGCCCGGGACAGTAACACAAAGATCTGGCGTTTCTCTTTTCGTTCGCTGCTGCCGCAGGGTTCGCCTTCATGTTCATTCCGCAGCTTTTCACATGCCTCGCGGAGCGTTACGGTCGGCAGAACAGGGAGTGAGAGTGAGCAGGCAGAACCAAACGGCCGTTTCCTCTCATCTGCTGCGTGGGACTCTCGGAAAGAGTTTTGAAATGAACGATCAGAGCGAAGTACGCCTGCGCCGCTTGTCGGGGTGCGTCGGGGCCGAAGTGTCGGGTGTGTCCCTGTCGGGCGACCTCACAAATGCGCAGTTCGACGCGATCCATCGTGCGTTTAACGACCATTCGGTTCTGGTGTTCCGTAATCAGCAACTCGAACCGGACGAACTTGTTTCCTTCTCACGCCGCTTCGGGCCTCTGGAACAACATGTGCTGAAGCAGTTCGCACATCCCGAAAACCCGGACGTGTTTCTGATCTCCAACGTCAAGGAGAAGGGCAAGCCCGTCGGCGCCATCCGTGCGGGGCAGTACTGGCACTCGGACTGCTCATATATGGCCAGACCCACCATGGCGTCGGTTCTGCACGCGCTGGAGGTGCCGCACACCGGTGGTGACACCATGTTCACCAGCATGGCTGCCGCCTACGATGAACTGTCGGAGCCCATGAAAGTATTTCTTTCAGGCCTCACCGCCGTCCACGACTACACCAACGCTTGGGACGTGTTCTTCTCCCGTGTTGCCGACCGTCCTCCCCTGTCGGATGAGGATCGCGCCAAGGTGCCGCCGGTTGAGCATCCAATCGTCCGCACCCACCCGGAGACGGGGCGCAAGGTGCTGTTCGTCAATCCGGGCTTCACGCGCCACATAGTTGGCCTGACGGAAGCGGAAAGCCGTGCTCTGTTGGACCTGTTGTTTGCGCACGCCCAGCAGCCGCATTTCATCTATCGCCACACATGGGCGTCGGGCGATCTGGTCATGTGGGACAATCGGGCAACATGGCACCTCGCCGTTGCCGACTACAATATGGAAGAACGCCGCCACTTTCACCGCACCAGTATCGCCGGAGATGCGCCGTATTGATTGTGCGGCTTGCCGGTCGCGCCTGGACCAAACCGTTTCGGCTTCGATCGCAGATCGAGACAGCCGGGACAGGTACGGTTAACCGATCTTTCATCCAGCCAAATTACAACCATTAATAGAAGTTTAGAATCAATTTCGCGCTTTTGTTGTGGGTGGGTTGCGAGGTCATCCCATCATGTTTGCGGTCGGCGAGAGACCGCTATAGAGGCGTCAAGATGGGGCAAGTCAGTGTCGATCATCATGAGAATGCGTGGCTCAAGACGCGCAGCGAAGCGGATTGGGACCAATCGCGGAGGCATGCATGATCGGTCGTTCGACACACCAGCCGCGAGCCGTTGTCGTCGGAAGCGGTCATGCGCAAGACAAAGAACCCCAATTCCATCTGGGCCACAGCAGGTATATGCGGCGTCGCCGCAGACGCAACCGCATCAATGATCTTTCAGAAATGACCCGTGAACAGCGGCAATGCCGGCGTGCCGAGAATGGCCGTGGCTTGCCGCGATGCGAGTCGGTTTTGCGAGGAAGAATGCTATGAGTTGGCTACAGAACATCAAGATATCAAAAAAGGTCTTCGGCGGCTTCGGCGTGGTGCTTGCGCTGTTGCTGCTGATTTCAACCGTCGCCTTTGTCAACATGTATATGACAGAAGACAATCTCACTCGATATCGTAGCTTGGCGCTGCAGACGAACGGATCCGGTCGGGTCCAGGCCAACCTGCTCGAGGCCCGGTTGCAGGCGAAAAACTACATCATCAGCGCGAGTCAGGAAAATATCGACAAGGTCAAGGAACGGGCCAACAAGACCCTGGAATTGATCGAGTACTTGCGCACCCGAGTCACCAATCCGGAAAAGAAGAAGATTGTGAACGACTCTGAAAAAGCGATGCACGATTATCTCAAGGCGTTTGATGAGGTCACGAAGAAGCAGGACCACCGCAATCAACTGGTCCATGAGGTCCTCAACAAGGACGGCCCGCAGATGGAGCGCAAACTCACCTCGATCATGGAAAGCGCCTTTCGGGATGCCGATGCGGAAGCCGCTTACCGCGCCGGCTTGACGCTCCGCAGCCTGTTGCTTGCGCGGCTGTACGCGGTCAAGTTTCTGGTTGAGAACGATGACGCGTCATACCAGCGCGTGACTGAGGAGCTTGCGAACACTGCCAAGAACCGGGACACGCTCTATGCCAATCTTCAGGACCCGGAGCGGCGCAAGCTCACTGAGGAATTTCTGACGCTACTCGAGGGATATTCCAAGGCCTTTCAAGACGTACACAAGACCATCTTGTCCCGGAACGAGATCATTAAGGGCACCATGGACGTGATTGGTCCCAAGGTCGCCGGCGAAATCGAACAGCTCAAGCTTTCGGTCAAGAAGGAGCAGGATACGCTCGGACCGGCGATGGTGACCTCCCTGAGGAACGCCGAATACTCGACTGTCGGCGTATCAATGATCAGCGTCATAGTTGGCGCCGTCGCCGCGTGGTTCATCGGGACAGGAATCTCCGGTCCGATCAACCGCATCACCGAGGCTATGCGCAAGTTGGCTGATGGTGACACCAGCGCCGAAATTGAAGGTGCGGACCGCCGCGATGAGATAGGAGATATGGCCAAGGCGACGATGGTTTTCCGTGACAACGCGATCGAGCGCGCACGCCTCGAAGAACAGTCCGGCTCGGAAGTTGCCGAGCGCGAAAAGCGCCAGAAAAAGGTCGACGACCTGATTTCAGGGTTCCGTACCGAGGTTGGTGACCTGCTGGCTGGCGTTGCTTCCAACATGGAGCAGATGGAAAAGACTGCTGACGCGCTCAACACCATATCCGAGCAAGCGTCAGGTCAGGCCGGCAATGCCGCCACGGCATCCGGGCAGGCTTCAGCCAATGTTCAGACGGTTGCTGGCGCGGCGGAGGAACTTTCCTCCTCTATCCAGGAGATCGGCAACCAGGTAACCCAGGCCTCGGAGATCGTGGCCAAGGCGACCCAGGCGGCAAATGCCACGAACGAGCAGATCGAGGGACTTGCCACGTCTGCGCAAAAGATCGGCGAAGTGATCACCATCATTTCGGAAATTGCGGAGCAAACGAATCTGCTGGCGCTCAATGCAACCATCGAAGCTGCACGCGCAGGTGATGCCGGAAAGGGCTTCGCCGTCGTGGCTTCCGAGGTCAAGGAGCTGGCGGAGCAGACCGCCCGAGCGACCGAACAGATCGGTGAACAGATTACCGAAATCCAGGCTGCCACGAGCGAGTCTGTAACGTCTATCCGTGGCATCACGGAAACCATGGAAGAGGTGAACGGATATACCGTCGCGATCTCCGGCGCCGTGGAAGAGCAGAATGCGGCAACATCTGAAATCAGTCGCAATGTTCAACAGGCCGCAACTGGAACGGAAGAAGTCACCACCAATGTTGAAGGTGTGAATGGCGCCGTTGCGGAGACGCGCCAGTCAGCGGAACAGATGCGGGCGGCATCCGCGCAAGTTGCCGAGCAGTCTGAAAACATGAAGAGGACTGTCGACGCCTTTCTGATGAACGTTGCCGCCGCCTGACCGCGTAAGGCATAGTATCGACCGACGTGAAATGGGACGCCAAGGGCCTGGGGAAGCCCTTGGCGTCGCTGACTGTCCACCCCTTTCACCGCACCAGCATCGCCGGGGATGCACCGCATTGAAACGCAGATTGGCGCGAAGGTATGTACCTTCTCCCTCCCCTAGCCTGTTGCCAGGTAGCGGTTGACCGTCTGCTGAAGGTCCTCTGCATCGCCGGAAAGCTCGGTCGCGTCTTGCTGGAATGCCACAGATATCTCGCTCGACTGCTTGGCCGCATCGCTGATGCCGGTAATGTTCTCCGCTGCCTCTTTTGTGGCGGCGGATTGCTCTTCGATCGCGGCGGAGATGCCGGTCGCGGCCTCGGCGACCCGCGTGATGATCTCGATGATCTGCTCTACGCCCTCAACCGACGAGTGTGACGCAGTCTGTATGGCTTCAATCTGTGCCGAAATATCGGCCGTCGCCTTGGCGGTCTGGCCCGCCAGTTCCTTGACTTCACTGGCCACGACGGCAAACCCCTTGCCGGCCTCGCCGGCGCGTGCTGCTTCTATTGTCGCATTGAGGGCCAAAAGATTGGTCTGGTCTGCGATTTCCTGAATGATCCCGGCCACGCTGCTGATCTTCTCTGCTGCGTCGGCCATACCTGAAAGGACCTCGCCGGCCTTTGTGGCCTCGGCGGCGGCAGTCTTCGAGACCCCGGCTGTCGATGTGACCTGCTCGGATATCTCGGAGATAGAGGAGCTCAATTGTTCAATTGCGGAAACGACCGCGGAAGACTGTTGTGTGGTCTGCTCCGAGGCCGCCGACAGCGCTGTCGAACGTTCCGTCATTGATGTGGCGGTCGTTGCCAGTTTCTTTGACGCCGCATCGAGGTCATTGGCCAGCGCGACCTGATCGGTGACGACCATCCAGTTCAACATCGGCGCGATGTATTCACCCGCGTCGTCATGAATGGCGCTGATCTGTAGGTCCAATGTTTCATCGCCGAGGCTGATTTTCGAGTTGAACGGCAGTTTGGAGGGGTCGGAGAGGATGGCTCTCTGACGTTCCGGGTTTTTGTGGAATATGTCGATACACTGTCCCTTAAGTTCATCGATGGGCACCGGGAGAAGGTGCTGAAGCGGCTTTAGCGTCTCGCGGCTCGCCCTGTTCACATATGTGATCTCGAGCGTCGCTTTGTCGACGACCATGACGTTGATCGGCATGTTGTCGATCATCTGCAGGAGCCGGGCGGTCTCCTCCTCTGCACGCACCTGATCCGTCACAACGCTCCAGGCAAGCACTGGTTTGACGTATTGGCCGCTTTCCTTCAGGGCGTTGACATTGAGGTCGAGAACCTCTTCACCCAGATGAATGCGTGCCTTGTACGGGAGCCTTTGCGGGTCGGCGAGCAGTTTCCGCAAATGCTCCGGATTCTTGTGAAAGATGTCGATGGATTGTCCAACAACCTCTTCAGCACGGCATGGAAGCAAGTGCTCGATTTTTTTCAGACCGTCGACAGTCGCCTGGTTGACGTAATCGATCTGAAAGTTCCGCAAGTTGCACGTCATGACTGCCAGGGGGATGCCGTTCAGCATACTGTCCGCCAGCGTGTTGTCGTCTTTCGACAGGTATTTCTTCAGGCCCATCTTATTTCTCCAGAAGTCCACTCGCATACGGACAAGAAGAGATCAGTTCTTTACGCTGCCGCATTCGGTCATCCCTGCTGGGGCCTGGACGTGCTTCGAAAATGCGCTGATGCAGTGCTGAAGGGCTCGGCCCACTTCAGGCCGATCGCGGAATTGAGTATCCGCGAAGCTGGTCTGGTTGTTCGGATCCACCGTCTGGTTCCTACTCGTTCCCGTAGGGATTGGCCCCGGAAAGAACCGTGTCTCTTTGCGCCCGACGCGCATGGTTATTGAATGCTGCCTTTTGTGAGTTGCCAAAGGACGACCACCGGCGCAGCAAAACCTCCGCGCTCATGACGAGTGAGTCCGGTTAAGGGGAGCTTAACTGCCGGCAGTGCCGGCCAAAGACGAAGCAAAAAGAGAACAATGCCGACATATATCGGCAAACGAGGCGTCATAATTGTGCGCGCATCGCGCAATGCCCTGAGTCACCTTTGTTCCCGAAGACGGAGTGAACGAGACGTGTGATTGTTTACCCCTTTGCAGCCGCAACGAACTGGGTCCACCGCTCGCGGTCGATGAAGCCGTAATGCCCCGCTCCGTCCCATTCATGTAAGGTGCTGTTGGGCAATTGCCCGGCGAGATAGCGCGGCATGTCCGGTGAAATGATGTCGTCCGCCGAGCCGTAAAAGACATCGGTCTGCTGTTTCACATCCCCCGGATCAAAGCCCCAGCCCCACAACGCCTCGGTCATTTCGTAAACACCTTTCTCATCCTGGATGTAGCCAAGGCGAAAATTCTCCTCGAACATGGCCTCCTGTTCGGGCGTGCGGGTGAAGGTCGGGGCGTCATGGGGAAGCTCGTCACCTGCCGACCGCACATAGGACGCGAGGTCCTTTTCAATCTTTTTCGCCTCCATGCCCATGGCCCAGCGCAACAGTCTGTGATGATGGCGGATGCGTACGATCATCTTCAGGTCCTTCATCACCAGCATGTCGGTAACGCCGGGGGCATCGAAAGGCGCCACAGGTGAGGCCAGCGTTATCTTCCTCGCGCGCTCGGGCATGTGATAGGCGATTGACAGTGCATGCGGGCCGCCACCGGAGTGTCCGGCAACATTGAAAGTCTCGAGCTTGAGGTGGTCGGCGAACTGCTCCATGTCTAAACCCCAGTCGACCATCTTGCGGCCCGGCTTCGGCGAAGAGCCGCCGACGCCGGGCTGATCTGCGCAGATCCAGCGCACACCAAGCGATGCGGTGAGCGCATCATCTGGATTTCGGATGACGTGGGAATCCGAAAAACCGTGGTTGAAAATGACGGGCACGCCGTCCGGATCGCCGTAACTGTCGAAGCTCAGCGTTCGCCCGTCGGCGAGCGTCATCTTTTTGCTCATGGCTGTCTCCCTGAATTTGTCAGCGGGGGGCACAGCTTAGGTGGGGCTTCGGGCAGGAATTGCGAGTCTCCGGCCACACGGTTCGGTCGCCAGGTCAGTGGACATGCGGCCCTGCGCACGCGTTCGCGCAACGGCAAGACGCGCTGGTGTTGCGAGTTTTGGCCTGTCCTATTGCCGGGTCAGGGTGACTGTTGCCGATCCCTTTGAACTGGTCGCCTTGATGTGCTGGCGGCTGCCATTCACACTTATGCTGACGTCACCTGCCACATCGTGCTGCTCGCTGTACAGACGCCCCGTATAGCGTGTGTTGCTGCGCTTGACGACGCGGCCCGACGTTTTGAAAGTCCCGTGGGCATGTGCGCACGTGACGTGCACGACAAAGGTGCGCCCGCTGCCTTCTTCGTAACGAATGCGGCAACGAATGCGCTCTGCTTTTCCGGATGTCAGCTTAACCAGTCCATTGCCGCGCCATGCGCCTGTGATCGGCCCGGCCTTAGCAGTGTCCACAACTAAGGCAATGGTGAAGACCGCTGCAATCATACTTGCAAAGATGTAACGCATCTGAATACACCCCCAAGTTTAGATGGGAGCCCGATTCGCCTGATGATAGCAAGGGGAGGTCAGGCCGTCGGGTGCATTTTTGCACGGCATGGTGGTGCCGGCGCAACACCACGGGCGCGTCATTCGCTCGTGCTGAAGGTCTCCCGCAGGTGACCGGTTGGCTCTCCACAGACGAAATATGTGGCAGGCCCCGAGATTGGCCAATCGGGTGCTTATGACAATTGAGAGTTCGCAGTTAACCCTTTGTCAGGTGAGGCAGACGGTGACGCTGAGTGGTGATGCCGTCTTTGGAGGTCCCACGCAACGACGGTGCGGCGCCAGTGATGCAGTGGCTCGCAGAGTTGAAGCAGAAGCCGTGACGCCGTCTCGGCCGAGTGCTGTTTGCTGTTGAGCTCCCGCTGAACATCGCGCAACGCATCGAGTAGCTGTTTCGGCACTGGAATGCTGGAATGACCGCTTGCCCTCTGGATTGCCTCCACGATCTGGCGGAGATGACCTGCAAGGCTCTCGAGATCAGCCCGCAACTCCATTTCGTGGCTGGACTCATCGCAAACCGCAAGGTTGTCAGATTTGATTGATGGCTTTGAACTCACCGTTTGGTCCCTCCTCGTTTCCGAGAGATCTGGCCCCGGAACGATAACTGATCCGGCCCCCTGGGGAGTAAGTGTGCTGTCCTTGACGATGCACGAATCGCAACTGCACATCCCACTTGGGAAAGACAATAAAACTCCATCTATTAATAGAAAAAATATTTAAAAACATATTAATATATCAACCAAATACTCGTATGACTTGTATAGTTGGGCGTATTATATACGCTGTTCGGCGTACATCATTTCATTGTACGGAAATTATCCAGTATCACCCTGTGTTTTGGCTCGGCGTGTGTAGAGTTGGCTGGGAACCAAGAAAAACTCTGAATACCCGAACTGCATTCGATGGGGGTGCCTTCGAGTCGGAATAGCAAACGGGTAAACAAAACGGTGCGCCGATAATATGCGGGTATCTTGTTACGGATTGCGCGAAGTCGTCGCGATCACGGGCCTTTCGAAGCAGGCCCTGTATGCCTGGGAACGCCGGTACAATGTGGTTTCGCCAAAACGCAACGCCCGCGGCGTCCGCTCCTACTCCGAAGAAGAGGTTCATCGACTGCAGTTGCTATGTCAGGGAATCGCCAAGGGGCATCGCATCGGCAAACTCGTGCAGCTGGGGCTTGACGATCTCAAACAGGTCGTCAGGCGCCGCACCGATTCAATGGACGACGCTATCGTTGAGCTTGCGGAGGCTGTGGATCGACTCGACTTCGCATTGATCGAACAGAAACTGCCTTTGCACTTTTCCATGTTCGGTCCGGGCAGATTCACGCGAGATCTCGTTTTGCCGGTTATGACGGAGGTCGGGCAAAGGGTCGAAGCCGGAAGCACGCCGATCCCCGGCGAACGCTTTTTTACAACGAAGATTCGTATGTTCCTTGGGCAGGCGCTGCATTTGACCGCCGGCCAATTCTCTGCGCCGCAGATCCTCTTCGCCACTCCGGAGAACGAGCTCCACGATTTGGCACTGCTGTCGGCCGCCGTATCGGCTCAGGACGCCGGCTGCCGGGCGATTTTCCTTGGAACGCAGCTGCCGCCGGATGCACTTGCGATGGCCTGCTTGAAAACGAACACGCCTGTGCTCTGCTTGTCCATTTCAAACCTGTCCCATGAAAAGGTGTTGAAAACGTGCCGCGAGACCCGGCGCGCCCTTCCCTCCGAAACGGAATTGTGGATCGGGGGACGGGCTGTGAGCGAGTTCGATTCAATGCGGCTGCCAGATGTGCGCATATATAATGATATCGATGATTTTGACGACGCCGTCCGCAGAATCCGGGTCAGCAAGGCACTTTGATAATCGCGTGATCGGAGTTCTCACTGACCGAACAGCTGGCCCGGAAGCGTGCAGTCAGGCCGCAGTGTGCGCCGTGAGTAGCTGACCGTCTTCGGTCTGGTCGGACTCGCCATCAGGTGGAGGCATCACGCAGTTGCGGCCCGCGTTCTTGGCCGCGTAGAGCTGTTTGTCAGCGCGGTCGATCAGGGTTTCCAGCGTGTCGGTCGCCTCACACTCGGCCACGCCAATCGAGACGGTCACAAAACCAAGCGTATTGCCGGATGTGCGGTTGATGAGCTCCCGGCCGGCCATGGCCTCACGGATCCGGTCGGCGACTGTCACACCGACGGAGAGATCTGCCCCGGGCATGATGACCGCAAACTCCTCGCCGCCATAACGGGCCACCAGATCGCCGTCGCGCACGCTGTGATGGAACATGTTTGCAACGAACCGCAGTGCCGAGTCCCCGGCGCGGTGCCCATGTCTGTCGTTGAAGGCCTTGAAATGGTCGACGTCGAACATGCAAAGGGAAAGAGGGTGGCCGGTCCTTTTCGCGATCTCGATTTCCATGGCAAGCGTCTCGTCAAACAGCTTGCGGTTGGCGACCCCGGTCAGCGAATCGGTCTGGGACTCGATCTTGATTTTGTTGAGAGCGGTTTTCAGCTGCTCGATCTGGTCCGCCGATGCGGTCAGCCGCGTCTCCATCTCCTTGGTCTTCTCGGTCATTTTACGGGTCGTGCGCAGAAGGGCGACGATCGCCGCGCGAACCTTCTTCTGGTCGGTGTAGTTCGCCAGGTCGGCCTCTGCAATTTTCACCGAGTCGCCGAACGTGCGGGTCGTCGAGACTGCGTCTTGCACCACTTCGAGCGCCGCGTGCACCTCCTTGCCCAGCTTGTCGCCCATCCCGCTGTAATCGTGGGCGCAGCTGGCGTCCGACAGATGGAGTTCAAAGAGGAAATCGAGCTCCGAAGGTGCCGGTTGCGGGTTGCGTTTCAACAGCTCGGCAAATGCGTTGGCGAGCGCGCGGTTCGACCCCTCCACATATTCGTAGAAGAGCTGGAAATAGCGGGGAATGAGAAGCGCGCGGGCATCGGCCATGAGTTCCACGGCTCTCAGGAACAAGCGTTTCGCTGTGCTCTGGTCGATCACATTCGACATAACAGTTTTGGGTCCGTGTTTGTCCCCGGGATTGCATCTGTGTTGCAACCCAAGCGTGTGTTAAACACTATGACGCTCGCACACAGGCCTTGTCGGGAGGTTAACGACCTGATCACAATTTCGGGGGCGCCGGACGCATAAGAACTGCATGCTTCGTTGTGCCAAGCGCCATGGACGTTGCGGGCGTCTCGTGTACAGTCGGCGCATCACCGGCGGGCCAACCGCCCTCTTCCCGACGGACACGCCCCAGACGCCAGCGCCCTATGAGCATCGTCCTCACAACTGTGTTGCCGTTCTTCGCGATCATCTTTTGCGGCATGCTCGCGGGACGGCGCGAGTTGCTCACGGGCGAAGCGGTGCGCGCGCTCAACACCTTCGTGTTCTATTTTGCGTTGCCGGCTCTGGTGGCGCTGAAGTTGGCGCAAACCCCGCTTTCGGCGCTGTTTCATCCCGGGTTCTTCTTCGCCTGGCTGTGTGCAGCGCTGCTGACCTATCTCTCCTGCGCGTTGCTGGGGCGTGTGATGTTCCGCACCGGCGCCGGCGAATCCGCCGTGCAAGGGCTCGGCTGTTGTTTCTCCAACACCGGGTTTCTCGGCTTTCCAATGCTGGTCGCGCTCTATGGCGACTGGGTCGCGGGCCCGTTCGTGATCGCGCTGACCATCGATATGGTGGTGCTGATACCCTTGGCCACCGTGTGGCTCCAGGCCATGTCCCCGGAACGCAGTGGATCGATTGCCGCCCGTATCATGCAGGCCTGGCGGGATTCACTGCTGACGCCGCTCATCGCGGCCATTCTGGTCGGCCTTGCCGTCTCCGCATCGGGGCTGAATCTCGTGGCGCCGATCGAACGCTTTCTGGATACGCTCGGGCAGGCTGCGGCACCGAGCGCCCTGTTTGCGCTTGGCGTCGCGCTGGCGAGCCGCAACGCGGACGAGCGCCGCGGCGAGCTGGCGTTTCTGACCGTCGGCAAGCTGGCGATCCATCCCGGCAACGTCGCCTTGTTCGTGACTCTCTTTGCGGTTGACGATGCATGGGCGAAGGTCGGCGTTTTGTTTGCCGCCCTACCCATCGCCAATACCGTGTTCGTTCTTGCCGACGAGTTCGATACCTATGCGGTGCGAACCTCTGCCGCGATCCTCGTCACCACGCTGGTATCGATCCTGTCGCTCTCGGCCCTCGTCTATTGGCTCGGCTGAGATACGAATTTCAAATCGCCGCGCGCCAGTGTCAGACACACGATTGATTGCACTGCAATGCCGACCCGATGAGCACATTGGAAATCCCGGGCAGTGCACGCGAAACACACTCAACGTTCTTCTTTCTGTCACCCCCGGATTTAGTCCGGGGGTCCATTCCATTGGCGGTTCGCCAACGGGACAGGCCACGGAAAGTGCCAGAACATCCCGAAATCCCGGACAGTGCGCGCGGAAGGCGCGCCACGTGATCCGGGATCCACAATTTCTCTTGTAAATGCGTAACTAGATTCCGACTAAAGCCTGCCCCCGCGCAGGCGGGGGCCGGAATGACGATGAGAAAGACACAAAGACGGTTTAGATCGTCATCCCGGACAAGGGACGGCCACGGCGGCAGGTGTGGCACTGCGTTGGACCCGGCCCGCGATCCGGGATCCAGCCTTTACAGAATTGCGTGTGGCACGTCCGCACTGGACTCCCGCCTTCGCAGGAATTGCAAGTCTTGCAACGCCGCCGCCGAACTCACCTCCGGCGCGCACCGGCTGGCTCACGCACAGCACAAGCAGCAGGACGACGGAGAGCGTCGCGATCCGGTTGAGCCGCATCAGGTGCACCCATTCACGAAGGTCTGGAGTACGCCGTTCTGATCGGTGATCTGTAGAACGCCGACGAAGCCCGACCCGACGGTCGTCAGCTGGCAGAGCGGGCCGCCAACGACCGCGCCCGGCGCGAGCCGGTTGCCGCTGCCGTCGAGCAGCGTGTCAACCGCGCCGTCGAACTCGACCACGTTGGACCCGATGTTGCCCGCGAAGGTGTTGTCAGTGATGGTGAGGGTGTTGGGCGCGGCCCCACCGACGTCGATCGCATCGTTTCTGATGTCGGTCAGCGTGTTGCCGGTGATCGTGGCGCTGTTGCCGCCGCCGAAGCGGATGCCGTCGCTGCCCGTGTTCGAGATCGTGTTGCTCGACAGCGTGACGTTGCTGTTGAAGTTGGTGAAGAGCACGGCGCCGTTGCCCGTGTTCGAGATCGTGTTGCCCGACACCGTGACGTTGCTGTTGTTCTCGACGAAGAGAATGCCTTCAGTGCCGGTATTGTCGATCAAAGTGTGGGCGATCTGGATGTTGCTGTTGTCGTTTGTGAACCGGATACCGGTGCGGCCAGCGTTCTGGATGCTGGTGTTAGTGATGACGACTTTGTTGTGGTTGTCGTTGAACTCGATGCCATCGCCGCCGACGTCCATGATCATGGTGCCGGTGATGGCGACATTGGAGACGCCGTCCGTGATCGGCACGATGCCGTCATTGTCGAAGAGGCCCGAGCCCGAGCCCGCGCCGGTGAGGCGCAAGCCCGCCAGATGGGTGTTGTTGTCGACGGTGACGACCGCTTGGTCCAGGATCTGAGTGAGGAAGGGTTTCGCGCCCGGGGCCTTGAAGTTCGCCGTGGTGCCCGACTTGACGCCGGTCACCTGAATTGTCGAGGCGCCGCCCTGCAGCGTCTGGCCCGGTCCGACGGTGACGCTGCCGTTGGTCGTGCCGCCATTGAGGATCACCAGGCTGTTCGGCCCGTTGGCGTCGAGCGTGCCCTGAACATCCCCGCCGCCATTCACGAAGCCGACCTCGTCGAAGTTCACACCTGTCAGGGTGTCGAGAACATTCTCTTCCTTGCTCTGGGTGGTGACGATGTCGGTGTCGCGCTCAAGGCCCTCGATCATGCGCAACTCCTGACCCGAGAGCGCAGCGTGGCGGGAGAGTGCGTCACTCCCGCGCGCGCCGAAGGGAATTCTGAGCCGCGCGCCGATCTCGAACTTCGTGTCGCGCACCTCGTCGTAGGAGAGCTCGCTCTCGATGGTGAGCCGTGACCCCGGAAGCGACGAGATCACGTCGTTGATGCGATACTCCAGCCGGCCCTTGGGACCGGCCACCTCTTCCAGCGCCTCATCCGCGTCGAACCAGAAACCGCCCGCGTAGGCCCGCAGCTCGTGGCGTTTGCCCGGCACCGGCGCGCCCTTGAGACCGCCGCGGCGGGTGCCACCAAAGAGAAGAACACCGACTTCACCGTCGACGCCGTAGAGAGGTACCTCCTCGCCACCGATCATCAGGATGTTGTTGCCGCGCAGGAACACCTCCGCCAGTCCCGGCGAGCCCTTGGGCTCGGTCACCGGCACATAGCCGTTCACCCGCACATCGAAGCGCTCGGAAAGCGCTTCGAGGCCGACAGAGACCTGATGGAAGGTGTTGTCGGCTTCGCTGTCGCGGATGTCCCATCCGGCCCAGAGCCCGAGGTTCCACCCCGACGGCATCATCTGCCGGTAGCCCAAGGCTAGGTTGGCTTCCTGCACATCCTCTTCGAAGAGCTTTCCCCTCGCATCGAGGAAAAAGAGAGTGCTGGCGCTCTGCATCAGCGGCGTGAACAGCACCACTTCGCCACGGCTGCTATCGTCGGTGCCGTAGTAGCCGCCAAGCTCCCACCAGCCCACGAACTTGCCAGACCCGTCGAACTCACCGCCCGCGCGGGCGGGCACTAACCCCGCAAAAATCACGGCAACGCAGACCAGCGACCAGGTCGCCAGATGCCTCAGATTGACGGCCATCCCAGCCCCCCAAGGGCAGCTTCTTGTTATCTGGAGAGAGTTTTACGGGCGTGCGCGTGTCATGAGCAAGAATTCGCAGCGATATATGACCGAATGCACCTGTTCAGCGTGCCGATTTCTTATGCAGTGTGGCTTTTCGGGCACAATTCAATGGCAAAAATACGTGTATTTACAATCAATTACACGCGCCGATTGTACCAAACTGTTTCACGTCCATTGCGGGATTCGAGTGCACTCATTTCTGTCCCCCCGGATTCAGTCCGGGGGTCCATTCCACTGGCGGTTCGCCAACGGGACAGGCCACGGCATGGATCACCGGAACAAGCCTGCTCCCGCGCAGGCGGGTATCCGGTGATGACGGGAGAGAGGCGTACGCACCTTAGGAAATCCCGGACAAGCGGCGGCCCGGGCAGTTAGTGGGTCCGTGTCCCTAGTCCGCCGCGCGATCCGGGATCCAGAGCTTTGCAGCGTCGCGTGTTGCATCTCTGAACTGGATTCCGGCGTTCGCCGGAATGACGATGGTACGGAAAGGTTCAAAAGACTGTCATCCCGGACAGTGCGCGCTGAAAGCGCGTCACGTGATCCGGGATCCAGCGCAAAATGGGCGAAGCCACTCTGGATTCCGGCTCAAGCCTGTGCCCGCGCAGGCGGGGCCGGAATGACGAAAGGGCGAAGTGCTTAATGCAAACGCTGCAAAGACATCCCCTAATCACAAGGCCCCGCGGTTCATATGAGCCGCGGGGCCTTTGGTCGTTTCAACCTTTGGAAATTCCTTTTACGGGTTACACCCGGCGCCATTCACGAAGGTCTGGTTGCCGATGGTGACACTGCCGGTGAAGGCGCCCGCGCCGCCGTTGAGGTTGCACACGAAGCCGCCCACAGCGGCGTTGTTCGGGTTGTTGGCGCCGTTGATGGTGTTGCCCAGGCCGTTCACGTTCAGAATGTCATCGACGATCGTCCCGGCGAATGTCGTGTTGTTGATATCGACCGTGTTGTCATTGCGGAAGCGCAGCGCGTCGTCGCCCGCGCCCGTGATGTTCACATTCGTGAACGTGACAACGTTGCGGTCGGTAAATCCGATGCCGTCGGTGCCGGCCTGGGAGACGTTTACATGACTGAACGTGGCCGTGTTGTCGGAGGCGAAATTGATGCCGGCGCTGCTGGTGTTCATGACGTCGACATGCATCAGGGAAATATTGGTGTTCCCGCCGCTGAAGTTGATGCCGGTGCTGTTGTTATTGGTGGTGACGTTCAAGAAAGCGACATTCGTGTTGTTAGCGTTGAAGCTGATGCCGGTGCTGCTGATATTGGTGTTGACGTTCGAGAAAGTGACATCCCTGTTGCCACTGTTGAAGGTGATGCCGGCGCTCGAGGTATTGGTGACATTTACGTTTGAGAAGGTGACGTTCCTGTTGTCAAAGCTGAAGTCGATGCCGGCGCCGCCAGAATTGAACATCTGCGCGTTCCGGATCACCACATTTGTATTTCTGCTTTCGAACTCGATGAACTCGAACCCGCTGTCTCTGATCGTCACGCCTTCGATGAGGATGTTCGAATTGTCACTGCGGAACTCGATTGACTCGTCCCTGGCATTTTGAATGCGCACGTTCTTGATGACAATGTTCTGGTTGTTGTCGAGGAACTCGATGCCTTCTTCTCCGGGATTGATCAAGGTCACGTCTTCGATGTGAATGTTCCTGCTGTTGCTTCGAAACTCAATTCCATCGCTCGGGTCATTGATGTTGGTGTTTGCGACCGTCACCTTCTTGATGGTTATGTTCGTGTTGTTATCTGCGTCGAAATCGAGCGCCTCGAAGTTCGGATCGATGACAGTGATATCGTAAACTTCGATGTTGTTGGCGTTTTGCTCGAACTCGATGGCGTCGGTGCCGACATTCTGGATATGCGTCGTCCAGATCCGGATGTTTGACGCATTCTCTTCAAACCGGATCGAGTCATCGCCGAGATTTCGGATATCGAGTTGCTCGAGGACGATGTTGTCGAGGTTGGTGTCGCCAAAAACGCCGTAGTTGCCGAGGACTGAGGTGGTCTGGTCGCCAATACCGCGGATGTTCAGCCCCGCCACATGGGTGTTGCTGGCGAGCGAAATGGCGCCGGTGCTGAAGTTGGTGTCGTTGGTGAACAGTGTCGGGCGGCTGCCCGGTGCCCGGAACCCGGCGACGGTGCCGGTCCGCGCGCCGCGATAGTTGATCGTACTGCCCCCGCCCTGGACCGTCTGGTTGGTCTGAAGCTGCTGGCCTTGCGTTCCCGACACGTCGATCTGGGCGCCGCCATCCTGCAGGATGATGAGCCGGTTGCCGCCCTGATTGACCGCGTTGGCGAACCCGGCCGCATTGCTGGCGAAGCTGACGGCGTCCATGGCCACGTTGGTGGCATTGTCGAAGACGTTCTCTTCCTTGCTTTGGGTGGTGACGATGTCGGTGTCGCGCTCAAGACCCTCGATCATGCGGAGTTCCTGGCCGGTGAGGGCAGCAATTCTGGTTGCGGCGTCACTACCGCGTGTCCCGAAGGGAATCCGCAAGCGCGCACCGATCTCGAATTTGGTGTCGCGCACCTCGTCATAGGAAAGCTCACTCTCAAGCGTCAGTCTTGAGCCCGGCAGGGACGTGATCACATCGTTGATGCGATACTCGAGCCGTCCCTTGGGTCCCGCCACCTCTTCCAGCGCCTCGTCGGCATCGAACCAGAAGCCGCCGGCATAGGCCCTGAGCTCATGGCGTTTGGCAGGCGCCGGGGCGCCCTTCAATCCACCGCCGCCACGGGTTCCGCCAAACAGGAGAACACCGACTTCACCGTCCACACCGTAGAGAGGTACCTCCTTGCCGCCGACCATCAGAATGTTGTTGCCGCGCAGGAACACGTCCGCCAGTCCCGGCGAGCCCTTGGGATCTGTGATGGGCACATAGCCGTTCACCCGCACATCGAAGCGTTCCGAT
>JANQLP010000166.1 GCA_028280515.1 Hyphomicrobiales bacterium
GTCGGGGTTGCCGTACCGGGCGCGGCCGAAGCCGGGGGATGGGTATGCCTCGCACAGCCTGAAGTTCGCGAGCGTCAGCAACGCGGCTAACATTCACGACGATCGGGGGCGGATCTCGATACGCGACACGATCTGGCCGATCGTTCTGCTGGAGATGGTGTACCAGTACGCTTGGCACGCCACCGAGATCGCGAGCGAACCAGCCAGCGGCGCCATTCGGCGGATGTATGCCGCGTTGCGGGAAATGCCGGCGACGGACATCGACGCCGCGATCGATCTCGCGGCCTCGCACACGTATCTCTTCAATCCTCGAGAACTCATATCGGACAGACATATTGTGGACGCTCGGACATCGCACGATTATCGCAGCCGCTTCGTGGAGATGATGTGGTACGACCTGGCGGAAGCGGAGTTGGGCAGAGAATCTAGCCTGAAACATGCCCTAGACACGTTGGTTCGGGTTCGGCTGTTCCTGAAGGCCGCAGTGGACATGCGGGATATCGCGGATCGCGAGTGGGTTTTCGGCGACATGACCTCGGCGATCAACCGAGCAGCCATTGGCCCACAATACGAGAGAAACGCGGAATGGCTCGTGTTAATGCGTCAGGGGATCCTGGATCTCTCACTGGGCCCTGGACCACGGCGGCGCGACAGCGATGGCCTGATACGGCTTCGGTCTCGGTATCCGGAGGTCGCGGAGATCTCGGTCGATCACCTCTTCAACGCCTTCGTGCCACCTTGGTCGAAAGAGGACATTGGATCCTCGCTGGTCCGGCGCGTCCGGCGTTCAGGCTTGATTCAGGGTCAATCCATCGTCGGCTCCGGCTTGACCCGCTTGCACTTGAGCGATGGCCATCGTTGCCTCAATGGCGATGGCGCCGCCGAACGCATTTGGGTGCTCGGCATGCCGTCCGAAGGCACGACATACTACAACAATTACATTCCGGTGCCAGAAGATGACGCTGATCTGCCGCATCGCGAGAGCCATTTGGCGGTGGTCGATTGTCTATCGTCGATCGGTATCTCTGTCGCGTCGGATTGCGTCGGTTAGGGTCTGTCACACGGGTTTCATTTCGGGTCAAGAGAGCCTGCCGCGCAGCCGAAGCAGATCGTTTTGCAAGAGCCGTTCGTCGCCGTGGCGATAGTCGGATTCGAGGACTAACGTGTCGATAGGAGAGGAGGCCACCAACTCTTGGAGCGTTCTCCAAACCTCACCGTCGCCATCGCCCAGCCGGCAGTTGCCCAAACCGCCGTCGCGGCCGTCTTTAACGTGAACCTCGTTGAACAGCGGCAAATCGATCCTGGAGACGAGGGACGGGACGTCACGGTCCACCGTCCGTGCATTGTAGATGTCGACGAGATAACGCAACCGATCCGTGCCTAGGCATGCCGCCAACCAGTTGTTCTGCGCCGCGCAGAGAATGTTCTCTGTGCCAATGAGGATCTCGTGGTGTCTTGAGTACTCGAGCGCGTGGGAAAGTTGGCTCGCTGCGGCTTCGAGGGCGCGATCAGTCAGCGGCATGTTGAGCCCAAAAAGGGGGAGATAGACAAATCCACAATCGATGGATGCGGCGAAGTCGATGCCGGAACTAATCATGTCATGTGCTCGGCGCCAAGCGACCTCATCTCCATTCAGGACTCCCTCGATCGCCTCCAGACCGTTCAAGGCGATCGCAGTGACACGGAGTGGTCCATCTGACACAGCCGCCCCCGCAACGTGGACCGTGTTCGGATCATTGTTGCGCGGCGGCCACGCCATGTGAAGGTTCCTCACGCCTGATTGGGTGATCGCGTCGATACAGTTTTCCAAACTTGCCCAGAGAAACCAGTCAACAACGCCTGTCTTCATTGGTAGGCCCTCAACACAGCATCACATTCGGCCAGCATCTGAGGTGACAGCGTCGCGCGATCCATGAAGAACCGGCAGGATCCGATTTCGCCAAAGGGCAAAGGTAAGGCGAGGGCGCCAGCGCGATGACAAGTGGCTTCCCGGAGCGCCTCCAAGCGCTGGTCGACCGAAAAGTCGGCGCAGTCGGTCCTTAACCCCAGTGCGCGAAACGTCTTGAGCACAGTGTGGCGTTGCTCATCGCTGATCCACTGGAGCTTGTTCGCGATACAGATCGACAACGCCATGTCCATCGAGACCGCCTCACCGTGCGTTATGCGGTAGCCGGAGGCCGTCTCGAACAGCGGACTGAACGTGTGACCGAAGTCCACCGCGCGCTCCAGCACACCCGTTTCATTCGGGTCCTTAGACAGTTCGATTTGCATTCCAACGATGGACCGATTGATCAAATCTTTCGCCGCAGCCGATGTGGGCATGAATCGCTGCGCTATCAAGCAAGCGCCGTCGGACCGCAGGATCTCGAAGATTGCTCGGTCAACGACCAATCCCATCTTCATGATTTCAGCGATTCCGTTGAGCAGTTCGCTCTTCGGAAGGGTCTCAAGAAACATTGCGTCGATGAAAGTGGCTTCGGGTTGCCTGAATGCTCCGACCTTGTTCTTACCGAAGGTAGTGTTCACACCGTTCTTTATGCCGATCCCCGCGTCGACGATACCAAGCAGGGTTGTCGGAATCTTCACGTGGGGCACGCCACGTCGGTAGAGGGTCGCCGCCAAACCGACGAGGTCACAGCAAATCCCACCTCCGACGGCGATGATCACGTCGCGGCGACGCAGCCCGAAGTCGGCGCCATGTTCCAAGACTTGTATCACTTGGTCCATTGTCTTCGAGGATTCGCCGCTGGGTGCGTCAATCTGGCGAACGGAACAGCGGAGATTATGTTCGTCCAGGTATGTGTCGATACTCTCGCCGAATGAACGTCGCACTGTCGGCGACACGACTATCATCGCCTTTCGCGTGGAGATGCAATTAGCAAGGGTATGATCGGATGGGTTCAGTAGGTCCTCGATGGTATGGATTGGGTGAGTTCGCCCGAGCGAAACCTGCGTATCGTCGTCCATCGTCGCCTTCCATGCTCGAACCGCCGTGGAGATGTCGCTAGAAGGCGGCGTTTGGGTTAACGTCGGCAAGACTGCCTAGTTCGTCCGCGTGCCGTGCGACTTTGTCGACCGCCGAAACGATTGCATCCAACTCGTGCGCGTCGGCGATCAACGGAGGATGCGGCATCGCTAAACAGTGACCGTTCGCCAGTTCCGCGCAAGGAAGTTGATAGCCGGAGGGGGTCCACGCCTTGTCCGACAAATCGGAACTGGAGACACGCGTCAACTTGGAAGGATTGTATAGTCGATGACGGCTCAGGGGCTGGTAGATCGGCGTGATCTGAATGTTCAGTTCCGCCGAGAGCGCGACGCCGAACGCGCGCAAAATGTTGCCCTTCAGAAGGTCGGGCTCGAGCCTGAGGATATAGTTGTAGTACGTCTCTTCCCAATTCGCTTTCGGCTTCAGCACCGTCACGCCGTCGAGCTGTTCTAGTTGCGCGGACAGTTTGGCTGAGTTCCCGCGCCTTATCTTGTTCTCAGCGTCGAGGTGACGGAGCCGGTCGACGAGCACCGCGGACTGGAACTCCGAGAGGCAGAAGTTCTGCCCTAACACATCCCCGCGTTCTTCCAATTCCAAATGGTTGACAGTCTGATAGGTGGAGAAAACCCGGCCGTCGGCGCGATACTGCTCTGTACGCTCGTAGATACCGAAATCGTCGGTGATGATCGCGCCGCCCTCGCCGCAGGTCAGAACCTTGGAGTGCTGGAAGCTGAACACGCCGACATCGCCGAAGGTGCCGACCCGTTGGCCGTCCAATCGGGCGCCGTGCGCTTGCGAGCAATCCTCGATAACGTGGATTCCGTGGTAGCGGGATAGCGCGACGATGGCCTTGATCTCGGCGATCTGGCAGAACGCGTGAACGATGATGAGCGCTTTCGTGCGGTGCGTGATCAGCCCTTCGATAGCATCCGTCCGTATGCAAAGAGTGTCGGGATCGATGTCGGCGAGTACCGGCCGGGCGCCGATGGAAGCGACGGCCGTGGCACACGCCACCCATGTGAGACCAGGGACGATGACCTCGTCACCATAACGAACGCCGAGAGCCAGCATCGCGATGGTGAGCCCCATCGTTCCGCTGGTCGTTGGGGTGCAGTATCGTGATCCATTAAAGTCAGCGAACATTCGGCTGAATTGCCGTTCTCGGCATTTCTTGCCGCGGTACGGTCCGCTGATCGCCCATCGGCCGGAATAAAGGACCTCTTTGAGCGCCCTCTCGGTCCCTTCATCGGCCCGTGGCCAAGTCGGCCAAGGAGCGGTCCGCACAGGCTTCCCGTCGAATACGGCCAATTCGCTCATCTCGGGTACTCTCCCACAACGCGTCTTTAGGACTGTCCAGACAGGTCGGCCAAGCTAAGTGATTAACCGTGCATAAGCGTCGTTTTGGCCAAATCGTATCGAGTATCCAATAGAATTTAGCATGTTTCTTGCTGCCTCAATTTCGTAGGTTTGTAAGTGTTTATGCTCAAACATTACGAATTCGGGCCGGTGCTTATCGAGTTTTGCCGACGCCAGGACTTCTAGGTCATGCCCTTCCGCGTCGATTTGTAGGAGATCGATGCGCGTTCTCGGAAAGTGAGTCTCCAGCACGTGCCAAAGGGGAATGCAGGACACCCGCTCGGAGACCAGGATCGAATCTACGTCACCAATGTGCGCGAGTTCGGAATACAAGATCGATTTGTGGAACGTTGAAATCTTGTCCGCAAACCAGGGCAGTTGCGGCAAGGCCTCTTCCCTGACGCGCCAAATGTCGCGCTCCTCAAAGTTGCTGGAGATTGCGACGTTCAGGAATTTCAGGTCAGGGAACCCTTGATATGCGGTTTGGAGACGTTCGAAAACGTGACGAACAGGTTCGATCAGGATCCCGCGCCAGCCATTTTCCTTCACATGTCGATGGATCGGATCGTCCGAGACGCCCGGAACACCTCCTGCGGACACGCCGTCGTTGCTGCCCACTTGCACAAAGGTCACCGAGCGCCCTTTTGCGCTCTTGGCATTCGCCCAGGCGTCAAGCGGTGTTGTGACCATCAGTTTAGGCCTTGGAACTCACGACCACTCGTCGTTCGATCGCCTGACCGCCCTTGGCGGGAGTTCGCTGCGACGCCATCCATTCCTCGTAAGCAAAGTCTCTAAGGTCACGGACGTCCTCTGCCGATAGCCACGGCGTGTTGATCAGTGAATTGGTCGGACGGATCCGAGTCAGATCAAGATCGGAGTCGACGTAGCCTTCACGAAGACATACGTCGTACAATTCTGTCCCCGGGTAGGGGGTCGCAATGGAGAAATATGCATCGTCCGGCTGAAGTTCCTTAGCGTATTCGATCGTCATCATTACGTCTTCGCGGGTCTCGCCAGGCATTCCAATAACGAAGAAAAAATACACGCCAATGCCCAACTCCCTCATTATTGGAACGATTTCGCGTGCGCAATCGAGGGAGATCTTCTTCTTCATGATGTTTCGGAGGACGCGCGGGCTGCCCGACTCGATCGCGAGCGATAGCTGATAACACCCAGACTGGCGCATAACCTCTAATACTTCACGATTCAAAGTGTTCACGTATATGCCATTCGGGGTAGCCCAGCTGATGTCTATATTTCGTAGGCTAATCTCTTTGCAAATCTCGACTATTCGATTTTTGTTGAACGTAAGCATATCATCTTCAAAGTGAACCTCTCTAATCCCGTATCTGTCGACCAGATGCTGGATTTCGTCCACTACATCGTTCGCTTGCCGGCGCCGGTTGTTGCGCCCCCAGACCGTGTGGACGGAACAAAACGTGCAGTCCAGGGGACAACCGCGGGACGTGATCATCGTCGCATAGGGAAATCGCTGAACGTGCCCGTTGTGCGAGTGCGGTGAGTTGATGTACTTTGACATGTCGAAGAGATGCCTAGCGGGCGGCAAGAACTCATCAACCGGGGCGGCAAAGTCCTTGGCGCCTATGGAAACTCCGTCCGATGTGAGGGTCGCGATCCCCGGAAGGCCGGCACCTGAACGGCCCGCCTCCAACCGCTCGAGCAAAGCCACAAAAGCCACTTCGCCTTCACCGACAACGACATAGTCGAAGGCGCCGGTCTTCAGTACCTCCGCCGGCATGGCCGAGCCGTGCGCTCCACCGATCACAATCGGGCAGGACACATGCTCCCGAAGGGCCGTCGCCAAGTCAACTGTCGCGGGAAACTGAACAGTATAGCTGCAGGACAAGCCGATCACATCCGGAAGATAATCCACGGCCATCCGCGCCAGTTCGGCGTCGGGAGTGCCGACCTTCACCCGCTCGCATGCGGCAAGCTTGGGCTTATCAATACCCGCGAGTGCGTCGATTACCTTGACGCAGTGTCCCGCTTGTTCCACTGCTGCGGCAATATATGCAAGCCCTAGTGGAAAGGTGCAGTAGAAATCATCACCAGGCTCAAAAGTGTTCGGAGGATTAATAAGCAAAACGCGCATGAGGCAACACACCTCCAGCCAAATTGCAGAAAATGTCCAAAATACACCTAATGGTAGATGGCAATCAACTGCATTTAGGTGGATCCAAGAAATGATCTGTCACCCTACACGTTTCGGCCTATTGCTACTGCGATGAATTGGGGGTGGGCGCACTCAATCTGCCTTCGTGCCTGGGCCTTGCCCGAAAAACTTGGCGCGACATAGAGGGCGGCGAGAAGCCGGGACTGACAAGCTGATCCGAGCCATCGTCTAATCGGCGCGAAAGGGTTGAACCAGGCCGAATTGCGAAGTTGTTTGCTAAAAGGTGGCGCTGGTGGACTGGCGGCGCTCGGCGGTCGCGGATAGTGCCGTGTTGAACGATTCCGAGTCTGGTCTTCGCGGCGACGAGTGGTCTTGCTCATGCACTGCTCCGGCTAACCGGTCATGCCTCTGATGAAAACGGAGCGGATCAACAACGCAAACGTAATTGCACCTATTCTGCAGCGCGTGGAACCCCGCTCTCTATTAAGCGCAAAAATCGTTGGTTGCGGGCCCTCGATCACACCGAAACCACGAAAGCAGATGAATTGTAGTCTCGGTGGTTGCGGGCCCCCGCAACCAGTTCGAGCTAACATAATCCAATCAAATCAAATCAAAGACGAACCAAGGCGGGCCAAGATCCTTCCTTTGCTGTTGGACCAAGAACCAATGACTTGGTCAGTAGGTCCAAATCACCCCGCTACCTATCTGACGGAACGCGTCCCGCGGCGGTTCTTGGGTCGTTCCGGAGGCTGTTCGGTCCGAGATTTCTTTCGGCGAGACGGTCGCCCGCAGGCAAAGGTCAGCACCTCCGGTGGCTACTGGCTGCGTAGGTGTGGCCAGATGGTCCAAAGTCCGAACGGAACGAAACAGAGGCCGACGACGGACTTCAATGGCGCGGCTGCCGTCAGATAGCGTTCGGCCGCCATGCCCAGGGCGACGGCGATTGCCGTGGAGGCCGCGAGGGCCGAGACCCTGGCTAGAAAGACCGTGTCGCGACGGCGGTTGTTGTTGGTCGCGAACAGAAGCGTCGCGATCTGCATCTTGTCTTCCAGCTTGGCCAGGAAGACGACGATGGCGAAGAATTGTTACACGATACGCCTCCTGGCGACGCTGGCCGAACTCCCTCAGAAAGACGCGATAGGCGCATCGCCACACGACCAACTCGACGATGCCGTCGACGTCCACTGTATTTCGATCTGCTCCAAAGCCACGACGTTGGTGGTACACTAGCAATGCACGTCGGTCGGCCGGATGCTCGTCGCACTGAACGGCTTCGATGGGGCGCCGTCGATAGCGAGCTTCACGTATATCTCACGGTTGGGGAGGTGCAGCAGATCGGTTGCGTCGAAACGCGGCGCAAGTTCCCTGGCTATGAAGCCGGCATCCTCGGCGCCCAGGCGAAACGACACCAAGGTCCCTGTGTTGCCAAGGACCGCGGCGCGCACATTGGTATCGAGTTGCTCGAGGTATTGGTGAGCCAAGATCAAACCCACGCTGAACTTCCGCAACTCGGCGATCATGTTTGCGAACGATAGCGTCGTGAAGTTCTGGAACTCGTCGACGTAGAGATAGAACGGGCGTCGAGACTCAGGTGGCATCTCGGCCCGGCTGAACGCGGCAAGACCGATCGCGGTGACGAGGACACCGCCGAGCAGGTTTGCCGTGTCGTCGCCGATTTCTCCCTTGGACAGATTGACCAGGAGAATGCCTCCCACATCCATCAGACGCCGGATACGAACCGGCTTCTCTGGTTCCGTCAGAATGCGCGCCAGGTTGGGATCGGCGAGGTATGCGCCGACTTTGTTCTGGATCGGCGCTATGGCTTCAGCTCGATATCGGTACGAATACTTATCGTATTCGTCTTGCCAGAATGTCTTTACCTGCGGGTTTCGCAGATCCGCAGTGACGGCCTTGCGATAGTTTTTGTCGGTAAGCAGAAGCTGGATATCGGCGATGCTTGCATGTTTCTGTTCGAGAAGTGCCAGCACTGCATGCCGCAATATGTGCTCCATGCGCGCACCCCACGCGCGGCCGTCCCACTGTTTGCGGAAGATATCAATCAGTCCGGACGCCGCGAGCGGGCGCCGCGCCTCACTTACGTATGTTAACGGATTGTACCCATAGGGCTGGCTCCGGTCCGGCACGTCGAAATAGACAAGATCGCTGCGGCGATGCCGAGGTACAGCGTGCGCGACACGCTCAACCAGATCGCCATGCGGGTCGATGAGCGCAATTCCCGCGCCATCGGCCAAGTCCTGATGGATCATTGTCTCGAGCAATGTCGACTTGCCCGTTCCGGTTTTGCCAATGACATATATGTGGCTCAGGCGGTCCGGTGCTTTGATACCGAATATGCGTCGCTCGTCGCGGTGGTTCGTCTGTGCGAAATAGGTGATGGCACTGCGCTCAACGTTCTTCATTCGATGAGCATCTCAAGGACGAAGGCGTCCAACTAGTCGGCAAGAAGCGGCCGGCTCGGCACGGTGCGATGCTACCGGTCGCTCCCGTCGATCGTGGTCCCGAAGAAGCGATCCAAAGTGGCGGATTTCGCTCTCTACGCCTTGTGATGCGCTTGCCTGACAATGGGCGCGGCACCTGTTCTTTCCAGGTCCGTACCCACTGACGCCATATGCCGGCTCGCCCGGCGCCGTCCGCGCACATCCGAGTTGCGGGCACTTCTCTGGCGTCTTCTTCATCAGCAAATCAGGAGAACGACGATGAGCCAGAAGCTCATATCGGTGCCGCTGTGCCAGTTACAGCGGTCGAAGGCAAACGTGCGCAAGACGCGCGCGAAGGAGAACGTCAAGGAGCTGGCCGCGAGCATCGACGCCCACGGCCTGCTGCAGAACCTGACCGTCCGGAAAGCGAAGAGTCGTAATACAAAAGAGGTGACCTACGAGGTTGTGGCCGGTGGACGTCGCCTAGCGGCGCTCCAGCTGCTGGCCAAGCGCAAGCGTATTGTCAGGGATGCGCCGGTTCTGTGCCTGGTGCTTGACAATGACGACGCTACCGAAGTTTCGTTGGCGGAGAATTTCGCCCGCGTACCAATCCATCCGGCCGATCAGTTCGAGGCGTTCTCGAAACTGCAGGCGGACGGCTGCAGCACGGCAGACACTGCCGCTCGCTTTGGTATCTCCGAGACGGTGGTGCGCCAGCGTCTGAAGCTCGCTGCTGTGAGCCCGAAGCTCATGGCGCTTTATCGAGCCGATGAGATGAACCTTGAACAGCTCGTTGCCTTTTCGATCACCGATGATCATGAGGCGCAAGAGCGGGCCTGGTTCGATGTACCGGAGTACAGCCGTAGCCCACAGGCAATCCGTCGCGCACTGACGAGTTCGTTGGTCGATGGGAGCGATCGGCGAGCCCGGTTCGTGGGGGCTAATGCCTACGAAGCTGCCGGCGGTTCCATCATCCGTGATCTCTTCGATCCGGAAGACGGCGGCTATTTCGAGGACAGCAGGTTGCTCGATCAGCTGACCGCGCAGAAGCTCTCGGCCGAGGCGGACGCGATACGTCAGGAAGGATGGGCCTGGGTCGAGGCAATGCCGGAGCATGATTACGAGTACCTTGCCCGGTTTCGCCGCGTGCCGCCCGATCAAGACGGTCTCACCTCAGAAGAGCGTCAGAGACGTGACGCCTTGTCGGAACAGTATGACGCCATGATTGGCGAGCTCGAAGACGATGCGCCTGAAGATGAGCAATTGCAGTTGGACCGCATCGAGGCCGAACTCTCCGAGCTGTCGAGCAGAGAGCGGCAATGGAGTGATGAGGAAAAGGCAGAGTCAGGTGCCGTCGTCTCACTCGACTATCGCGGCGAACTGTCCGTTACCCGCGGGTTGGTGACGCCGGAACCATCGGGAGAAGGCGACTTGGCCAATTGTTCCAAGAAACGACGCGGTGAGGACGGCGGAGCTTCCGGGATGAATGCCGGGTTCTCCGAGGCATTGCTTGTGGACCTCTCAGCGCATCGCACGGCGGCACTTCACGAAGAACTGGCCGGCCAACCAGATGTCGCGTTGTTGGCGCTTCTGCACACGCTCGTCTTGCGGATCTTCTATGGTTCGACGAGCGAACTCTGCGTCGATATGCGTCCAGCCATCGTTGATCTCAAGTCATTGGCAGATACCGTTACCGGCAGCCCGGCGGCTAGTGCAATGGCGGAACGACAACGTCATTGGCGTGAGGAGTTGCCGGAGGCCAAACAACTGTGGGAATGGCTTGTTGCGCAGAGTGATGAAACCAGAAGCGATCTGCTCGCTTATTGTGTGGCGGCGACGGTCAACGCAGTCCATCGACGTCACGACAATGACGACGGCGAGCGGCGTGGTCAGAGTGACCGGTTGGCGGACGCTCTGTCTCTCGACATGGCCAACTGGTGGGAGCCGACAAAGGTTGGCTACCTATCGCGCGTGTCGAAGGCGAGTATCCTGCGCGCGGTATCGGAGGCTATCTCTTCGCAGTCGGCAGAGAACCTCTCCAGTTTGAAGAAGGATGCAATGTCCCAGCGTGCGGAGGAGTTGCTTGCCGGCAAACGGTGGCTGCCGGAACCGTTGCGTCATCGGCAGATTGTCGCCGAGGCTGCAGAGTGACGGCAGTCTGACACCAAGAACTTTCGTATTTCGTCTTCGGGGCCGACTTGTCGGCCCCGTCTTCTTGAGCTGTGACCCGACTCACACGCCGTTCGATCCCATTGTTGGGCCAATTCATCGTCCTGGCATACGCAACCACCATGCTTTCACTGGAACGCATCAAAGCGCTCGCGGAAGATCCGACAATGTCCGACACCGAGGCGGAGGCCTTTCGCCGTGCCGTCTATGAACTCGCCGAGCTTGCCTTGGAATTGTGGGAGCTAGAGCTTCGCGGCGAATGGAAGTATAATGATCCCAAAGACTTAGAAGACGATAACTAACGTCCGATAGAGCGCGGCGCGCTCTTTTGTTTCCATGAAGGCCGTCATTTACACCCGGGTGAGCTCTGACGAGCAGATCGGCGGAACCTCGCTGGCTTTTCAGCGCGAGGATTGTTTGCAGTACGCGCAAGAGAACGAATTCGTTGTCATCGAGGTGTTCGAAGAACGCGGCGAAAGTGCGAAGTTCGCCGACCGACCGCAACTCCAAAGGCTGTTGGCCTTCTGCAAAGAGCACGGTCGAAACCTTGATGCGTTGATCGTCTGGAAGCTCGATCGCCTAAGCCGCATTCAGATGGACTACTACTACATCAAGCGCACGCTCTTCGAGCATGGCATCGCCATCCATTCGGCTACGGAGAAGTCGCTCGATGATCCCAACTCGCTTGCCGGCCGGGTATTCGAAACATTCACGGCATTACAAGCCGAGGTCGACAACAGCTTGAGACGAGAACGAGTCATCCGCGGCATGGCTGCTAAGATTCGTGAAGGCATCTATCCCTGGTATCCGCCGCTTGGCTATTGCTGTGCGCGCAACAGGATGCGTGGATTGAAGAAACTGGAGCCGGATCAGGCTGACCCAGAACGTTTTCAACTGGTGCAACGGTTGCTTCGTACCTGTCTGGACCAAGAAATTTGCGGGACAACAGAACTGGCAGCACTTGGAAGCAGTTGGGGGCTCACGTCGCGCAAAGGGAAGAAGCTCTATCCGCAACATGTCGATCGCATCCTCGGCAACAAGTTCTATGCCGGTATCCTTGTCGATCCCTGGTCCGGCGAGGAATACACAGGTCGACATCGCCCGATGTTGACGCCGGACGAATTCGATCGTGTTGTTTGGCTTAGGTCCGGCAAGCGCGGCGCGACACTTCGCCGGTCGGCCGAGCATCCCGACTTTCCTTTGCGCCGGACGGTGCTTTGCGGCGGCTGCCAGGCGCCCTTGACGGGAAGCTGGTCACGCGGCAACGGCGGCCGCTATGCCTACTATCACTGCGCCAGGAAAAGCTGCCCAAACTATGGAAAGGGCATGCCGAAGAAGTCATTCGAGAGCGGCTTCACCGACTTGCTACGCCGCTGCACGCCAACGAAGTTAACCATCGGCACTTTTTCGGAGGCTGTGCTCGACGTCTGGGCCAGAAAGCGAAGCTGGGCGCACGAGCATGCGCAGATCGAGGCCAGTAGGGCTTTGGAGCTTGAGACTCGGTTGGACTCGCTTATCGATATGCGAGCCAAGGGCCTGCTAAGCGACGATGAATTTCTGCCGCGCAAGGAAGCGATCCGGGCAGAGCGCGCCGATTTGAAGCATCGCTTGGACTCTCAAGCAATACAGTTGACTGACAGGCCAACGGTCGTGCGGGAAGCAGCCGGGAGAATTTTGGCGTACCCGCGGAATTGGCACACATTGCCTCCGTGCAAACGCCGACGGTTCGAGAAAATTGTCTTTCCGAAAGGTGTTTCTTACTCCCGCGAGAGCGGTTTTCGAACCACGAAAACAGGGCTCTGCTACGAGGTAATGTGGGACTCGCACGGCTCAAAATCACGCATGGTCCACCTCGTGAGCGAAAATTGGAACCAGTTGCTGGAAGAGCTCAAGAACATGGGGCGCGACATCGACATACCTGACCGCCCCGACGAGGGCCAAGGCGCCAAGTGACGGCATGACATTGTCGGGGTGGCAGGCAGAAGTTCCGGTTCCAAGTCTCCGGACAAACTGAACCGAAGTGGCTCTTTTGGCCGCCTATTGGGCCTTTGCCATCGACGTTAACCTGGTGACCTCGCCGCCAAGCATTGGCGGTGCAATCAAATGGAAAACGCAAAAAAGGAAAAACCAGCGGCGCCGCGAAAGAGCGGTCGGCCCATCGTTTCCACCGCGCTCGAAGACGGCCGACTCGTCGAGCTGCTCTATGACCCGAAGGAGAAACGCACTTGCTTTGCCGTTTGGGACGGCGCGCGCTGGCGCATTGAACAGCGGGTGACTGCTGCGCGTGGCGCCACTCTCATACCCTATTCGCCGCACAACAACCTGATTGCCAATCGTGTCGTCCTCCTGCCGTCAGGCCCAGAGGAATATGGCTCGATCGCCGCGCTCATTGCCGACGTGCGCCAGTACATTCATCGCTATGTCGACGTCTCGCCGCGCTTTGAGCGACTGGCATCTCTGTATGTGCTGCTGTCCTGGGTGCACGACAGCTTCAACGAACTGCCATACCTGCGCCTGCGTGGCGACTTCGGCAGCGGCAAAACGCGGTTCCTGCTGATCGTCGGTGCGCTTTGCTACAAGCCGATTTTCGCCAGTGGCGCTTCGACGATCTCACCGATCTTTCACACGCTCGATGCGTTCCGCGGGACGCTGGTGCTCGACGAGGGCGATTTCCGCTTCACCGATGAGAAAGCGGAGATCGTGAAGATACTCAACAACGGCAACGTGCGCGGCCTGCCCGTCCTGCGAACCGAGATCACCCGCGATCGCGAGTTCAACCCGCGCGCCTTCCATGTGTTCGGACCGAAGATCATTGCGACGCGCGGCAATTATGACGATCGCGCACTGGAAAGCCGGTTCCTCAGCGAAGACATGCGCGGCGGTCGACTACGAGCGGATATTCCGATCAGCCTGTCGTCCTCGTATCACGACGAGGCTTTGGTGCTGCGCAACAAACTGCTTCTATACCGCTTCCGACACCATGGCTCATTCAGCACAGCTGAGCCGTTTGATGACGCCTCGATCGAACCGCGGTTACGACAGATATTTGCGCCGCTCATTGCTGTTGCCGACGAGCCGTCTATGCGTGAGGAGCTGCATGGGCTGGCGCGGGAATACAGTGAAGGCCTGTCGATGGATCGGGCATTTGCGATCGAAGCGCAGCTGCTTGCCGTCATTCGGGCTCTCGTTGTTGCGACGCCCCAGCGGCCGCTGCGGATCAAAGACATTGCTGCACAGTTTCTTGCCGAGCACGAAGATGAGCATGGCGCGCTGAGCGCCAAGGCAATTGGCGTGATCGTCCGGCAAAGGTTCGGTCTGACGACCCGCAAGACGCGCGGCAATTTTGCGGTACCGATCACCGAGTTTGCGAAGCTGGCGTCACTCTATGCGCGTTATGGCGTTGAGGAGGCCGACGATCTGTCTGCTGTCCAAGAGAGGGACGTGGTGGACTTGAGGGACTTCTTCGACGAAGGCGATGATGCCGTTGCGCGTGCCTGAAGCACAACGGAGGCGTTGCCTGACACTCCGAACACATCCCCAACGTCCACCAAGTCCACCGGCTTTGTAGCCGGTTTTACACAGCGAAACGGAATTGCCGAGGTGTCTAGGGGGTACAATAGGACGCATTGTGCGCTTTGGTACGACTAGGATCGAGTTGGTCTGGCGCGTACCCTGATGGGTGTCTTGTGCGGCAAATTGCGCCGACGCAAGACTGCTACGTCGTATGTCACGCCACCTCAGATCATATTTACGTTCCTTTCGCAGGCACAGCGGGCTCTCCCAAGCCGACGTTGCCTTTCTGCTTGGCCTGAACAGCACCCGGAGCATTTACCGCCACGAATGGGTGCGTCGCGACCCTGCACTTCGCCTGGCATTGGCGTATGGGATCGTCTTCGATGTCTGCCTTCCTGATTTGTTCGCCGGCGTTCACGACGAGGTCGAATTAGCCATTATTCAGCGGGCCTACGCGCTCTATCAGCGTATTGAGCTGTGCGAGCCGACGCTGAGTACGCAGAAGCGGCTCGCCGCGCTGCGCCGGATCATGGAGCGTGATGGGCCTACTCCCAAACATGAGCAATGAACTCACCAAGGTACGGCGCATCCTGGCCGTCTTCCCGACCACATACGGCTTTGGCTTCGTCGTCTTCGAAGGACCGTTGCGGCTGGTCGACTGGGGTGTGAAGCGGATCGCCAGCAAGGATCACGCCGAGAATCTCGCCAAGATCGATGCGTGCGTGGAGTGGTTCGAACCAGATACGCTCGTTGTCGAGAACATCGCCGGCGGCGGCTCCTCGAAAGGCAAACGGGTTACGCGCCTCATTCGCACGGTTGTCCGTCGCGCGCGCAAGCAGCGCATCCATATTGAGGCATTCTCGCGTGACCGCATCCGCCAGGCCTTCTCGGTGGTAGGGGCCTTCACCAAGCATGAAATCGCGACGGTTATCGCCAAGGACTATGAAGTGCTTGCGCCCTTGCTGCCATCCAGGCGCCGGATCTGGATGACGGAAGACCAGCGCATGGGCGTCTTCGACGCCGCCGCGCTGGCGCTCACACACTTTCACTTCGAGCATGTGAGCCGCAAGTCGGCCTGAGCCGGCGGACCACCTCCTCTCCGGGTCAGGGGCACTGAATGGGTCGGTGCTCCTGCCCTGCAAAGGAGGTGGCAATGCACCAACAGCAAAACCGCCGGGACATCCACCGGCAGATTACCGATCACATCGTGACCGCAATCGAACGCGGTGCGCCGAAGTTCGAAATGCCTTGGCATTGCGGCGGCGTCGATCAAACACGACCGACCAATGCGATGACCGGCAAGACCTACCGCGGCGTCAACACCGTTTCGTTGTGGGCAGCGGCCGCCGCGCAATCTTTCTTCTCCGGCTACTGGGCGACCTACCGTCAATGGCAAGGTTTGGACGCCCAGGTGCGCCGGGGTGAGAAAGCAAGTCCGATCGTCTTTTACAAAGAGATCACACACGAAGTGCGTGACGAGACGACGGGGGAGATCAATGAGGAACGACAGCTGTTTGCCCGCGCCTCGTGGGTGTTCAACGGCGACCAGGTTGACGGATGGGAAGAGCCGTTTGCGATCGATCCCGATCCCGTCGACGCGATTGCCGAAGTTGAAGCGTTCGTTGCCGCATGCGGTGCCGATATCCGCCATGGCGGGACGCAGGCATATTACGCGCCGTCCGAGGATCATATCGTGATGCCGGCACGCCAACGTTTCACCGGAACATCCGCGAGCACGGCCACCGAATCTTACTACGCGACACTGCTGCACGAGTTGACGCACTGGACCGCGCATCGTTCTCGTCTCGACCGCGATCTCTCGAGACGGTTCGGGGACGAGGCGTATGCGATGGAAGAACTCGTGGCCGAGCTCGGCTCAGCGTTTCTGTGTGCGGAACTCTCGATCACGAACGTCCCGCGCCCGAACCATGCGGCCTATGTCGCCAGTTGGCTCAAGGTCCTGAAGTCGGATGTGCGGGCGATCTTCACCGCGTCGCGAAAGGCCACCACGGCAGCCGGCTATCTTGCCGGGTTTCGTGAGACGGAATTGCGGAACGGGGGACTTCCGATTACGCGCTGACAGGCCGGTTGGCGCCGGCCGTCTGAACCGACCGACGTGTCGACACGCATGACGCGTCAGCGACACAGGGCGCCTCCGATTGCGCCCGATTATCGCCTGAGTACCTAGTGCTCAGGCGATATTTCTTGTGATGCCGACGACGTCCGGCACACACGCAGAGAAAAGCGCGCAGGCGTGTGATCGCGAGACTAGGCCGCTTTCTTGTCAGGATGTTGCGCACTGTGGAACACCGTCAAGACATCGATCGTTTCGCCCGCAAGACGGTAAACGATCACCAGCGGCAATCCTGGTATGGCCATTTGGCGCGTGCCCGGGCGATCGCTTCGCCGGCCCAGGTTTGGAAACAGGCACAGCCAGTCGAATGCCTGCGCGATCTGGCTCATAACCGAATGCGCTACGGCCGGGTTCTCTTTCTCTATGTAGGCTTCGATGCTCTCCAGATCGCGAAGCGCCCGCACGGTGAGGCGCAGCCTCATGCAGTCCGGTATTTCCTGAAGAGGGCGCGGACATCATCCGTCGTGGCGAACCGGTTCGCAGCGGCATCGGCCAGACCTTCGTCAACAGCCTTGAGCTGCACCTCTGAAAGGCGCTGGGACATTTGCGTAGCCGCCGTTTCCAGAATTTCCGCGATTTCGTTCTGACGCTCGGTGGGCAATCGACGGACAGCTTCGATGGCATGTTCGAATAACTTACTCATGGGATAATTGTACCATGCCCGCTGCAATCTGTCCTTCGAGCGGGGGCCGGGCGTCCCGCCGCGCCGCAGGTGTCACCGCAACTGGCGACGCCTGGCGCATCGACCGACGCCGTGCGGCCACATGCTTACTCCATGTGCGGAATGAGCTCGTTCATCGCATCAACCATGGCCGCGATGACGACCTTGCCCTGGTTGGTGTTCATGTATCCGCCTGCGCCGACGGACGTTGTGCCGAGTGCGCCACCAAGGCCACCGAACGAGGTTCCGGACGCGGTGCCTGAAGCCACCGCTTCCTGGACGCCGGTGCGGGCATTGACGAGGGTAAGCAGGACCTGCGCTTCCTTGAATTTCATGCCGCCGGCGGCCACGCCAACGAGCCCGCCGAAGGGGATGAATGCGCCGGCGACCGAGCCGATCATCACGCCGGCGCCACCGGCATTGCTCTCGGAGAACGTAATCTCCGGGATGACGACAAAGTCGGCGGCGACCATCTGACCGCCCTCGAAATTGCTGTTTGCGCGTAGCTCGCCGGTTTTGGCGAGTGCGCGCTCCTTCTTCATCGCTTGCAGCGCGACATCACGGTGCACGACCACGACGCATCCGCTTTGCTGGAGGACCATGCGCAACGCTGGACGCGGATCCTGGGGAACGCCGAAGCTGATCAGATATTGACCGTCGAGGCGCTGTCCGCTGATAGCGATGGTGCCGACTGGCTCGTCGCAACGCCTGAGCTCGGTGGTGCCTGTGTTGCCGGCGGCTCCCGCCGAACCCGAGACGGCATCGGCGTCGCCGCCGCCAACGGTCACGCAGCCGCCAAGAATTGTGGCGGTGCACATGATAAGCGCGGCGAACAGCCCGCGATTGCATTGCATTGACCGGGGCATTGGCGCGTCTCAACCGCTATCGTTGGACACGCACGCAGCGACGTTGGGCATTTCCGGCGTTTTGCCGATTTGCGCACGTGGGCGTTTCAGGCGGTCTGCCAATGCTATCGCCTGTTTAACGATAAACACATGCATATGGGTCGCTAGGGTCATCTTCGTTTCTCTTTTTGCGCACGACGGAACGCCTGTCCGTGGCGTCGTTGCGGGCGTATCTCCGGTGTTGGCTTTTTGATCGTCGGCTTCAAAGCTGCCGGAATTGATCACCGGCCGGACCTACTGCGTCGCGGTGAGCTCGGCGATTTTGTTGATGACGAAATCGCCGGTGATCAGGCCGTAGCCATTCACATACGCCTTGGCCGACATCTCGGTAATGTTGCCGCTGTCGTCGAAAGCGAACCTGGCAATTGCCTCGCTGCTCAGGGTGCGGAAACTGAACTCCTCACCCGTCTTCACGTCGATGCTGTGCGCTTCGGCGGGGTAGTCGGCTGCAGTAAGGCTCGACTCATGCGCAACGACGAGTGTCGCTTGCAAACGACCATTGGCGATCACTGCGTTCTGTAGCGCCATGGTGCTGCAGATGTCCGTACCGCCCCACATGTTCCAGCCGGTGAGGGTGGTTGTGCCGTCGCCTGCCTTCCGCTGCATCTTGGCGAAAGCCGGCGCGCAGAAGGCTGGTATCGTGGTCGCGGCTGTCGCCGGTGTTGGGGTGGTCGATGCGGGAGGTGACACCGCAGCAGTTGCCGCCGGTGACTTGCCATCCGCGTCCATACATGAAGCCAATGCCAGAGCGGCAGCGGACAGCAGCAGCGCAGATGGAATCCGTAAGCAGGTGCATGGCCATCGCCTCGTTATCCAGGCGTCGTGCCACCGCGCTGCGGACCCGTTGTTGCGGGTTTGCGGCAGCGTTACTCCTTTTTCCGGTCGGTTCGAGCGGCAATCCAAGCCGCCGCTTTCTGGCGGTACATCGACGAACATTAGGCATCTCTCACGTAATTGTGAACAGAATGCGCCATTCTGTTTACCCAGGCGCCAACAGCCCAAATGCCAGCACTGTCATGTTATGGGGGTCTGTGATGAGATTGCGTTGGTCTCAGGCGTCAGGCAGCTTTGGCCCGTTGCCAGCGGCTGTGCCGATGTCAGAATTCGGTTGCGACAGACTGTTCCTCTACACCGCGGTTATTCACGGCAGCATGGCGTTGTTCATTTTGTATCGCATCACGCGCCAAGAAGTGCCTGCCGACAGAGACAAGGACGGGTTCGCTTCGCTGCCCTGGACGTCACCGACCGTCTTTGCCGTTGATCCACGGGATGAGTTGGTTGAGGGGAAATCAGGCGACGACGGGGAAGCGACTTCGGCTTGATGGCCTGACCAACATCGCATCGGGTGAACCGCGATCCGATCGTTCATCTGATTCAAGCTGTGCGTCGCGCAATTGAGCTTCCGAGGCGGCTGAGCCAAAAGCGGATGCTGCAGCCCGCGTCACGTCATGACGGGTTTCGTCACATCATGACGAGATTTGGGCTGAAAGGGGACGGAGCTGCAGTGCGAGGACCAGCAAATAGAACTGGCCTCCTGCCCGTTCATCCAAAATAATCTCGTTGCTTCAATAGGTTACGATCTCTTTGACACTCACGAAAACTACTCCGTCGCACCTGTGGAAACACAGTGGAAGCAAGCGGGCGCGAAGTCCTTCATTCTGATGAGAATGTTCACCGGGAGGAAGCAAGGACCTTCGCCCTGTTAGCGTGTGCTTCCACCGTAGAAGCGTTCGCTAGGCATTCATTGATCAGTTGCCGTAGTGCCATTTTGTGATCACCCAGTGGGCCAGCGAGATCCAGCGTCGCCAGGACTAGGGTCTCCTTCGCGTCCTGCGCCGCGATCGAATAGCGCCGATGAATCGGATCGAGCGGCAGATCGGCATGGTGCGGATAGAGCAGCATGACGTTTGGACAGTCATACAGCTGACCATAAGCCATCAACTGATACACGTCTGCTTGGCTCACACCCTGCTTGGGATCGTCGATGCTCGGAGTTATACGTTTCCACTTCGTGTCTATGATTAGGACGATACGTTCGTCTTGTCGGATGATCAGGTCCGGACGCGTCCGGAACCGGCCAATGTCGCCCTCGTAAAGACAATCCCGGTGCCCTCCTTGCGACGACACACGGAAGCCCGTGACAGCTAGCGCCCGTGACAGGATCCGTTCGACATACTTTTCGAACAGAACATTCATCTCGAAGAGCAGCGCATGGCCGTCGATGGTCCCGGCGCTCGTGTGCTGGTGCCGATCCGACAGAAACAGACGCGCCAGGGACAGAAGATCCCGCCAACGTCGGTTCGTGCGATCGAGAACAATCCGATCCCACCGAAGCGCGCTGGGCGGAACGTCTGTGACGTCGGCGTACACGAAACTCAACTCGCGCAGCGCGCGCTGGTTGTCCGGTGCGGCGGTCAGGCGCGACAGCTTCGTGACCACTGCCCGCATGACCTGGTTCAGCGCGATGTCTGGCGAGAGAGCGTCGAAACGGCACGCGAGTTTCTGTGGCGAGACCGCGAGCGTGGAGAATTGCCGTGTCACTTCCAGGCGACCCCGAAGCGCGGGCAGGTCATCTTCATGCTCCAGGTAGTGGCGCGCCATCCCTTGGCGCACCGCATCCGTGAGCTTCGCGCAGAACAGACGGATCAGCAGTTCAAGCACTGTCTCGCGCTGCCAGCCGAGCTGCGTCATGGCCCCGGCCTCAATTGGCAGATCATGAGTGACCGAGAGCATATGGATGAGTCGAGCACGAAGCGTCGCGTCCGAAACGTTAGTCTCGCCTCCCCCCTCGATCTTCGGGAGAATTTCGAGCTGGCACTCAGGTGTGGCAATGACACCAACGACGCCACGTGCGCGGAGCCCTTTGCGCCCGTGTTCCAGCACACCCTCACCCCCGCGACCAGAAAAGGCCGTGGCTCGCGCGACCGCGGCGAGGCGGTCTGCCTGCGCCTCGGGGATCTCGGCGTCGTCAGAGCTGTAGTCGATGCGCTCCCATTCGCGGATCGTTCGGCGGATCATGTTCCCGCCAACTTCCCGTAGTCGAACCCTTCATCCTCCGAGCGCACTTCCCAACGGAACCTGGGAAGCGCGTCACCATCCTCAAGGCCCGGAGGCGCTTTCAAGATCGAGCGCTTGAGAAAGCCACCGGTGATCGGACCCTCGTGGGGTTCCAGATCGCCGAGAACTGCTGCGATCTTGGCCCAATCTTCGAAGAAGTATTCCGCCAGGAGCGGAATAACCTTGTGGCGCATGACCACGTCGACATCAGCTCGGGAGCGGCACGCAGTGAAGTAGGCGTGACCGATCTGATGCTCGCGGTCGTAGAGATACTCGATCCGCTCGTTGATCGTGGATAGGAGTCGCTGCAGGTCAATCCCGCTTTTCTGGGCAGCTTCCATGAGGACGGATGCAGCGGGCATCATCTCGCGGAAGGTGAAGCGGCGCCTGAGTGCGGTGTCGAGAAGCGCGATCGAACGGTCCGCGGTGTTCATTGTGCCAATCACATGGAGGTTCGCCGGCACGCCGAAAAGCCGCTTAGAATAGGCCAGCGTGAGCCGGATCTCGTTTTCAGCCCGAAGCCTCTTGTCGGGCTCTAGAAGCGTAATGAGCTCGCCGAAGACCTTGGAGATGTTCGCCCGGTTGATCTCGTCGATGATGAAGACGTGGGGGCGAGCGCTTTCCGCAGGGATCGATTTGTCCACGCCGAAAACAATTCCCTCTAATCCATCCCAGTCGACCAGAGTGCCCTTCAACTTGTAGACGGTGTGCTGCCGGAAACCATTGGGATAAAATCTCGCGCGCTCCGTTCCTTGGTCATCGCGCCAGAGCCATTCGACCTTCCGACGGTGAGGATGGTGTTCGGCATCAGCCTCAAAGAAGTAGTCGCTCGCGATCGTGCCAAAGGCGCGCATTCTGTCACGCCCATCGGAAACCACGACGTAGTCACCCACCTGCATATCCGACCGGAATGAAAAGGTGCAGACGAGCTCGCCAGCATGGCCGCTGACCTCCTTGCCAGCCCGATGTTCCAACTCGGTCTTGATTTCCGCCCAGTCTTCAAACCGATCATCCGACCAATCGATCTTTTCACTCCAGCCATGGCGAATTTCGTTGGCGTCAAGAGCGTCCTCGATGTGCTCCTCTTCTTGGAGCCGTCTTCCGAGGGCAACCTTAAAGATTGGATGCGTGCGATCGAGCCGGCGATCGCCCGAACCTTCACCTGAATCCAAGCGAGCCCGTTCGCAGATCCGCTTGAAAATGCCATCCTCGACCTTGAGGCGGAAACCGGTTGTATCTAGTTCTTCAGCGTCCAGCTCCTGGCCCTCTGCGCTCTGTGTCTCCGGTCGCAGACCCTCGACGAACTCCTCGTAGCTCAACGACTGGTGGAAGGTGACGAACTCTATGCGGCCGGCTACCAACAGCCGCTGGTAGACCGCCATGAGCTCGGCGCGATCTTCCGGGACCGGTTCGCCGCACAACCGCACCGCCTCGGCTGCGGTGGCGAAGGTCTTCCCTGTCCCGGGCGGGCCGTAGAGAATAAGGTTGACGGGCGAAATCGACATCAACTTCTCCGGACGTTCACGTTTTTCGGCGGCTCTGTCTGACTCCACCGGTGCTGAGATGGTCTTGTCGTTGGCGATCCAAAGGAATCCTTGGATATCGAGCCAGTCCTGCGGTTCCCAACGCCACTCGTCGCGCATGATCTCAAAGATCTCTGTGAAGCCGTTGGCGAGGCGCTGATAGTCCATCGCCATATCTGCCTTGGCTTCGACGAACAGTTTTGCACCGGTCAGTTCTTCCCACGCCTCGTTGATCCGAGCGATCTTCAGAGGCGCTATCTCACCCGGTCGCACCATGGCTAATGCCGACGACAGGATGTTGATCCGTTCGCCGTACGTGAGCGAGGTCGCACCACGCGCGCGCAGCGCTTGGAGGGCGTCATGCGCCGTTGCCAAGGCAATCTCCGGCGATTCCTCGGATCGGATCAGCCGACCAATGACGGTGTAAAACTCTGCGAGCAAGTCGGCCGCATTTTTTGCAATTGCGTCCTCGGTCTGCCATCGGACTAGAGGGCCGTTCTTCGCGGCCGTCTTCAGTATCTCAAAGACGTTCTTGCCGAGGATTTCGTCAGTTGCGTTTTCGGCGAGCGCCGACCGGACCCGATCGATTGCAGCGACCTTGTAGGCTTTCTCACCTTTGGCCCAGCCGCTGCCAGGTTCGACAAAGTCCCGGAAGTCGGGGCAAAGGGCGAGGAACATCTCGCGAAGTTTTTCAAGTGCCGATTGGCTGATGAGCCGCCCCCGAAAATCGAAGCGGAACCTGGTTGCTGAGCTTTGGTTCCCTCCAATCCGTTCGGGTTCAGGAACCTGCGCCATGTCTTGGAACATCCGCCCGCCGAGCGCCTGGCAGATATTCGGCCACGCCTCCTTGAGGCCGAGCGCCTCGTTCACGTCGCGGACGAGTACTTCGACGTGGTCGCGATCTTCCTCCCGCGCGGGCTCGATGTAGTGCTCGAGGACGTATTGCCGTATCCGATCAGCGTCCTTCGCGGCTGCCGGAGGGTCACCTGCCAGAAACCGCCCATATTGCCCCAACCAGGTTCCCCAGTTGGAGAGCCTGTTATGGGGGGTGTCGGAGTCCGGCATCAGGATCCGATAATCCTGCCCGCCGTCGCGAGCGTCCTCCCGCATTTTCCGCAAACGCTCGCGAAGCGCTTCGAACCTGTCAGCTTCCCATGCTTCGTTGAGGTCCTGATACGGCATACCGAGCGCGGCAAGATTCCGTTCGATGGTTCGGATCGCATATGCGCGTGAATTGTGTCCTGCTTCCGTTTGAGCGCCGCCCTGTTCGAGCCATGTTTTGAATTCGTGCTCTTTCGTCATTCACAGATCTTAATGTCTTGGGGGCTTTGAAACTGCTGGGTGTCGGTATTTGCGTCGTGACCCCCGAAGCTCGACAAGGACATCGACTTCATGATCCTTCTCCGGCAGCAAACTGGTCGTAAGTGTCCCACAGGTCCTCGTCTTCGCTCTCTCCGACGTCGACAGAATCCTCGAACTGAAGGATCGTTAGCGACATATCGAGGAGCTCGGAGACCATCGCCAACTCTCGGACTGGCTCGGATCCACGGCTGAAGCGCCAGATGCCTGCTGGACGCCCGATGGGGCTGTCAGACGTAAAACCCCGCTCGTCAGCGCCAATGGCCGCCAACGCGTCGTCGGGGATCGGCATGCCTGATCGGATGAAGATTCCACTCTTAAGGGCGGCTTTGCTGGCACGGCCCCACAGCGCAAGGCCCTCCCGCGCGACGATCATGGCAGCACGTTTCTCCGTGAAGTCGATCCACTTACGGCAGGCGGCGGTCAGAGAGACCCCGTAGCGAACCGTAATGTGGTTCACGAGGTCGACAGTCATCTCCTGGCCGTCGACCTGTGCTCGGTAGTCATCGAGCGGCATCAGCAGGAAAGATGCGAAGGTGTCGGCCTCTTCCTCGCGCTGCCGTTCCTCATCTTGCCAGGCATTCGAACGCAGAGGTTTGCATTGGAAGCCGGTGTTGCGCTGGAGGGAGCCGTTCGCGTAGTCGCTGTCGGTTAAGGCCGGGCGATGCAGTTGATAGTGACCGAACTCATGCGCGATCGTGAAACGAACCCGGCCTCGGTAGCGTGGATCTTCATTGTAGACGATATGCCATTCCGGTCGCTTGGTATGCGGTCGGAGCATTCCCTCGAAGCCAGGGAGGTCCCCACCCACTATCTTGCCGATCGGATCGGCGTTGTTCTTCGATACTTCTCGGGCGAGGGCTTCGACGTCGACGGGAAAGCGGTCCTCTCCCAGAACATGACGAAGCAAGACCGAAAGACTGTTTGCCTCTTTCTGAGGGGACTTCCGATTCCCGTTCGGCATCAGTCCTCGTCCAGTGCATCCAGGATTCTGCGGAGGCGTTCTTTTGCCGGGGCATCCATCTTTCTGTATTTCCGGAAGAAAGCGATGTCCTCGGCATTCTCCTCTCCCCGACCGCCGTCTCCGGCGAGGAGGTATTCAACGGTGGTGTCCAGTGCGGTGGCGATGTGCGCCAGCTTTTCTGCCGAGGGGCGGGCGACATCTTTGTTTTCGATCTCCCAGATGTAGCTCTTGCTGGAGCCCACACGCTCCGCAAGCCTCTCCAGAGTTAAGCCGCGTTTTTGTCGCAATGCGCGCACGCGCTCGCCCAAGGGTGTTGGCATGGGGTTCTCCTCCACGCATCGGAGTTCGTTTTCACGATACATCTAGTCCTTGACACGCCATATGTACAATGCCTATCTTCCGCAGAAGTTCGTGATAGCGAACTCATATTAGCGCAAACACGATATAGGAGGCCAATATGGCACAGCGCAAAGGGTCTGGTACCCATCATGTTGTTCCCAATCCGGATGGCGGTTGGGACGTACGCCGCGGCCGCGCCGAACGGAGCAGTGGTCACTTTGACACCAAGCGGGAGGCGGTAGACCGGGGGCGAGAGATCAGCCGCAACGCCGGCACGGAGTTCAAGATCCACAATCAGGATGGCCGGATCAGCCAGTCCGATTCACACGGGAACGATCCCCGCAACATCAAGGGCTGAGGAGAGAGACCATGGCTTCAGCGACGAGTTTCATCCGCAAAACGTCTGCCTCGTCGCTGCAGGCCTACTTCGACGCCACCGGGATCGAGCTGCCGACGCCCGCAAACTGAAAGGCGCCCGAGCAGCAGATCGTTAAGCCGCTGCTCCAGGCGGTTGGTGAGATGGACAACGAGGCGCGCAGCCGGGTGCTCGATGACGCGGACCCCATGGAGAGCTTGGCAGGCGATGCGTGCCAGACGGCGCTCTATAGCGTCATCAATGATCGCTCCCGTAGGCGCTGACGTCAGACAGCGGTTTCCAGAACAGCTGCGATCTGCTCAGGGGTCAGCGCAGAGCGGATGCCCAAATAGGCGTAGGGCAACGGAGCGATGACGTGCGGCGCAAGGCTGGTTGGGGTGTGACTGGTTCGATAAAGGTATTTCAGGACTCCCCGGACTCGCTCGGCGACATCCTTGAGTGATTTCCGGGTCAGTCCTGGCGCCTGCATGTCCATATAGGCGTCGATGTCGGGAACGCTCAGGTCAGCAAAGCCCTCGGTCGGAGAGCGCGCGTTATACCAACCGCAAAAGTGCTTTGCCTCCCACATCAGGGCCTCTTCCACGCTGCTCTCGCGGCGCTGGTAGCGCTCGATGATCGCCGTTTCGAAAGCCTGCCGTCGAAGCTTCGGCATCTTCAGCCGAACCGGTCCTGCCTTTGTCTCCAGCGAGCCTTCGTAGCTGCTGGCGCCCATGTCCTTGCGGCCTTCCGCCCGCTCATAGCGACCCGTCCCGCATAGCCGATCCGCCTCCGCATCCAGCATCGCGTTCAACGCTTCCTCGACCGTGCCCCGAGCCATCTCACCAAGGTGATCTCGTATTCGGGCCTTGTCGATCTGAATCACTTGCCCCATCGGCTTCGACTTCTCGTGATCTTCCATTCCCTGTGCTCCTCTCATCAAGTCTCAAAGGAGCCGCTCACGTTGGCAATGTGCGAAAGACTTGGTGCGTTGTCTCACAGGGGGCGTCTTCTTGCTCCCGCTAGCGACTGTATGCCGGGGAGGTTGCTCACCCGCGTCGCCAACAGCCTTTCCTTGTCAGGCGTCACAGTCACTTGATTGATCGGAGCTTGGATCACTGAAAGCCTCACGACCGGTTCCTCAAACGGGGTGCGCCGCCACCTAGGGCTGATGTCGCCGATTGCAGGTCTGTATTGCCTAGATACACCGTCTTTTTTAGGCAACGCATTCTGATCGACGCCTGTATGACAATCCGAATGAGCAGCTGACTGCTAGTCGAGCAGTGGCTTCCACATGCGTCTGGCTATATCGCGAGCTTCAGCGCCGATAGCTTCGCTGTAGATCATGGTCGTCTCTATGCGCGCATGGCCTAGCATGTTCTTGAGCGTGATCTCCGGCACCCCAGACGTGAGCGCACCAATGGCAAAGCCGTGCCGCAGTCCTTTTGGGCAAGCGTGCAAGCCGCTGATGCCTGCTTTGTGCATAACTTCTTTGACCCGCTTCCATGCTGTTGTTCGACACCATGGCCAGATGCGGCTGTCGATATTCTCAACGTCGCGACGGGCCTTGCGAACATCATGGGTTCGGTCGAGTTCGCGGAGTATCTGACGCGGGACTGGCACAGCACGAAACACTGGCCGTGCCTGATCGCTGCGCCTCTTGCGTTGCTTCTTCGTCTTGATGACGATGACGCCTGCGTCAATGTCAACCTGCCGTGGCGTCAACTCCAGTACTTCGGAAATCCGTGCGCCGGTCAAGGTGAGAACACGGCAAAAGGTACGCACGCGCCGATCGGGGTGAAGGCGTGCTGCTTTCAGGAACCGTTTCCGCTCGCTTGCATTGGTGTATTTTCTATTTCCCTCGTAGTCATACGCAAAGGACACGCTTCCACCCCCTCCGGAAGACACAGTATCGGCATAACTTGACTTGGGGTGAAAGTAATGATCAAAATGGCGCATATTGTTTATCGTGAATAAATAATAATTATACCATAGGATGTTTCAATGCATATATTTGCAAATTTGGCAGCAGTGTTACATGAGCGTTTGTATTTTTTAAGTATTGACACGATCGATATTGATTTTTACTTAAGAAGTATAAGGACAAGATCTGACCTGCGGGCGTGCAGTGTCTGAGATGGAACTTGTCAATTGGGGGGACGGCAAAATAGTAGCTTAACAACATCTGTTGGTACGTCGCTGGCGAGTCTAATGATCACACAGCTAAATGCTGGCCTGGAGTTGATCATGATCACCTGATTTTCCAGCTTCGATCAGAGTATGGCAACTGGACTTATGGCACATAATCGGAAGGTCGTAGGTCCAAATCCTGCCCCCGCAACCATCGACAGCAGCACCCCGGAGGTGCTCGAAGAAGCGGCCCCATCCGGGCCGCTTTCTTCGTTCGACTTAAGGGGCCAATGAGTCACCCTCTGTCGGGCTGTGGAGGAATCCGTCGGCTGCGAGAAAGTAGTTCTCTATGCCCTGCATGGTGTTGCGAAGAGATATCAGATCCAGCATCACGAGCTGGCTGCCGAACGACTGTCCTCGCCGGCGGGTCGGATAGCGGAACGCATCCGAGGCGGGATCGATCTTGGCGAACTCGGCGACGTATTGCTCGACTACGCCGGTACCCTGCTCCTCGGAAGTCTCTTCGCCCACGGCGCGAAGCAATGTCCGGTAGTCACGCCAGAGATCTTCGAGTCTGTGATGGTTCCAGGATGAAGTGAGTTCGCCAAGCTGTCCATGCTGCTGAAGGAAAGGCTTGAGCGTCAACTCTAGGTAATGTCGGTAGCAGAAGACGATTGGGTAGACTAGTTTCCGCCGCCGCCACGCCTGCGCTTCTGCCTGCTCGACGAGCAGATCGGCGGCGAGTTTGTAGCCGCCGGTCAGGTGATGGAGCCGCTCCCCGGGATGGTGGCCAAGAACAGCCCCGTAGGCCGGCTGTTTATGAACAGCTTGTCATCGATAGCTGGCCACCTGAAGTTCTCTTCGAGGAGATGGGTGAAGGACGAGGTAATCATATGGCTTCAAATCCTCCTGGCCGTCATGACGCGCCTAGCCGCTCTTCGAGCAACTTCACCGCCTCGATCGCCTGCTTTCCGAGCTTGTTATCGTCAGCATAGCCTTTAATCAGTCCCAGTTCCGTGCTGTCGCCACGATGGGCAAGCACGTCCATTGCGAACGTCAGGTCTTGCTGGCGGCCGAAATCGAAATAGTGCTGGAAATAGCCGGTCTGACTGTCGGCATCGTGTAAGGCGCGGCGACAGATATCAGCCGTCTCGGCTGGGAACCGGCTCAGAATGGAGCGCTGTATTGGTGCGTTGCCCGGAAGTCGGTGCAGACCTTCGATAAGAGCATGCTCGCAGTGTCGGATCACGTTCAGCGCCGTGCTGAAGCCGTCCCCGGCGAGTATCCGCAGCGCGGTATCGCAAGCTTGCCGTTTCGCCGCCTCGTCGAGATCGGCACGGTTGCACCAGTAGAGGATGGCGCCACAGGCGCTTAGCGCCTGCATCGGCGGCTCGATGCCATCACCGTGTCGGTTCGGCAAGGGACATCCGAGGTGTGCGAGGACGATATGGGAGATGACAAAGACGGCAATCGCATCCTGCGGCATGGGGCAGACTTTCGGCGGCAAACCCGTCCAACGGGCGATGCTGCTGCCAACGCCCGGGTCGCCGAACGACGCCAGTTCCATGAGAAGTGGGCCGAGGAAGAACGCCGTATCGCCGGCGCCGTCTGTCGCCATGGTGAACATTGCCTTCCGCTCGTCCTCAGATAGGTCGCCGATGACCTCGCAATAAGCGCCGGCATAGGGGTGATCGAACTGCGCGGAATAGAGACCATAGGCGAGAGCCTGCCGGTCGGGATCTTTGGGATCGGCAAGGCATTGCTCGACCTGCTCACGGACCACCGTGACGTGTTCGCGCTCGGAGTCTTCGAGCGCGCCGAGACCTTGCAGCGCTTCCACGATCATGCTCGAGATGAAAATGTGACCGGGCTCGGGCAGCGCTTCGAGGGCGGCGATCAGCGACGCGCGTTCATCGTCGCTCGCCGACCGTGACATCCGAGCCGCGTCCAATAGGTCCAGCCGGAGATGGTAGGGTGCTGTCGGCCAATGCGTTTCGATGGTCGCTGCAATCAGGGGTGCGGCGATCTCGGTCCCGCGGCTCAAAGCCAAGAGCAGATAGAGCTGTCCCGGTGACAGACAACCTGTCGCCAATCGTCGTTCGATCGTCCGCTCTAACGTCTCACTTACAGTCCGGAAAAGACCGCCATGCAGGCCCGTGCAAATCCGCGTGATGCCCGGTGTTGCGACGGACTGGCCGACGTAGGCGTTTGCGAAAAGGCCGCTCCGAAGGGCTACCTTGCGTTCGCGGGCCTCCGCCCGTAACCGGTCCGTTTCATCGGCGAGCCGCCGGTCCAGGGCACCAATGGTCTTGAGCGCTGCATCTAAATGGTGCCCTTCCACCAGCCGTTGCGGCATTGCCGCCAGCAAGCCGTGCTCAGCCGGCGTCCATGCCGTCATGGTTGATTCCTCGAATGCGACGCCGTTCCAGCCTTTTTCGGTAAGGCGAAACCGGACCCCCGCCGCCTCGCTGCACAGCCGATCCCACAGTGCGGCGCATTGTCGTACCGCCCACGTCTGCGCCGACGCACCACACGCTCCTGCCAGGCAGGCCCCCACAGTGGCGCCGTCCGTCACGCCGGCCAACACGGCAGCGAGCAGTGTGTCGTCATCGATCGCCCCGACGATCAACATCTTGCGACCGTCGTTTCGTGGCGCGGCCAGCG